>JAGUZN010000376.1 GCA_020060775.1 Armatimonadota bacterium
AAGCGAACGGCGCCCAGCGCGCGGTGCGCGGCTGTGGACGCGGTCCAGCGGCCAACACGCGGCGCATAATGCGCTCCGTACGTCCGGGCGACGCCTCCAGCGCCGGATCATCCGCATAGGCGTCGCGCACCAACGCGGCCAGCGCGGGATCGCGTAAGTCATCAGTAGTATTGCGTTGCTGCCACATCATGCCCCTCCACTCTCTTCGCCCAGGGCGAGGGGAAGGTCCTCCCCCCAGCGCGCCATCACCAGATCGCGCAGGCGATGCCGTGCGCGATGCACCCGGCTTTTCGCGCCGGCCAACCCGCATCCCAGCACCCGGGCAATCTCCTCCAGCGGGCGTTCATCCAGATAAAACATTAACACGGCCGTCCGCTCTTTGGGCGAGAGGTCCTGCAGGCACTCCCGCACGATCTCCCGCCGCGACCGCGCCACCACGTCCTCTTCCGGGGTCGCCGCCGCGGACGGGACGTCGCTGATATCGTCCAACTCCATCATCGGCCGCGTCGTGCGCTTGCGCAGCGCCGACACCCCCAGATTATTCGCCACCCTCAACAACCAGTGGACAATCGAAGGGTCGGCGCGCAGCGATCCGAGATGCTGGTAGGCGCGCAAAAAGGTCTCGGCGCACAAATCCTCGGCCTCCGCACTATTGTTCAACAACCGGTAGGCGTGAGCGTAGACACGCTGCTGGTGCATGCGCACCAGCGCTTCAAAGGCAACCATGTCGCCTCGCTGCGCCCTGGCGAGCAGTCGTTGCTCCTCCGATTGGAACACGCCCATTCGTCCCCTTCATTCGTTATATACGCGTGGGCGGCGGAGGAGTTGCATCATGAGGATGCCGCCATGATGCGATCCATCTCGGCCAGTGTGTCCTCGTTGAGCATGACGCGCCCACCCGGCGCAATGGCCGCCGCCTGTTGTGCATTGCGTACCCCGACCAGCGCGCAGGTAACCCCCGGACGGCTGATGGTCCAGGCAATGCTCAACTGCGCCTGGTCCAGTCTATAGCGGTCGCGGATCGGCGCGAAGCGCGCGAGCATGGCGTTCACCCGCCGGATACTCTCCGGGGAAAAGCGCGGGTTGCCGCGGCGCACATCGCCCTCGGGGAACTGGCGGTCGGGCGACATCGAGCCGCTCAACAGGCCCATGCCCAGCGAAGAATAACTGAGCACGGCGATCTGCTGCGCGCGGCAGAACGGCAGAATGTCGTTTTCGATA
Organism: Armatimonadota bacterium; assembly: GCA_020060775.1. Lineage (GTDB taxonomy): Bacteria > Armatimonadota > Hebobacteria > CAIYQO01 > CAIYQO01 > JAGUZN01. The sequence goes on from JAGUZN010000376.1 coordinate 1,222, forward strand.
TCGCGATCGAGCATATTGTACTTCGGCTGGCAGGCATCGAGGCGTCCCACGGCCAGATACTCCTGCATCTGCGCCACGCTGGCATTGCTCACCCCGATGGCGCGGATCTTCCCCTCGTCGCGCAGGCGCAGCAGTTCGCCCATCGTCTCCGCGATCGGGGTGGTCGGGTCCTGCCAGTGTGTCTGGTAGAGGTCAATGTAATCCGTGCCGAGGCGCCGCAGGCTCTGCTCAATCTCATGCCGGATCATCAGCGGGCGCAGATTGCGCATGATGTGTCGTCCGTCCACATGGGCATGGTGGTGGCCCTCCTCGGTATGCCAGACGAGCCCAACTTTGGTGGCAATGACGAGAGTACTACGCTCCCGCCCGCGAATGGCCTGACCCACCAACTCTTCCGCCAGTCCAAAGCCGTACGCCGGCGCCGTGTCGATGAGCGTCACTCCTTCGTCGAGCGCGCGCTGGATCCCCGCCACCGCTTCCGCTTCATCCGTGCCGCCCCACCAGGTGCCGCCCATCGCCCACGTGCCCAGCCCGAGGGCGCTGACCATGATGGCTGTTTGGCCGAGTTGCCGAGTGATCATCGCCGTCTCCTTCTCCACAGAACAACGCATTCGTCTTGCGCACATGATACGGGAAGAGCAGGAAAAGCGCCAAGCACCCTCTCGCCATGGGCCGGAAACTGTTTCGGAAAAAGCGAAATAATCTTGGAAGGTGCTCTTCGCCGTGTGCGGAATAGAGGGAGGGTCGGCGGCAGGTACGTGCACCTGTAGCGATTCAGGACGCCGCTTGCCGCCCAGTACATGCGACGTGAGGATTTTCACTATGGTTGAGAACTTGAAAGTCGGATGCATCGGCGCCGGGTCGTCCGGGGTGGGGCACATGATCCTGTTGGAGCAGTTCGTGCCCGGGTGTTGCGTGGCGTTCAGCGACATCAGTCGCGCGCTGTTCGACGAGATTGTCGCCGGCTATTTCGGCGAGGGCCACACTGGGGCGGCGGGGCACTTCCAGACCGATGCCCTGCAGTTGCGCCCCAGCTTCCGCGACCTGCCCTACTACGAAGACCCCGACGAGATGCTCGACACGGAAGATATCAATACCGTCGTCATCTCCTCGTATTGCAGCAGCCACGCCGAGATGGTGCGTAAATGCGTGAAGCGCGGCATGAATATCTTTCTGGAGAAACCGATCGCCATCACCGAGGCGGATGTCGAGGAGGTGTGGCAACTGCTGCGCGACTACCCGCAGGTGGCCACGGTGAACTTCACCATGCGCGGCGCGCCGGTCACCGTCTCCGCGTACAATCATGTGCGCCGGGGTGATCTCGGCAAGGTCGTTTCCGTGCAGTACGTGAATAACGTCCATTACGGCGACGGGTATTTTCGCAAGTGGATGCGCACCCGGAAAAATGTCGGCGACCTCTTCCTGCAGAAGGCGACGCACGACTTCGATATCATCAACCATGTGATCGGACTGAAGCCGGTATCGATTGCCGCCTTCGGGTCACGCCTGGTCTACGGTGGCGACATGCCCAATGATCTCACCTGTGATACCTGCGAGAAAAAGATGGCCTGCCCCATGAGTGTCCATCGTCGGCACCTCGACGCGGCGAAAGCGCTGTATCCCCGGCACATGAGGAAGTGTGTCTATGCGCAGGAGATCGATATCGATGATAACCAGGTGGTGATCATCCAGTACGAGGGCGGGGTGACGGCCTCGTATAGCCAGACCTTCAACGCGCCGGCGCAAGGCGGCAAGCGCGGCGGCTTCTTCATCGGCACGGAAGGCATCATGGAACTCCAGTACTACGGGGAGTTCGTCGAGGCGCCCAGCGGCGAGACGCTGGTGGGCAACAGCCACCTCGACCTGCGCCGTCACAACGGCAAGCCCGGCTCGGTGATTCACGAAGTGCATGACTGGGCGGGGCATGGTCATTTCGACGGTACGGAATATGTGATGGAATCCAAGTTACACCTGCTCGCCGGGCGTCCGACGACGATCGCCGGCACCATGGAGGAAGGGTATATCAGCGCGAAGATGTGCCTGGCGGCCCAAAAATCTATCGAAACCGGGCAGGTGGTGCCGTTGGATCTTGACCTGATCAATAGCAAGCATGGTATGCTGGCGTAAGCGCATTCAAAAGCGAGGTTTCCTATGCAACCGTTAGTGTTATCCGGTTCGCCGGTGGAGATGGGCCGCCAGTACGGCCAGGCCATGGCTGACCGCATCATGCCGAACGTGCGCCTGCTGGTCTGGCGTGAGGGCGAGCCCCCGCTGCCGCGCCAGGATGCCGAGTATCGCGCGTGGGTGCAGGGGCAGGCCGCGGCCTTCGCCCGGTGGCCCTGGCTCATCGAGGAAATGCGCGGCGTGGCCGAAGGCGTCGGCGTGCCGTATGACGATATTTTGGAACTCAACCTGCGCGCCTGGCAGTATGACATTTACGGCGCAACGGCCCCGGCGCATGCCTGCTCCAGCCTGGCCGTCACGCTGGCTGATGGCACGCTGGCCAACGCGGGGGCGCTCGATGATCCCGCTGAGTATTACTGCGGGCCCGTCAAGTGGGAGCCAGTTGAAGGTTACCGCTTTATCTCCTTCCCCATCACCGGCACGAGTTGGGGCAATCGCGGCGTGAACAGCGCCGGACTCGCCGTCGGCATCTCCTCGCAGGTGCTGCCGGGGCTACGCCGATTGGATCACGCCATCAACCAGGACCTCGCCTTACGCGTGATGTTACAAACCTGCGCCACCGTGGATGAGGTGCGCCGCTTCTGCCAGGCGCATCCTTTCACGATCAACCTGGTGGTGACAGACGCGCAGGGCGGCCTCTTCTGCGCCCATCAGACAGCAGCGGGGATGTACGAGTTCCCCGTGCAACAGCAAGGCTACGCGACATTGACCAACCACGTGGCCGATGATGGGTGTCGCTACTGGCTGCAACAGTGCGGCGTGAGCGAGTTCTCCGAAAGCGACACCACCCGCGAGCGTCGCGGCTATTTGCTCGCGTTCGCACGTGAGCACAGCGGCCGGTGTACGGCGGAAGCGGTGCGTGATCTGGTCGGGGCACGCGATGATGCCAATCCGGGCACCATCCACAACCATGGCTCCATTGCCATCGCCTATTGCAACACGCAAGCCGACCCCGGCGCCATGTGGTTGTGGTATAATGATGTGGAGAGCAGCACCGGCGGCTTCGTCAAACTCGACGTATAACTGCATGGCGGAGGTGGGCGTTCGCCCACCTCCGCCACTCTTCCGCGTTCACCGTCATCAAAACACGGTGAAATGGCGCAATGCCCTTCCGCGTTGCTGATGCATCTCTTCGCAACGACGTGGGAGTGGTTTACCCCGGTCAATTTCCCGGAATACTGCGACCAATCGTTGACTTAGTTTGGATCGCCGTCAACGCACGGCCTCGATTGTGGTATATTGTTAGGTGGAGGTGAAAACTCACCCGCCGGTTTCGGCGGGACGACCCTATGGAAGAAGACAACCTTACGTCGCTGTTGCTCCTGCTGCTCATGCTGCTGCTGGTGCTACTGAACGGATTGATGGTGGCCGCGCAATTTGCAACCGCCCGCCTGCACTACCTGCGCAGTAAAGAAGGCGCGGACAACAGCAACACTAAAACGAAATCGGCTTCGCACACGGCGAAACTGCTCGAAACCTCGCGCACCGTCACGCAATGCGGAAGTTTGCTGGCGATTTTCGGCCTCGGCTGGATGGCCCGTGCGGTGCTTTCCGACCGCGTCGTGACGCCGCTTGTCGCACGGTATGGCGAGATGACGGCGGCCCAGCAGGAAGCCATCTCCTTCGCCTCGGCCTTTCTCCTGGTGGCCGTGATCGCCCTGGTCTTTGGTGAATTGGCGCCGCGCCTGCTGGCCCACCACCGGCCTGAGGCGGTGATGGCGTTCGCTGCCCGCCCGCTGACGCTCATCGCGCTGCTGCT
>JAGUZN010000203.1 GCA_020060775.1 Armatimonadota bacterium
ATGATTCCTTCCACGGCATGGTATCAGCATGCCCACACGCCGAGATGTAAAGCATCATCCCGGACAATGTGTAAAGGATCATCCCGGTTCATACACGCTGTGGGCATCCCGGCGGGATGCCACTCACCACCAACCACTATCCACTCCGACGAGGGGGATCGTCCTTATTCCCGAGCCTGCAGGGCTCGGATGTGCTAGCCCAGGGCACTTGTCCCCCATAGCCTTGGCGAAGGGGGAACGCCCTGGGTCTAGGGTCCGCTCAAGACCGTGAAGCCCTTGAAAGGGCGAAATGATTCATAGCATCCCTGGCGGGATGCATGGACGAGGAATGCCCCCCACCCTACCCTCCCCCGTTGCGACAGGGGAGGGGAAAGCGCCTCTCGAAACGCAAACCGCCAAACGCAGACTCAGTGAGCAACAGATCGTAGAGCGAGACACAACGTGAAAACCCACTACAGCTACGGTGCATGCCCACCCCCTTGGAACTTGGAACCTGGAACTTGGAACTTGGAACTTGGAACTTGGAACTTAGTTTGACAGCCCACCACGCGCTCTCTATACTTTCTTCGGCGTGTCGCGGACCGAGCAGGGTCCGCGTTTGCGCGTATACGCTTTGTGATGAGGATAGATGCATGAGCCCGGAGATGAGTGAACGGTATAATCCCCAGTTGATCGAGCCGATGTGGCAGCAGCGCTGGGACGAGGAGCGGCTGTATGAGAGCCAGCCAACGAGCGACAAGCCGAAATATTACTTCCTCGAAATGTTCGCATATCCCTCGGGCGATCTCCACTGGGGACACCTGCGCAACTACACTATCGGCGATGTGGTGGCGCGCTTCAAAACGCACCAGGGCTACAACGTCATGCATCCCACCGGTTTTGACGCCTTCGGCCTGCCCGCCGAGAATGCCGCCATCAAGCGCGGCGTGCAGCCCCGCGACTGGACGTACCAGAACATCGCCAACATGAGGAGCCAGTTCCGCGCCATGGGCTATGGCTACGACTGGTCGCGCGAGGTCATCACCTGCGATCCGGAGTACTACCACTGGAACCAGTGGTGCTTCATCCAGTTCTTCAAGCGCGGGTTGGCATATAAGAAGAAGTCGCCGGTGAACTGGTGCCCCGAGTGCCAGACGGCGCTGGCCAACGAACAGGTGGTGAACGGCAGTTGCGAGCGCTGTGGCGCAGGGGTGATGAAACGCATGATGGAGCAGTGGTATCTGCGCATCACCGATTACGCCGACCGCCTGCTGGAGGGACATGCGACGCTGGACTGGCCGGACGATGTGCTGCTGATGCAGAAGAACTGGATCGGCCGCAGTCACGGCGTCGAATTCGCCTGGCAGATCGACGGCACGGACGAGAGCTTCCGCGTGTTCACCACGCGCCCGGACACCGTGTTCGGGGTCACCTTCATGGTGCTGGCGCCGGAGCACCCGCTGGTCGACCGCATCACCTCCCCGGAACAGCGGGAGGCGGTGGAGGCGCTGCGCCAAACCGTGTCGGGCATGAGCGAGATCGACCGCACCTCCACCGAATTGGAGAAGCAGGGCGCGTTCACCGGCGCGTATGCCGTGAACCCGATGAGCGGCGAGCGCGTGCCGATCTGGATCGCCAATTACGTGATGATGGAATACGGCACCGGCGCAATTATGGCCGTGCCCGCACATGACCAGCGCGACTTCGAGTTCGCCCGCAAGTACGACATCCCGGTGCGCATCGTCATCGCCCCGGAGGGCACCGACCTGAACGCCGACCTGATGGCCGCCGCCTTTGAGGCCGAGGGCTTCATGGTCAACTCCGGCGACTACACCGGCCTGCCCAGCGCCGAAGGGTGGACGAAGATTGCCGAGGACATGGAGGCGCGCGGCATTGGCCAGCGCGTGGTGAATTACCGCCTGCGCGACTGGTGCATCAGCCGCCAGCGCTACTGGGGCACGCCCATCCCCATCATCTATTGCGAGCAGTGCGGCATGCAGCCGGTGCCCGACGAGCAACTGCCCGTGCTGCTGCCGGACGATGTGCAGTTCACCGGCGCGGGCGAATCGCCGTTGACCACCAGCCCGTCATTCATGCAGGCCACCTGCCCGCAGTGCGGCGGCCCGGCCACCCGGGATGCGGATACCATGGATACCTTCGTGGACTCCTCGTGGTATTTCCTGCGCTACTGCTCGCCGCAGGAAAAGGCGCGCGCCTTTGATCCCGACGCGGTGCAGTACTGGATGCCGGTAGATCTGTATGTGGGCGGGCGCGAGCATGCCACCATGCACCTGATCTACGCGCGCTTCTTCACCATGGCGCTGCATGACCTGGGGCTGGTATCGTTCGACGAACCGTTCACCCGCCTGTTCAACCAGGGCATCGTCACCGCCGGCGGCAAGAAGATGTCCAAGCGCTCCGGCGCGGTGCCGCCCAACGACGTGGTGCACGAATTCGGCGCGGATGCCGCCCGCCTGTTCATCCTGTTCATGGCCCCCGCCGGCGAGCGCGCCGAATGGGGCGTCGACC
>JAGUZN010000277.1 GCA_020060775.1 Armatimonadota bacterium
CGGCGAATGCCCGGCGCAATGCGTCGGCGGGATCGCCGGCAACATCAGCGCGCGCAGACGTGCGCCAACGGGCTGACGGGCCGATGACCTGTCCGGGCGCGGCGGAGAGCCCGGTGATCCGGTCGATGCCGGTTGTGGCGATAGGAGTCGTCATCGCCCGATTATCGCAGATCAACGCCGTTGCGGGCAAGGCACAACCCGGCGGAAGGTTCGCAATGCCGGCAGGAGCGTTACTCTGTACGGCAATGGGGTATCTATGGTACATTTGAGTCAATACGGCGCCGCGGGCGCCGCTTCTTGTGTGTGAAGGGTTGAACGACCGTGGCTGACGATATTTTGCATGAAATTATGGAACAGCGCCTGGAGAAATTGCGCGAGCTTTCCGCGCAGGGGCGCAATCCGTTCGAGATCACCCGCTATGATCGCACGCATCTGGCGGCGGAGATCGTCGAGCGCTATGGCGAATTGGAAGGGAAGACGGTCAAGGTGGCTGGACGCATTATTTCGCGCCGCGGCCAGGGGAAAGTCACCTTCTGTCATGTAGAAGACCGCTCGGGCCGCCTCCAGCTCTTCTTCCGCTTTGACGATCTCGGCGAAGAGGCGTACGGGCAGTTGAAGCTGATGGACATCGGCGACATCGTGGGGGCGGAGGGGCATATGTTCACCACGCGCACCGGCGAGATTTCCGTGCATGTGGCGCGCTTTACCATCCTCGCCAAGTCGCTGCGCCCATTGCCGGAAAAATGGCACGGGCTGAAGGATGTGGAGCTACGCTATCGCCAGCGCTACGTCGATCTCATCGTCAACCCTGAAGTGCGCGAGACGTTCGTCATGCGCAGCCGCATGGTGTCCGCCATCCGCACCCTGCTCGACGGCAAACAGTTTCTGGAAGTCGAGACGCCGATGATGCAGGCGGTGCCCGGCGGCGCGGCCGCGCGGCCGTTCATCACGCATCACAACGCGCTGGATATCGATCTGTACCTGCGCATCGCGCCGGAGCTGTATCTAAAGCGGCTGATTGTGGGCGGGTTCGAGCGCGTTTACGAGATCAACCGCAACTTCCGCAACGAGGGCATCAGCACCAAGCACAACCCCGAGTTCACCATGATCGAGGTGTACGAAGCGTATGCCAACCTCGAAGACATGATGCGCCTGTGCGAGGAGATCTTCGTCGCCGCCGCGCTGCAGGCACGGGGCACGCTGCAGGTGCCGTACCAGGGTGCGACCATCGACCTCACCCCGCCGTGGAAGCGCATGTCGCTCTTCGAGGCGCTGGAACATTACGGGCAGGTCGATACCAGCAAGCTGCTCGACTTCGCGTCGGCGAAACGCCTCTGCCAGGGCATGGGGGTGCATGTGGATGAGCGCGCCACCCTTTCCACGCTCATCAACAACCTCTTCGAGGAATTCGTCGAGGAGCATCTGGTGCAGCCGACCTTCATTACCGACTTCCCCACGGCAATCTCCCCGCTGGCCAAGCGGCGCAGCGACAATCCGGAGTTCACCGAGCGCTTCGAGGTGTTCGTCTCCGGGCGGGAACTGGCCAATGCCTTCTCCGAGTTGAACGATCCGATCGATCAGCGCCAGCGCTTTGAGGATCAGTTGCGCGATAAAGCGGCGGGCGACGAGGAAGCGCACCCGATGGACGAGGATTACGTGCGCGCGCTGGAGTACGGCATGCCGCCGACGGGCGGGCTGGGCATCGGCATCGACCGCCTGGTGATGCTGCTCACCGATTCCGCCAGCATCCGCGACGTCATCCTCTTCCCGCAGTTGAAGCCGGAAAAGGGTGAAGTCATCGAGGACGAGGAAGCCTGATGAACAGGACGGGTGCTACGCCCGGCGCGTTGCGGCCTTCAGTGATTGGATGAAGGCGGTGACCGCGCCGGCGAGGTCGCCGTCGGCGTGGTCGATGATCGTCTTTACCAGCACGCTGCCTACGATCGCCCCATCCGCGCGTGCGCAGATGGCCGCCACCTGCGCGGGGGTGGAGATGCCGAAGCCTACTGCCAGCGGTTTGTCGGTGATCGCCTTGATCTTATCGATTAGCGTGAAGAGGTCGGACGGCAGTTCCGTGCGCGCGCCGGTCACACCCAGGCGCGAGATGCAGTAGATAAAACCGCTGCCCTGCTCCGCCACCAGGCGCACGCGACTCTCCGGGGTGGTGGGCGCCAACAGGAAGATGGTGTCCAACCCGGCGGGACGCGCCACCGTCAACCAGGGCTCGGCCTCCTCGGGGGGCAGGTCGGAGATGAGGAAGCCATCGATGCCCGCCGCTTTCGCCTCAGCACATACGCGCTCCACGCCATACTGCAACAGCGGATTCCAGTAGGTCATCAGCAACACCGGCGTATCGTACTCCCGGCGGAAATCGCGCACCATGGCAAAGATCTCCGGCAGGTGGGTGCCCGCGCGCAGCGCGCGCTGCGCCGCCAGTTCGATCACCCGGCCATCGGCCATCGGGTCGGAAAAGGGGACGCCCAACTCGATCACATCCGCGCCGCCCGCCGCCACGGCTTTGAGCGCGGTCAGGCTCCGCTCGCCATCCGGATCCCCCGCCATCAGGTACATGACGAGCGCGCCCTCATTGCGGGCGCGGCACGCGGCAAAGCGCGCGGCAATGCGACTCTGGGTGTCCACGGTCATCGATCATCCTCGAACAGCATGAGATTTCAGCCTCATTTTAGCAGAAACGCGCGCTTGCGGGAATGTTGCGCTGGTGGCGGATGACCACCTTGACAGGGGAGTATCACCATGCTACCCTGTCCGTAACGTTAATGCCCAACACTTCCCGACCATGGGCGACCCCTTGCGCACCGGAGGTGCGCGTGCCCCCCGCGGTTGCCCGATATTGCTGCCCCTCATTACGGTAGTCTGCCTGTGCTATCGCTTGATAGTATCAGGAAGATGCGACAATCCTGGCAGGGTGCGATTGCCAGCCAGGCAGCACACATGGTAAATACCGTCCACTTCAGGAGAGATGAGTCATGATCACGCGTATGTTGATGGCGTGTCTCGTGCTGGCATATTGGTGCCTGCTCCCGGCATTGCCTGTGCGGGCAGACGACGCATCGCCGCTCCTGTACCTCTCGTTCGAACAAGGGCTCACAGCCGCCAATAACCCGGAGGTGCAGGGGAAATGGGCAGGCAAGACGCCGCCGCAATACTTCGACGCCGGGCTCATTGGCAAGGCGCTGCTGCTGGGGGACGTGAACGACGCCACTGTCAATTTCGATGCCCCGCCAAGCATGGAGAACACCGGCGCCATCCTCTTTTGGGTGAAAGGCCTGGAGAACTGGCATCTCTACAAGATGCACAATGCGGGAGGGCGATCATCGTTTTTCTTCAACGGCGGTGGTCCAAAGGGTTGGGCAACAATCACCCGCTGGAATTATGATACCAGCGGGGTGAAACTGATGATCGGCACGCGTTCGACGTCTGAGCAACAGATTTTCTTCCCCAAGTTTGATCAGTACCAATGGACGCAAATCGGTTTCACCTACGATCACGACCGCGTGCGCCTTTACCTCAACGGCAATCTGGTCAAAGAGGCGACCAATTTTCCGCTCGCCTTCACCAAGTTTTCTTTCGGTGGCAACCAGGGCGAGGAGGGGTGTCGACGTCTGTTGGACGAGGTGAAAGTATTCGATAAGGCGCTCGCCCCGTCTGATATCAAGCGCATCTATCGTCGCGATCTGGCGCAGGCGACCCTGCCCAAGGTGACGGCCCCGCCGCTGACCACATTGCCCACCATTGACGGCGTCATGAAGGCGGGGGAGTGGGATGGCTGTGCGAGCGTGCGCGGGCTGCTCAACAAGGCCAATGGCGAGCGGTCAGCGGATGAGAGCACCTTCTTCCTCGGCTACGACGCCACCCACCTCTATGTGGCCATGCAGGGCGATTTGACGGAACTAGCGCGTACGCGCCCCGAACAAGTGGCGATGAATGGTTTCCTGCAAAGTACGCGCACCAAACACGACGAGGATACCGATGCCGATGATGCGGTGGACCTGCTCATTTCGCCGACCTTCTGGAGTGGAAAAGACTGGACGGAGTACCGGATGGTCGCCAACAGCGCCGGCGTGCTGTACGATTACTATAGCGGTCCTGATGGTTTGAAACTCGCCTGGGATCCGGACTGGCGGAGCGCATCGAGCGTGAACCCCGAGGGGTGGCAGTTCGAGGCGGCGATCCCGCTTGAGGTATTTGGAGGACAGCGCCCGACGCCGGGCGCGGAGTGGGCATTGCAACTCACCCGCATCTGGAAGCAGTTGAAGGCCCAGTGGGACGTGTGGGGCTGGGGATTGCGCCAGGCGGACGGCAACATACGGCTGATGCATATGTATCCCATCACCGGGCACCGCGGCGATATGTTCGGCACGATGCGCTTTGGCGGAGCCGAGACGCCGGTCGTGCGGGTGGACCGCACCAGCGCATTGGAGAACAAGGCTGTCGATTGGGCGGCCACGCTCATCAATCCGTCAGCCCAAGAGACGAAGGTGCGGGTCAAGCTTTTCACCGACGCTCCGGAGATCGCGGTCGACAAGACGCTCACCCTGCCCGCGCGCGGCGAAGCGACCTTCACCCACCAGCACACGCTGACGAATTTTAGCGTGTCCGCCGTGTCCTTCGAGGTCTCTACCGAAGACGGCAAGACACTGCTTCACCGCACGCACCTGCCCTTCCACCTGCAGCAGAGCCTCGGCATGCTGGTGCGGCGTTACCCGAGCGACGAACGCTTCCGCGTGGAACTGGACCTGGGGATGTTTTCTACCGTGCCGCTAAACGAGTTGCGTGTGGATCTGGCGATCAACGGGGCGGATGGCAAGCCGGTATGGCAGCAGGCGGATACGACCATCGATGGATATACAACAACGATCGCGGGGAGCACGAAGGCGATCGCCCCGGGCGACTATACCTTGAATCTGGCGATTCGCCAGGGGAAAACCGTGCTGGCCAACGAAACGCGCCCCTTCGTGAAAAAATCGCTGCCCGCATGGTTCAATAACACCTACGGCGAGGGGCCGAAGGTGCCCACGCCGTTCCTGCCGATCACCGTGGACACGCAGGCGGATGCCCTCTCGCTGTGGGGACGCACCTACACCTACGGCGGCAACCTCTTCCCCGCGCAGATCACCACGCAGGGGCGCGCCGTACTCGCTGCGCCGATCACGCTGGCGGTCACCGGCGCGGATGGCAAAGAAACCGTCTTTGCCAATGCCGGCAAGGTGCAGTGGACGAAGACCACCGATAAGCGCGTGGAGTTCACCCGCATGGCGGAAGCCAACGGCATCCGCGTGCAGGTCGACGGCTGGGCGGAATACGATGGGCTGAACTGGTATACGCTTAAAGTTTCCACGGTGCAGCCGATGACCGTCCGGAAGGTGACACTGCGCATGCCCTACGCCACACCGTTCTCCGAGTTGATGAACGTCTACGATTACGGGCTGGCCGAGTCGGGGATCATCCCCAAGGATGGTTACGCGATGTCGCCGCGCCCGTTGTGGCTCGGCGATGCCAAAGGCGGCATGCAGTGGATTACTGAGAATACCGCCGGCTGGACGCTGGCCAATCAGAAGACCGGATTGCAGATCGCCGTCGGCGCCGAGGGTGCGACGGTGCAGGCCAATCTCGTCGATTCACCGCTGGCGCTGCAAGATAAGCCGGTGCAGGTGGCGTTCGGCCTGAATGCCACGCCGGTGCGTCCACCCTTCCCGCAGTACCGGTTGATCAACCGCAGCGATCACCCCGTCGCACTTGGCGGCGGCGCGTGGGCGTATCAGCAGCGTTTCAATCCCTCGACGCTGCACAGGTGGAACTACTACGCGGAAACGAAGCCCAAATGGCGCGAAGATGCGGACTCGTCTTCGCAGCATATCGCATCGGGCGTCTACTACACCAGTAGTGGCATGTATCCCGACAACGAGGACTACGCCTATTGGGGCGACGAGTGGAGCCACAACCCGAACTTCGTATATGTGAAAGATCCGACCATCACCAACCCGGCGCACAGAGGCGATGTGGGCGTGTGCCAGGCGGCAAAGAGTTGGCAGGACTACACCGTGTGGCATTACGCGAAGCTCTTTGAGGAAACCGCCTGTCGCGGAGTGTATGCTGACGATGGTCCGGCTTTCTGCAACAATCCGCACCACGGGCATGCGGAGCCGAAACACGCCATACTTGGCTACCGGGAGATCATCCGCCGCATTTACGAAGTGTTGCGCGAGAAGTATCCCGATCAGACGTACAACATGCTGCACCAGTCGGGGCAGCGCAACATGGCGTACAGTGCGTTCTACGATGTCTATGCCACCGGCGAGAACTTTTCCTCGAAGATTACTATGAGCCAGCCGCACTATGCGGACCACATGCGACTGGATGCCTTCAAAGCGGAAGCGCTGGGCCATAACTTCGGCCCCACCTGCTGGTTCCTCACGCAGTTGCACAACGTGCGCGGACCGTTCAGAGAGCAGTACGGCGAGGAGCGCAGCAAGTGGTATGGCCCGTGGTCGGACTTCGTTCTGGAATCCGAGCAGTACATTGAGGGGATGGTCCTGCTGCACGACAGCACGCTGTGGCCCGGGTGGAGTCCCGAAGGACAGGTCAAGCGTTTCCGCCAGGCGCTGCGCACCGCCGACTTCGGCGACGCCTACACCTTTGTGCCCTACTGGGAGCAGACGATCACCCCGACGCTTCCCGACGGCGCCTATGCCTCGTTCTATGTCGATGCCGCGCGCAAGCGCGTGTTGCTCGTCTATCTGAACAGCACAACCAACGCCGATCCCGTGCGCCTCACGCTCGACTGGACGCAGTTGGGGCTGGACCCGGCGAAGGTGAAAGCGGAGAACCTGGTGCATGCCTACCAGGGCGAGCAAAATTGGGCGCGAATCGAGGGCAATGCCGTCGTTTTCTCCAGCGGCGCGCGCAACTTCCGACTGATCTATTTGACTCAACCGTAGCTGGTGCAAGGTTGCCGGGGATTCCCGGAGAAACTGCTAGAAAACTGATAGTCTCTGAAGGAGATGGTTTGATGACACATCGCATGTATGGTGACTTCACCTTGTTTCACTATGTCCTGAGCATGCTGTTATGCTGCGGCATGTGCGCAGGCCTGTTGACCGTACCGGCCTGTGCCGAAGAGACAGAGCAACCGATAGCCTCGCGACGCATATACGATCGCGGGGATCTGCCCAAGATCGTCTCCGTGGTGACCACCAAGACGCCACCTACCATTGACGGCGTCATGGACCCGGGTGAATGGGAGGCCGCTGCCGCCATTACCGGGTTGACACGGGTGAAGACCATCGGGCAGCCGGGTGTCGCGCCGCATGAGGAGTATCAGCTCGAAAACGTGGCCGGTGACCAGAGCACCTTCTGGATCACTTATGATGACCAGCACCTCTACATCGCCCATCATAGCCCGCCGCCTGCCCGCATCGGCGATGCGCCGGCAGTGATCGCCGTGATGTTGAAACAAGCGCAAATTCAGCACGACGCCAATATCGATCAGGACGACGCCATCCATGTGGCCTTTTTCGATCCGGTCTACCCCGGCGGCGATAAGTACGTCATTCAGATGAATTCCATCGGCACCGTCTTTGAATGCATCTGGTATGCCGAAGGCTATACCTGGGAAAAGGCGTTGATGGATGCCAAGTTAGGTAAAACGCGCGGTATTACCGTGAGTTGGGATCCCCCCGTCCGGACAAAGTCGACGCTGACGTTGAACGGCTGGGTGCTGGAGGCGGCCATTCCCTGGGCAGGGCTGGGGCCGAACATCACCAAACCGGCGCCGGGCAGCGTGCGGCACATGAACTTCGGGCGCATCTGGAAAGAAGTGATGCAGGAAAACCACGCCTGGAAAGCCCATGATCGCCTTTCGCCCGCCGGCCAGGTGCGCTTCCAGGGGGACGAGGGCATCGTGGTGCAACTGCAGGATACGGGCAATGTGCCGCGCGGACAGGCCGCGTTTGCCGCCGCGATCACCAACCGCTATGCCGCCGAACGGAAACTGACCGCCAGGGTGTCCACCGATTCCGGAGAATTGCAGGATACCAAAGAATTCACCCTCGCCCCCGGCGAGCGCACGTCGTATGCCTACCAGGGGCGCGTTACCGACTTCACCACCACCACCATCGCCTTCACGGTGACGGATGCCGCGTCGGGCGAGGTGGTGCATGCCACCACCCTGCCGGTCATCCGCAAAACCGAGCCGGATATCTATGCCCGCCGCTACCGCAGCCGCGATGAAATGAAGTTCGAAACGGACATCGCCTTCATCGGGGCGGCGGAGTTAAAGAAGACCCGCGTTGATCTCACCATGACGAACACGCAGACCGGGAAGCGCGTGTTCCGCAAGACCTATAAGGGTTTCACCTCCTACGAGCCGGAGTTCACCCTGTCCACCAGGGACTGGGAACCCGGCGAGTATGAAGCGCGTTTTGTCTTTTCCGCCCCGGGCATGAAGTCCTACACGACCGTCGTGCCCTACACGCACCCAGCCCTGCCCGAGTGGTGGGACAATCAGTATGGCAATGAAGACATGCTGCGGGATCGCGTGCCCTATCCCTGGACGCCCATGGAGGTGAAGGACGACAGCGTGGGCGTGTGGGGACGGCAATACCGCTTCGGGCAACGACTGCTCCCCGAGCAGATCACCACCCTCGACGCCCCCATGCTGCGCGCGCCCATGCGCCTGTTGGTGAAGACGACGGATGGCGAGGTGCTGGACTCGACAGCGGTGAACGCGGATGTGACGTGGAGCAAGACCAACAAGACGCGCGTTGAAAGCCAGCGTACGATTGCCGGGAAATCACTCGATCTGCGCAACGCCGTGTGGTCGGAGTACGACGGCCTGGTGTGGAACGCGCTGACCATTGCCCCGAAGAAGAAGATCACTATCGCCTCCATGGAATTGGAGATCCCGCTGACTAAAGCGTTCACTGATGTCATCAATCCGCGGGACTACTCGTTGCGCACCACCGGCAAGCTGCAGCCGGAAGGCCTTGTCTGCGAGCCGACTCGCGCGGTGTGGCTGGGCAACGCCGAGGGCGGCCTCCAGTGGTTCTGCGAGACGGATGGTTGGCTCTTCCTCAAGGATGCAAAACAAGCGTTGCGCGTGGAGATGCACGACGGCGTGGCTACGCTGCGCATTGCCATGATTGATGTGCCGACGGTCTTTGACGCCCCGCATGAGATCCAGTTCGGCTTTGTCGCCACCCCCGTGCGACCCAACACCTGGCGCACGCCCGAACATCCGCGCTATCGAAATTACCCCACTGGCGCCGGTATGTTCTGGGATTCAAATAACGAAGTCGTGCCGGGCGCGCTCAACTGGATGAGCGGCCTCTATGTCGGTACGGCGGTGACCAACCCCGGCCAGGAGGCCTTCGCGCTGTACGCCGATGAATGGCGGCCGGATCAACGCGACCGCTCCTCCACGAAAACCGGGCGGTGGGTGCCCGTCACCATGTCCTCGAAAACGCTGCGCGACTACTATGCCTGGCGGCACTGGTATCGCCAGCATAAACACTGGCGCGGGTTTTCCGGTCTCTATTACGACTGCTCGGGAGCCAATCCCAGCGCCAATCCGTATGTCGGCACCGGCTACCAGCGGCGCGACGGCTCGTGGGCGCCCACCTATCCCTTCCTGGCGGAACGCGATATCACCCGGCGGTTGTACAACATCACGTTGAGCGATCCGGACTATGCCTCGCGCGATGCGTGGATCGGCTACCATCACTCCGGCATGCCGAACATGGCCTATATGAGTTTTGCCAACGCCAACTGGAATGCGGAGAATCTGGGGAGCCGCATCAACGAACAGCAGCAGACCTATCGCGGCGTGGTCGACCCGGCCATGTATCGCGCCGAGTTCCTCGGGCATAACTTCGGCTGGCCGGTCTTCTTCCTCGGCCAGGGGCGCATTCGTCCCGAGTGGATCGAGCCCAACGGCGGCGCGGAGGCGGTGTTCGATCAGATCTACGGGTTGAACCTGCTGCACGACGGCGGCGGCGTCTGCTGTATCCTGCCCGGCGGGCCCATGCGCGAACTGCAGTACCGCCGGGAACAGGATGTGAAGGCGCTCGGCCTGCAGCACTGGGCGTTCCAGTTCACCCCGTACTGGAAACAGGATATCGTAGCCTTGCCTGCGGACAAGATGTACGCTTCGCTGTACATCGCGCGGCCATCAGTGCTGACGGCCACCAATCCGCAGGAATACATCAACAGGGGCCGGGTCTACACCGCCTACTTCGATAAGCACCTGACCTCCTGGATCACCGGCCGCAACAACCATGAGGTCGAACTCGCACGGCCCGAGCTCGAACGCATGCAAGACCGCGCCATCCTGGTGCTGTACAACGACAGCGCGTGGGAAGGTGAAGTGCGCCTCAAGGTGGACTGGAAAAAGCTCGGCCTGGGTGCGCCCGAGACGTTGAAGGCCACCAATGCGCTGCACTCGACCGGCTTCCGCCTGGAGAAGGCGAAGGACAAGGACGGTAAGGAGATTGAACAGGCCGTCTTTTTCAACCGCCCGGAAGAGAACGCCCGCATCGAAAACGGCGAGCTCATCTTCCCCATGACGAAATACAATTACCGTTTGATCCTCATCGAAAAGCATACGGTACAATGATGAGCCCAGCGATATGCTGTGGCCAGGGAGACCCGTCATCGCCAACACGGTGGCGGGTCTCCTGCGTGATGTGCACTCGCTCGCCAGACAAGCGCCGGAATTTTTGATGAGAGGAAGGTAATCGAGGAGGTGGTTGTCGAATGATTATTAAGTAAAAGGATTTGACAACTTACCGAGCTGTTGATACGTACGCTATGCAGAGAACCATGAAACTATTGCGCCCGGGGGAGGTCTACCTCGCACTGTCACAGATCGTGCGCGGTTTGCGCCCGGGCGAGAAAATGCCCTCCTATAAAACGCTGATGCAGCAACTCGAGGTGCCGCAGCGTTCGCTGGACATCGCCTATGAGCGCCTGGAGGCCGAGGGCGTGCTGGAACGCCGTTGGGGCGACGGCACCTATGTCCTTGACCCGTGTGCCGAGGGAATGTTCCTCTTTCTGATTCGTTCCGTCGCCGTGACGGGAGATCTGGGGGCCAGCGTGCGCCAGATGTATCTGGCCTTCGACCGTCTGGTGCGCGAACGTTATCCGAGCAGCACGCTCGAATTATTGGTGATGCGCGCGGGCGATACTCCCGATAGCTGGCCGGAAGACGATTTGCACCGTTTCATTCGCGCCCTGCATGGGCAGGTGCGATTGCTGGGCATCTTCGCTGGTTTTACGATCTCCGACCAGATGCAAGCCTTCTGTGACGAGCATTGTTTGCCAATCGTATCGTTGAGCGGCAGGCGCATTCTGCCGCATTCTGTGCAGTTTAGTGCGACGCAGGCCGTCATCGAATTCGGACTGCGCCATCTGCTGGACGAAGGATGGCGGGAGATCGCCATCATTTCCCCCCAGCACAGTCATACTGTCGACTTCCTGTGCGCAATGGACTCCATCCCGCACATACTGTCGGAGTATGGACTTGATCATACATCAGTGACCTGTCACGCGGCGAGCGACGTGCAACGCTCCCATGCGGCCGGCGACGGCGCGGCCTTTATCCAGGAGATGCTGGAGCAAGAGCGATTGCCGCAAGCGCTGGTCATCACTGATGATGTGTTGTGCAAGCAGATGATCTTCGGCGCGCTGGAAGTCGGGGTGAAACTGGCCGAGCACTACGCCCTCGTGACCTTAAGCAACGCGGGCATCCCGATCGTCGCCTCGCGGCCGTTGACGTGTGTCGAGGTGAACGGTCGCGCCGTGGCCGAGGAAGCCATGTCCGTTATGGAACAACTCTTCCGCAATGAATCGCCGCTGCAACGCCAACCCATCATGCCCTCCCTGATCATTGGCCGTTCCAGCCGGCGCGAATATTATCGTGGCATGTAGTACCCTGTTGTGCTTCTTAGGCGGTTGAGGTATACTACCGCTAGAGTATTAAGTAATAGAAACAATAAAGCATTACTGATAACATCTCCCGCAGCCGCCCCCCGCGGGTTACTCCCTGTATTCGCTGTCGCCTCACATCTCAGCCTACGAAAGTGCACCATCCTGGAGGTATGTATCATACAGTCCTGGTTGCTCTTCTCGGTATTGTCTGTTGTATGTTGCCCTTGCGTGCCCATGGCGTTGCCCGTGTTGGACGTCACAGCATTTGGCGCCAAAGGCAATGGCGCTTATTTCGTCAATGACTCCGATCACCCGGGCGAGGATACGTCTATAACATTTCATCAGCCGACCTGTACCAGTGATTACACCATCATCGACTGCATCCGCACCGAGGTGGGGCATCTATGAAACCGTGATGAGTGAACCAGAAGGAGAACGCAGAGATGACGCGCACGCTGTTATTACTTGGACTGCTGTTGTTGGCATGGCTCTGCCTGTATACCGCTGCATGGGCAGTGTCCGATTTCGGGCAGAAGATCAACCAGGAGCGTATTGAGTTGGGCAAGGGGACGCCGCTGCCCGGCGGTGCGGCGGAAGCCTTCTGGGCCACCCCGGAGGAGCACGGCAAGTTCTTCAGCCGGCAGGCGCTGCGCATCGGCGGCAATCGGCAGGGGCGTAAACATGACCTGGCGACGCCGGTGAACGCCAGGGCCTGGACCATCAGCCTCTGGATCAAAGGTAACGAACTCGAGCCCGCGCAGGATGTGCTCTGGCAGGCCGGCCCGCTCACCCTCGCCTTCGACGGCCCGCGCGGCCTGCGGCTCACGAGCGGCGAGCACACGCTGGCCATTCCGTTCCCGCCGAGTATCAACCTGCACGCCTGGCATTACGTCGTCGTCACGCTCGAGGCGGACCGGACCGTCGCCTATCTCGATGCCCGCCCGGCGGCGGAGGCGGCCGCTTTTCCCGTGCCGCCGACCCTCACGTCGCTCACCCTCGGTGATGCGGCTTCCCAGGGAGAGCCGGACCTCTTCGTGCAGCAACTCTCGCTCATCCCGCGCGCGCTCTTGCCCTCGGAGATCAACCGCCTCTTCCGCGAGGAACTCGGCATGGGCCCGCTGCGCATGTTTTCCACTGTCGCCACCCAACAGCCCATCACCCTCGACGGGGTGATCGACCCGCAGGAGTGGCGGGATGCCACCGTGTTGAGCGGGCTCATCGATATGACCGGTTGGATTTGCATACCCGGCACCGGGTCCGGCCTGCTGTCGCAGCCGCAATCCCGCGTCTACGTGACCTATGACCGCGAGCATCTCTACCTGGCCATGTACTCGCCGATTCCCGATGAGGTGCGCAATAATCTCGACATCACCGCAGGGATGACCAATTTGTTAAAAACGTCGAAGATCAAACATGACGTGAATGTGGATGCCGACGATGCGTGGGATGTGAACCTGGTGGTGCCCTTCCCGAGCGGGGATATCTACCGGCTGGTGACCAACAGCGCCAACACGCTGTATGACTACACCATTGGCGCAGGCGGCGGAGGAGGTGGGCTGAAAGGCTCGCTCTTCACCAACTACAATCTCAACTGGAATCCAGCCTGGCGCGCGGCCAATACCGTGAATATGGACGGCTGGTCGGTCGAGATCGCCATCCCCTTCAAGGATCTTGCGCATTTCCAGCAGCGGCCCGGCGACGGTACGGTCTGCGGCATCAACGTCATCCGCATTTGGAAGGCGATGAAATCGGCGAATGATTCCTGGGCCTGGGGACAGTTCCAGGGAGAAGACCGCCAATATGCCGGCCAGCTCAACGCGCCGTTTCGCTTTGATGGCGACCGCGGGGTGGCGGTGAAACTGCACGGGGTGGGGAATCCGGACATCGGCATGCTGGCGATCGACGCGGCCTTGCGCGCCGTCGGGGAAGCCCGCACCGTGCGCGTGCTGGTCACCTCGGACAGCGGCGAAGTTGATCTCCACCGGGAAATCGCACTGCCCGTGGGGCAGGATCAGCCGTTCACGCTGGAAGCCCCGGTGCGCAATCCAGCCACCGGCATGATTACCTTCCGCGTGGAGGATGCCGCCACCGGGCAGCCCTTCTATATCTGCGGATTGCCGGTCTATAAAAAGCAGGCGCTGGAGATTACCCGGCGCTGGTACCCCTCCTCGAACGTGTTGGAGTTGCGGATGGATCTGTCCGCGCTCGCCGCGATTCCTGCCGATAAACTGCGGGCGGTGGTGACCTTGACCGATGCGCAGGGGACACCCGTGCTGACGCGCACCTACGACCCGCTGGGCAGCCACACGCGCACGGTGGCCCTCAACACCAGTGCCGTGCCTGTCGGCAAGTACGCGCTGTCCGTGACCCTGTTCCAGGACGCGAAAGCGTTAGCCGACAAGACCCTCGAATTTGCCAAGGATCCGCTGCCTGAGTGGTATGGCAACACCATCGGGATTGACGATAATTTCGTGCCCGCACCCTACACGTCGCTGGCGGTGAAGGGCGAGACCGTCTCCTGCTGGGGGCGCACCTACGAGTTTGGTGACGGCCTCTTCCCGGCCGCCATCCAGACCCAGGGCATGCGCCTGCTGCGCGCGCCCATCAACCTGCGCGTCACCACCGGTTGGGGCAAAGTGCTCGACACGAGCGCGGCGCGGGCGACCGGCGCCTGGATTATGAAGAAGCGCGGGCGCGTCGACGGCGTGCGCACCGTGTCTTGGCCGGAACTCTCTATCGATCACACTCTGCGTATGGAATATGATGGCTTCCTCTGGTCCACCATCACCGTGACGCCGTCGCGCGAACGCGCCTTGCAGGGCCTGACGCTCGACATTCCGCTCACGCCGGAGTTCTCGAAACTCATCAACACCAACGATTACTCACTGGCGGATACCGGCGTCCTGCCGCCGCAGGGGTGGCGCCACAGCCAGCGTCCCGTGTGGGTTGGCAATGTCTACGGTGGCATCCAGTGGTTCACCGAATCGACGGCCAACTGGCGGGTGTCCGATCCAAAAGTGCAGGTGGCGGTGATCCCGGGCGACGCGGGCGCGACGCTCCGCATTACCTTCATCGACCAGCCGACCATCTTGGCTGAACCATTGACCCTCGCCTTCGGCCTGATCGCCACACCGGTGCGCGACCGACATCCCGAATACCGCCACCTGATCAGCGGCGACGGGAAAACCATGTGGAGCTATACGTTTTTCCCCAAGGGCCGGGAGATGTGGCCGGCTGCCGATGAATGGGCGAGTTATGGACCCTTCATTCGTCACCGGACCGATGATAGCAACACAAAGTGGTGGGATCGGCCGGGACGCCAGTATGCCGACAAAGTGATTACCGGCCCCTACGTCTCCCATCAACGCGTGCATACGGATATCGATGGCTTCGCCATGTTCGGCGATGAGTGGCGCGCCAACAGCAACGACACCTCGCTCGGGCAGGTGTATGTCACGCAGAGCGCCCCCTCGTATCGCGATTACTTCGTCTGGCGGTACGCGCGCCTGATGGAAAAGAATCCCTTTGCAGCGTTGTATTACGATGTCTCTCGCCCCTCGGAAACCAACAACCGGTATGGCGGCGGGGGCGCCCTCGTCAATGGCGCGGTGATGACGACTACCTCTATCCTCGGCGCGCGCGACATCTCCAAACGGCTCTACCACCTGGTGAAGCAACCGTATCCGGACGGCATCATCAAGTACCACATGTCCGGGCAAACGACGATGGCCTGGCTCGGCTTCTGCGATGCGATGGTCGATGGCGAGAACACCGCCTCGCTGATGGTCGCCAATCCGCACTACCCGCGCACCTTTCGCAAGCTGATGACGCCCGCGCGCTTCCAGGCGGAATATATGGGGCACAACTTCGGCCCGACCAACGACTGGCTCCCGCAGTTTACGCGCTCCGGCGGGTGGAATTATCAAACGCTTGCCTCACCGGAAGGGGTGGCGGCATGCGATCAAATCTGCGGGCTGGCGCTGTTGCACGATTCGAGCTTCTGGCCGTCCTACATGACGCCGCTCTCCACCGACCGCATGCGCGATGCCCTGCACCGGCACCATTGGGGAGCGCAGTACAGGATGATCCCCTACTGGGAGCAGACGATGGTCAGCACCCAGGAGGATCTGTTTGTGAGCCTGTTTGTCGAACCGGCGGGCAAGGTGAAAGCTGCGCCCATCGATACCGCCGGCCACTACTACCGCGAACTGAACACCCCGGCGAAAAAGGTCATCCTCATCGCCTACAATGACAGTGAATTTGCCGGCCAACTGACGCTGCAGGTGGACTGGAAACGGTTGGGATTCTCCTTAACGAAGGGATTGCGGGTGGAAAATGCTGTCCATCACACCGGCATTGTGAAAACGGTGGACGAGAACACCGGTGAGGAACGCTGGGTGCCCGGCGAGGACCCCACCGAAACGGCGGAGATCACAGACGGAAAGCTGGTCTTCCCCATGACGCCGTATAACTACCGCATGATTGTCATTGAACGACCGTAACAGGTGAGTGTAACAGCGTGCTGGACTGAATGAAGGAGTTGTGCCATGCGAGGCTTTCTTGTAATGCTGTGCATCGTACTGTGCTGGTCCGTTGTCCGCGCGGCGTTGCCCGAGCCGATCCTGTCGATCAGCTTTGACGGCGATGTGCAGGCCGTCGTGCAGGGCAAGCCAACGCCGCCAGTGAAGAACACCGCCAAAGGGGAGGAGCCGGTCTTCTCCCCCGGCCTCGCCGGACAGGCCTTGCAGACGAACGGCAATGGCGATGCCCTGCGGAACAGCGTGGTCTACGATGTGGCTGGCATCTGGCCGGAGGAACGCGGCACGCTGCTCTTCTGGATGAAGGGCGATGATCTGGAGGTGACCTGGGAGAGCGGTTTCGCCCTGTGCACGATCTGGGGCAATAATGGGTGGGCGCGCCTGTACAAGCCCGGCCGCCACCCCTGGTTTGGCATGCTCTCGCGTACTAGGCGGGGCACGGATACCAAAGATTCGGACAGTTCGCTCTTCTTCCCTGGGGCGCTGACCTACAGCACCGACCTCAATGTGTGGCGCCAGGTGGCTCTCACCTGGCAGGATCGCCGCGCGCGCCTCTACCTCGATGGCGTCATGGTGGCGGAAACGCCCGATTTCCACTTCCCTGCCGGCATCAACCGCCTCAATTTCCTCAATACCGGCGGTGGGCAGTGCATCCGCTTTGACGAAGCAGCAGTATACGGCCGCCCGCTGGCGGCGTCGGAGTTGCGCACGCTCTGGCGTGAACAGTTGCGTCCACTCACCCCGCAGCGTCTCACCGTGCCGCCGGTGAACACGCCGCCTGCGCTTGACGGGAAGTTGGGTGAGGGCGAATGGGAGCACGCCGTGCGCGTCACCGGACTGCTGCATGGCAATCCGCACGGCGATCTCGGCGACGGATTGGCGAGCGACGATGCGACGACCTTCCTGCTGCAGTACGATGCAGCGCACCTGTACGTGGCCTGCATTTCCCCCTGGCCCGCCGCGGTGAAGGAGAGCGTACATACGACGGCGGGCATGACCGGGCTGCTGCGCAGCAAGGCGCAGGGGCGCGACGGCGCGCTGGAGCAGGACGATTACGTGGAAGTGAACCTGCTGCCGGCCTATCCGAACGGCGCCTGCTACCGCCTGCTGGTGAACGGCGCCAACGTGCAGGCCGACCGCAAAATCTCACGCGCCACCGGACCCGAAGTGGATGACCTGGCCTGGAATGGTGCCTGGCAGGCGAAAGGCGAGATCACCGATGATGCGTGGGTCGTCGAGATGGCGATTCCCTTTGCGGAGTTTGGCGAGGTCAAACCGGGAGACGTGTGGGGGCTGAATCTCATTCGTTCATGGAAAGCCTTGCAGCAGCAGACCAATGCCTGGGCATGGGGGCAGGCGTGGACCGTGCGTCCGAACCCCGAGGCAGTGCGGGAGGCCGGCGACCCGGCGAAACTCGCCAAATTGGGCAACGGCCGCTGGCTCGATACCTATCTGCCGGTGGCGGAAATGGTGTTCGGGACGGCCACCACGCCGATCATACAGGTGGAGCGCTGGGGCGAGGTGACCGCGGGGCAGGTCGATCTGCTGGCGCGCCTGCGCAACCCGACCAATCGCAAAATGACGCTGGCAGCGAAACTCACCACCTCCAGCGGGGAGGGCAGCGACGAGCAAACCGTGTCGCTGGGCCCGCAGGAGTCCGCTGAGTTCCGCCGCACCTTTGCCATCCGCAATGCCAACACCGCCAGCTTGCAGGTGGCGGTGGAGCAGCAGAACACGCCGGTCTACCGCAGCGAAGTGCGCCTGCATCGCGAACAGCGGCTGGAAATGCACACCTGGTCCTATCCCTCCTTCGATCTGTTGCGCGTGCGCATCGACGCCGGCGCGCTCTCCGACACGCCGGCCGAGCAGATGACCATGCACGTGGCCTTGAAGAACACCGCGTCGGGGCTCGTGCGACTGGAGAAGACGGCGGCGCTCACCGCGCACACCGATGAAGTTGCGCTCGACACCGGCCTGCTGCCGCTCGGCGAGTATGACATCATGGTCACCCTCGCCGCCAATGGAAAGACGCTCGGCACGCTGACCGAGCCATTCGTGAAACGGGCGAAGCCGGAGTGGCTGGGCAATCGTCATGGCATCTCCGAGCAGGTACCTGCCCCCTTCCAACCACTGAAGGTTGAGGGGGAGCGCGTGCACCTGTGGGGACGCACGCTGGATTTCACCGGCGGGCTGCTCCCCGCGGCGATCGATTCGCAGGGCTTTGCAATGTTGCGCGCGCCGGTCGCCATCGTCGCACGGGATGAGCAGGGTAAAGAATACCGCAGCACGCAGCGTAAAGCCACCGGCCGATGGACCGCGAAACGGGCCACGCGCGTGGAGGGCTTGCGCACCGTGCGGGTGGGGGAGATCGACCTGCGCAACGATTTTTCGATGGAGTACGACGGCCTGCTCTGGTCGCGTATAAAGGTCACTGCGGGGCATGCGCTGTCCTACCTCGCGCTGGAAATCCCCCTCAAGCCGGAATTCTTCGACGTGATGAACGCGGGCGATTACAGCCTGCACACCACCGGCAAAATTCCGGATGAGGGATACTATTCCGGCTATCGCACCATGCTCTGGGCGGGTAATGCCTATGCCGGCATCGAGTGGATCTGCGACACGCAGGCGAACTGGCATCTGGATGATCCGAAGAACCGGGAGGCGCTGCAGTTGGTGATGACGCCGGAGGGCCCGGTGATGCGCGTCACCTTCGTCAATAAGCCCACGACCATGGAGAAACCGCTGGAGATCGAATTCGGTGTGATCGCCACGCCGGTGAAGGACCGCGTGCCCGACTACCGCCGGTGGTTTGCCGGCACGGCGAAACTCGGCTGGAGTTATGCCTGGTACCCGAAAGGCGAAGATATGAGCCCGGGGGCGGAGGGGTGGTATGGCTGGCAATTCATCAGGACGCGACCGGAAAAACCGACGAACTGGTGGATCTCGTCGTCCCATAATTTGAGTTGGGAACGCGCCTACACCGGCCCGTATGTCTGCACTGCATCGGTGAGCAGCCAGATCGAGTATTTCGATGAATATCACCAGGAGTGGATGGGCGATCCGGACGCGCGCTATATCGAGGATCCGAGCGGGGGGCACCGCGCCATGTCCGCCACGCAAGCGGCGAAATCCTACCAGGATTTCTTCGTCTGGCGCTATGCAAAACTGATGGAGAAGTCGCCTTTTGCCGCACTCTACTACGATGTCTCCGATGCAGTGAGTGGGACGAATCCGTTCACCGGTGTGGGGGCCTATGATCGCGACGGCCGCCTGCATCCGGTGCACGGCATCCTCGGCAATCGCCAGATCACCAAGCGCCTGTACACGCTGATCAAGGAACGCTACCCGGATGGCATCATCAAGTACCATAACTCCGGGCGGCCCAACCTGGCGTATATGAGCTTCGCCGAGTCGAATGTGGATGGCGAAAACACCTTCAGCCGTCTCTCCGCCGCCAAGCGCGACTACCGCGGCACCATGCGCCCCGACACCTTCCGCGCCCTGTACATGGGCCATAATCTCGGCTTCCTCACCGAGTTCCTCCCACAGTTCACGCGGTCGGGCATCTGGAAATACGACGATTTGAATACCCAGGAGAATTTGCAGTATACCGATCACATCACCGGGCTGGTGCTGCTGCACGACGCCTACTACTGGAATTCTTACGTGAGTGGAATCGCCTTCGAACGGGCGGCCAATGCCCTGCGGCGCGTGGATTTCTCCGACGCCTACAAGATGATCCCGTACTGGGAACAGCAGGTGGCGAAGCTGCCGGAGAAGATGTACGCCAGTTTCTTCGTGCGTCCCGCGCCGGGCGGCACGGCGGGCACGCCGATCGATTCCGCGGGGTACTACTACAAGACGATTGCCGGGCCGGCCGATACGGTGATCGCCATCTTCTGTAACGAATCGGACTGGCAGGGCGAGATGCGCGTGCCGGTTGACTGGAAGGCGCTGGGCTTTGCCGGGCCTGCCGGCATCAGTGCGGAGAACGCGGTGCACGCGTACGGTTTCCCGCTGAAGATCACAGAGGGCGTGAAGACCAAGGAAACTGATCCGCGCAAGGTGCGCGACTACGAGCGTGAGTTTACTCGCCTCCCGGAAGAATACGCGCGCATCGAGGGCGGCGCGCTCGTCTTCCCCATGACCCCGTGGAACTTCCGCATGATTGTGCTGCAGCGCCGATAGCGCAAGGAAAAACAGGGGGAGGTACCGGTGCCTGTACCGCTACCTCCCTGAACAGTTATCCCTCGTTATAGTAGACGTACAGCCCATCCTTGCCCGGGGCAATCAGGTCGAGGCGCCCGGCACCGCGGAGATCGGCGAGGTCGAAGTAGATGCCTACGCCAAGCGGGCGATCCTCAATGCGCGCGAAGTCGATGATGATTTTGCTGAACGATTCGCCGTTCCACTTGAAGTAGGCGATGTTCCCGTCATCCCATTCGCCGGGATCGTTGCCGCAATGGGCGCGATGTCGCTTGCCGGTGACCAGTTCCGGCTGCCCGTCGCCGTCGATATCCGCCCAGTGCAGATCATGGTACTGGGAATAGTGCGGATCGATCGGATGCTTCACCCATCGCCGCCCGCCCGCGGTATTGACCTGCTGCTCGTACCATTCCAGACCATAGCCATGCGCATGACCGACGATGATGTCATTCACACCATCCCCGTTCACATCGACCACCAGCATGGGCACGCTGGCATCCCAGAAGTCGAGCGTGAAGTCATCATGGAAGATCCACTCGCCCTGCCAGGGGTCGGCCGGCGCTTCCAACCATCCGTTGCCGAGTACAAAATCCATGCGCCCGTGGCCGGCGATGTCGCCGCACCCCAGGCCATGCCCTTGTGGGCCCGGATGGATCTGGTGCGCGGTGAAGCGTCCGGTGCCGCATCCCTGCGCATCGGTGAGCAGTTTGTAGACGGTCAATGGTCCGGACGGGGTATTCGGCACAATCTCGGGCACGCCGTCGCCATCCACGTCCCAGGCGCGCGTCGTCTCGATGTTGCTTGTCTCAGCGATCACATATTCCCGCCATTCGCCGCCCCCGGGTCCGGGGTTTTCGCGCACCCGCAGGGCATTGCCCCACCAGCCCCCGGTGATGATATCCGGGTAGCCGTTGCCGTTCACATCCAGGGCAATCGTCGAGAAATCATCGAAATATTCGCCATAAGCCGCCACCGGACAGATGCTATGCTTGTTGCGGAAATCCGGGCCTTCGTACCAGTAGCCCCCGGAGACGATGTCGAGAACCCCGTCATTATTGACGTCGATCGCCGCTGCGGTTTCGAAGCGTTCGTCAGCAATCCAGACTTTGCGGAACTTGACCGGCATGTGTGTTTCCTTTCAGTGTGCGTGGCAGATGTCGCGCAAGCGTTCGGCGGCATAGCGGAAGTTATGCCAGGGGTAGGTGCCGACCTGTACGGCCTCGCCCGTCTCGCGCAACCGGGCGCGAAAGGAAACCCAATCCACAGCCAGGCGGCCCACCGTTCCGAGTTGCAGGCGCTCGGCTTTCAGGCGCTCCCAATCGCCCCAGCCTTTCACCGGATAGTCCAGAAATTCCGGCATGGACCCGCCATCGCGTCGCTCGCGCAGCGTGATGCCCCTGGCGTCGCGCACGATGCGAAAGTCGTTATTCTCCTCCAGCACGATATGCGCGTACTCCGGAAAGATGCCGGCATGCACGGTCGGCAGGGCAAAGCCGCCGTCGTACCCCAGTATGGCGGCGAAGTCCAGTTCGGCCTCTCCGGCCTCCCGCTGCCAGCGTTGCCGGGTTTCCCACCAGGGGAACCAACCGATGCCCACCCCGAAGGGGATACGGTCGACCGGCTCGCCCAGCAGGCAGCGGACAGCACGTTCCCCGCAGGATAACGGCATCATGCGGACACCACGCTGCACTGCGCCTTCAGGCGAAGATACTCGCGTGCGATGCGAAGGTCTTCCAGCGCCTCGGCGGCGTCACACGGCACGGCCGCCTCTCCGCGAATGGCGGCGATAAAGGTGCGGGCTTGCTGCTCCATCGCGCCCACCCAGGGCAACGTCGGCACGAGGGTGATCGGATCGGTGTGCGGGGCCGGGTCGCGGAGGAGCTCGACGCGGCCAGGGCGATGACAGGCCAATGGTGCGGGCAGATCAAGCTTCACATACCCGCGGTCAAAGCTCACCAGCGCCGATTCCTGCCAGTCGCGCGTGGTCACATACGGCTCCATCTCGATGATGCCGGTAACCCCGCTGTCGCTCTCCGCAACGATCAGGCGGCCGGCGTGGTCGGCGTGCGTCAACCGGTAGGGTTCGCCCAGCAGATGGCGCAGCAGGTTGACCTGATGGATGTAATAATTCACGAAACCGACGTATGCGTTATACGTCGCCTCATCCATATCGGCCGGCCTCGGATCATTCGGCAAGGCTGGGGCCGGTGCATCGGAGGTGATAAGGTTGGCGAATCCCCCTGCGATCCAATCGCCGGACGGCATGGTCAGGCGGATGTAGCGCATCGCGCCGAGTTCGCCACTCTGTTTCAGCCGGTCAATCTCGGCTTTGGCATAGATCGTGGCGGGGTCACAGCGTTTGTGATAGCCCACCATATGCCAGGCGCCACTCGACTGCAGGGCGCGCAGGATCTTTTCGCCCTGCTCAATCGAGGCGGCCAGCGGCTTTTCCGTGAGCAGCGGGACGCCTGCGGCGTACAGCTCGGGCACGAGCTGGCCATGCCGACAGAAGGGCTGGGAGGCGACAATGCCGTCCAGTTCCTCGGCGGCCAGCATCGCTGCGTGATCCGGGTACACCCGCGGAACGCCGTAACGCGCCGCCACCGTGCGGCCTACATCCTCGCGCACTTCCGCCAGCGCCACCACTTCGCAGCCGGGCTGGTTTACATAATTGGCCAGGTGGGCGCACTGCCCCATTGAGCCGACGCCGACGAAACCGATGCGTACGCTGTTCATGTCTTACCTCGCAGAGTGGGAATACGGACTTTTGGGTGCCACAGCCGGTAGCTGCCGCAGTTTTGTCTCGGTCGGGCTCATCAAGGCGGGGGTCGCCAACAGATCGTTGCGCAGGGGTGTTCCGATCACCCTGCTGCCAGTTCCGATCATCGCCATCTTCCTCGCGGCCCTCCAACGTGTGCATACCGGGGGTGACTACACCCATTATAGGCAGGGCGGAGAGTACTACCAATGGACTAAAGTGCGTTCGGGTTGGATAATTCTGCACTCTTCAAATGCTTGCGGTAGACCAGGGGGGCATGGCCGGTCATGCGCTTGAACATGCGCGTGAAGTAGGCTGGATCGCTGAAGCCGACGCGGGCGGCGATGGCGGCCACCGGCAGGTCGGTGGTCAGCAACAGGCGGCCCGCGCGCTCGATGCGCACGGTTTGCAGGTAGCGCATGGGGCTGGTCCCCATGCGCGCGGAGAACTGATGCGCCAGGTGGCTCTCGCTGATCTGCAAGACCTGCGCCAGTCCGGGGACGGTGATCTCCTGCGCGTGGTGCTGGGTGAGGTACTGCACGGCGCGCTCGACGAGGTTGTGCTCCAGCGATACCCGGTCGTCCCAGGCACGCTCGACCAGCGTCAGGAAGGCCCGCGTGTAGGTGTGCGCGAGCGGGGTGATGCCGTGCCGGTTGACCTCGTCAAGAATATGCGTGCACAGCCAGCCCAGATCGCCGGTGCGATCGGGCAGCAATAACTGTGCATCCGCCGGCATCGTCGAGTCGACCTGGGCAGCCAGGAAGATCGTGGCTTCCAGATCATCGGGGTCGGTCTTCTCGGCATGCGGCACCAGTGGAGGGTAGATCATCAGGTGATAACGCGAGAGGCGGAAGGAGGCATGCGGGAGGTCGATGCGGCCGCACCCGTGGACGAAATAGATGAACTCCCAGAATGGGTGGGTATGCATTGCCATCTGCCACGCGTCGTGCGCCTCAACCGCGCCCGCGTACAGGAGTTGTGCATCGTCAAGCTGAAAGATGCAGCCCATGGCAGCGTAATTCGCGATGCGCGAGGAGGTTCCCTTTTTCCGACCGCTGGAGAACCGGCAGTCGTGCCAGCTATAATCTATTCGCCCTGTGATCGTGGAAAATGACGTGAGGCCACGTAGCACTTCCCGAAGCGGAGCTTGCCTTGTTTCGCGAGTGCCACGGTGCGCGGCGTGCGCAGGGGAATCGTGCAGGTCCAGACGTCGCCCGACGCCAGCATCGGGATGCGCACGGCGACTGTTTCCACGTGACGCTTCCGGTCATCACGCAACTCGGCTACAGCGACTAACCGTTTATGCAATTGTGCCTCGCCGTTATGGTGTCGACTCTCGACTAACAGGTAGATCTCAGGGTCTTGCTCCCCCGTTGACGGGGTGAAGTATCGCTCTTCGACTTGCGACCAGTCACGCGCAATACGGGCGCCCGGTATGATAGCGGCCTTGTGGTAGGGTACACGTAAAAACGAGGGTGGTACATTGTTGCTCCTCCATGCACTGAGATGGACGCCCTGGTGATTGACCAGACGAGCATGCAGTTGGAAGGAGGTCCGCCATACGAGCATTTCCTTGCGAATTAATGGCAATTGCATGAGTGCGAAGGGATACAGAACCAGCAAGATCAGGGCGGCGATCTCGAGGCGGTTCAGGACGGCGGTGCGCCGTGCTCTCGCAGCTATTGGCACAGGTGGCGAGAGCACGCCCTCTCTCTCCTGTTTTGCACGGCGTATCTTTTCTAGCCGCTCGCGCATAAGATTGGCGATACTGGTGGAGATGCCGTAGACGATCAGCGTGTAAATCAGCAAAAAGGGCGGGACAATTAGTAGAGCAATGGCTCCAGTAACATTCCCGATGCTCCCCCCCAACAGCGCGATATCCGCCTCGTGTTTGACGTACATGTATACCCAGAGGTAGACGGCAGCCCATATCGCTCCCACGAAGCGCAGGCGCAGACCCGCCCAGACCGGGAGTCCGAGGTAAAGGCAAAGGCCAAGCAAGGAAATGATCTGGTGTACGATCTGTCCGAGCGTCATCGGCGCGCCTCCCACGGCAAGGGGTGTTCCAGTATAGCAGGAAAAGGCTATACCGGCAGCAGCCTGTTGGAGTGGTGAGTGGTTGGTGAGAAGTGGTATGCTATGACGGTCTTCTGTATAACCACCAGCAGCAACCCTATACCCTGGATTGTTGGGGACCGGCAGGATGCCGGCGCTCCGACCGGAGGAATGCGGCTTCCGCATGATTGTGCTGCAGCGCCGATAATACTGATGAATGATCAGTACGTAAAAGCGCTACCCAGCGCGTTCCGGCAAGCCTGCGCCAGGATCGCCGGAAGACCACCAGGGAAGCGCAGGCTTACGCATACAAGTCGCGTTCGCCGGCTTCGGTTTTCGCCAACTGTTCCCGCGTCCAGGCGCGCATCTTCTCGTCGGGGATGCGCTCCAGGTGGCGGACGATGAGCGCCTCGCCCACTGCGCGCGTTTCCGGCGAGGCGTAGTCGAGCAGGAATTCCTTGAAGGTGATGAGCCCGTTGGCCGAGCAGAATTTCTGGATGAGGCCGGGCTTGGCCAGATCCATGAAGTCGTGCCCGGTGCGCCCGCGGCGATAGCAGCCGGTGCAGAAGGAGGGCATGAAGTCGCTCGCGCACAGGCTGCGCACCACGCGGTCCAGCGTGCGGTGATCGCCGGTGAGGAACTGCGGCGCTTCGGCGGGATCCTCGTCTTCCACGTAGCCGCCGGGCGAGGTGCTGCTGCCGGCGGAGAGCTGGCTCACTCCCAGGTGGATCAGTTCGTCGCGCATCTGCGGCGTTTCGCGTGTGGACATGATGATGCCGGTGTAGGGCACCGCCAGCCGCAGGGTGGCGACGACCATTTTCAAATCTTCGTCGGATAATTTGTACGGCGGATCATTCGCCAGCGGCGCGCCGGGGGCGGGCTCCAGCCGCGGGAAGGAAATGGTGTGCGGGCCGGCGCCGTAGGTGCGGTCGAGGTAGTCGGCATGCATGAGCATGGCCAGCACCTCGAAGCGCGGGTCGTACAGCCCGAAGAGCGCGCCCACCCCCAGGTCATCGACGCCGCCGGCGACGGCGCGGTCAAAGGCGGTGATGCGATAGTCGAAATCGGCCTTGGGGCCGCGCGGATGCATTGTGGCGTAGGTGGCGCGGTGGTACGTTTCCTGGAAGCACTGGTAGGTGCCGATGCCCGCCTCTTTCAACGCGCGGAATTTATCGGGGTCCATCGGGGCAGCGTTGACGTTCACGCGGCGGATTTCGCCGTTGTCCACGCGCGTAGCATACACCGTGTCCACCTGCGCCACCATGTCGGCGATGGACGTGCGCGGATCTTCGCCAAGCACCAGCAGGATGCGCTTATGCCCCTGGCGTTCCAGCGCGGCGGTCTCAGCGGCGATCTCCTCCAGCGTCAGGCGCTTGCGCTTCAACTCCGTGTTCGAGCAACGGAAGTTGCAGTACAGGCAGTCGTTGACGCACATGTTGGTGGTGTACAGTGGGGCGAAGAGCACCATGCGCTTGCCGTAAATGGTTTCCTTCACCTCTTTGGCGGCGGCGAAGACACGCGCGGTCTGCTCGCCGCGCGCCTGCAGCAGCACGGCGGCCTGCGCGAGATCCAGTCCTTTCAGTTCAAGCGCTTTGGCGAGAATCTCATCGAGTTCGCCATCATCCGGGGCGTGCGCCTGCTCGAGCACCTGGAAGATGCGCGCCTCATTGATAATATGCTCCGCCGTTGTTGGGATCGAGGGGGATACCATAGTTCATCACCTTACTCGTCTTTATGCGTCAAATGCAGGGGGCTTCCGCCCCCGCCATGTCGCGCTTCGCGCCTTTCTAGTGTACTCCGATCCGCACGCCGGGTAAAGCAATTTCGGGACTGCGCCGCGCCTTATTTGGCGGTCGGCTTGCCCGGCGACGGTTTTCATAACGACGCGGGATCCCCGAAGAGATCCCCGCCGTTCATATATCAGTGAGTGTGCCCGTTGCCGTTGCCGCGATGAAGCAGCATGCTGCGCACCTTGTGCACCAGACGATCCGCGCTGACCGGGCGCTCCAGGTACGCATCGGCCTTGATCCACTGGCGGGACTCCGGGCTGTTCAGATCGAACACGGCGCCCGTCTGCTGGAAGATGCTGCTCAGCAGGAGCACGGGCACGGCGGCCAGCGTCGGATCGGATTTCAGGCGATAGCCAAAGACGAATCCCGCGTCCGGCTTCTCCAGCATCACTTCGGAGATCACCAGATCGGGCGTCTGCTGCCGCGCCGATTGCAGTCCCGCTTCCGTGGTGTTGGCAGTGACCACGGTGAACCCGGCCTCCTCCAGGGTGGCGCGGGTCGCGGGCAGGCGTTCCTCGAGATCAACGACCAGGATGGTGCCGGAAATCGGTTCTGGGGTATGCATGCGCGTCCTCCTCGCTACAGACCACGCTTCGTATAGCGCGTGTGCAACAGATGGTGCGATTTCTCGCCCAACGGCTCGCCGAGGTATTCCTCGTAGAGCTGTTTGATAATCGGATTGTCGTGCGAAGCGCGCAGCGTGAGCGCCTCATCTTCGGTATACAGCGCCTGCGCGCGTTTCTGACGGATTGCGGTATTGGTCGGCATGGGACTGCCGCCGCCGCCGATGCACCCGCCCGGGCAGCCCATCACTTCGATGAAGTGGTAGGGGCTGTCGCCGGTCTTGATCTGCTCCAGCAGGGTGCGGGCATTCACCAGCCCGTGCGCCACCGCGACCTTCAGTTTGGTGCCGTAGAGATCGACCTCGGCTTCTTTTACGCCATCGAGCCCGCGCACCGGGGTGAAGTCCAACCGGCCGAGCATCTCGGCGGTCACCTGCTCGGGGCGCTGGCCTTCCGGGGCGGTGAGCAGGAAGTAGGCGGTACGCAGCGCCGCTTCCATCACGCCGCCGGTGGTGCCGAAAATGGCGCCGGCGCCGGAGGCAGTGCCGAAGGCGGAGTCGAACTCCTGATCCGGCAGGTTCTCGAACTTGATGCCGGCGAGCTTGATCAGGCGCGCCGTCTCGCGGGTGGTCAGCACGAAGTCGACGTCGGCAAAGCCGCTGTCATCCATCTCCGGCCGCTGTGCCTCGAATTTCTTCGCCGTGCATGGCATGATGGAGACGACCACGATCTTGCCGGGATCGAGCCCCATCTTCTCGGCGTAGTACGTCTTCAGCAGCGTGCCGAGCATCATGTGCGGCGACTTCGCCGTGGAAAGGTGGTCGAGCAGTTCGGGATAGAAGTGCTCGATGTACTTCACCCAGCCCGGCGAGCAGGAGGTGATCATCGGCAGCGGCGCGTCGCCTTGGGTCAGGCGATGCACCAGTTCGCTGCCCTCCTCCATGATGGTGAGGTCGGCGGCCACATCGGTGTCGAAGACGAGGTCAAAGCCCGCGCGGCGCAATGCGGCGGTGAGCTTGCCGGTGACGCGGCTGCCCGGAGGCATGCCGAACTCTTCGCCGATGGTGGCGCGGATGGCGGGAGCCACCTGCGCGATCACCGTCATCTCCGGATCGTTGATGGCATCCCATACTTCCTTCAGGTTGCTCTGTTCGCGCAGCGCGCCAGTGGGGCACACCAGGATGCACTGTCCGCAGTTCACGCACGCGGTGTTGCCGAGCGCGGTGTCGAAGGCGGGCAGGATGACCGTCTGGAAGCCGCGGCGGGTGAAGTCGATGGCCGATACGCCCTGCACCTCTTCGCAGACGCGGACGCAGCGGCCGCAGAGGATGCATTTCTCCGGGTCGCGCACAATGGAGACGTTGCTCGCATCCACCGGCTGCTCGCGCCGCAGCCCCTCGTAGCGCTGTTCGCGCACGCCGAGGTCTGAGGCCAGCGTCTGCAGTTCGCATTTATTGCTGCGCACGCAGGTGAGACACTCCTGCGGGTGGTTGGCCAGCAGCAGTTCCACGATCGTTTTGCGCGCGCGGCGGGCGCGCGGGCTGTGC
>JAGUZN010000326.1 GCA_020060775.1 Armatimonadota bacterium
CCGGTCAGCGCCCTCATCCATGCCGCCACCATGGTCACCGCCGGCGTCTACCTGATCGCCCGCCTGCACGGCCTCTTCCAACTTGCGCCCGTCGTCATGGCCATCACCGCCGCCATCGGGGCGATCACCCTGCTGCTCGCCGGGGCGAGCGCCCTCGCGCAAACCGATCTGAAGCGCATCCTCGCCTACTCGACCATCAGCCAGGTCGGCTATATGTTCCTCGCATTGGGCGTGGGCGCCTGGACGGCGGGGGTCTTTCATTTCGTCACCCATGCCTGCTTCAAGGCGCTGCTCTTCCTGGCAGCCGGCGCGATCATCATCAACCTGCGCCACGAACAGCACATCTTCCGCATGGGCGGGCTCGCGCGCCGCATGCCGCTCATCTTCTTCACCTTCCTTATCGGCGCGCTCTCGCTGTCAGCATTGCCGCTGGTCACCGCCGGATTCTACAGCAAAGATTGGATTCTCGCGCAGGCGTGGGCAAGCCCCGGCGGGGTGTGGCTGTGGCTGGCCGGCGTAGTCGGCGCACTGCTCACCGGGCTCTACGCTTTCCGCATGGTCTTCGTCATCTTCTTCGGCAAAGAACAGACAGCGCCGACC
The DNA here is from genome assembly GCA_020060775.1 of Armatimonadota bacterium. GTDB lineage: Bacteria > Armatimonadota > Hebobacteria > CAIYQO01 > CAIYQO01 > JAGUZN01. Next base: position 601 of record JAGUZN010000326.1, read on the forward strand.
CGCATCGATGGCCTGGCAATGCGCCTGCCGCTTCTCGTGCTGGCCGTACTGTCGATCATCATCGGCTTCCTGGAAATGCCCGATGCGCTTGGCGGCATCCATGCCTTCTCCGCACTGTTGGCCACTGTCCTCCCCGCCGGCCATCACCCGCCTCCCGCACTGGAAGCGATGCTGCAACTGTTGGCGGCTTTCGCGTCGTTGGGCGGCATGGCGATGGCATATCTGCTGTATCGGCGCAAATCGGCCATCGCGCAATGGCTGCACCGCCCGCACATCGCCCGTTGGCAACACCTGTTGCTCGCCGGTTGGGGATTCGACGCCCTCTACGATCGCCTCATCGTGCGCCCGCTGCTCTGGTGCGCGCGCATGGCCCAACAGGATCCCCTCGATCTGCCATACCGCTTGCTCGGCGACCTGCACCTGCAGGTGCACCGGCGCATGAGCCAGGCGCAGAACGGGCAGGTGCGCTGGTACGCCGGGGCACTGGCCATCGGCGCGGTCGGCCTGGTAGCCTTGCTGCTGCTCTTATCATGGAGGTAGGATGATACTCGTTACCTTGATAGGCATACCGATACTGGCAGGGCTCCTCGGTTGGATGCTCGGGCGGCGCAACCCCGCCTGGCCGCGCGGCCTCGCACTCGCGGCGACGCTAAGCGTGCTCGCTCTCGGCCTGTATATCGGCCTCACGCCTCCCGAAAACACCCCCTGGCTGCGACAGGTGCGCCTCCCCTGGATCCCGCAACTGGGCGTCGGCATGCACCTGGCGGTCGATGGCCTCAGCCTCCTGCTGGTGCTGTTGACCGGTCTGCTCGGATCAGTCGCGGTCATCGTCGCCTGGCGGGAGATCACCGACCGCGTTGGCTTCTTCTACTTCAACCTCCTCGCGGCGCTGGCCGGACTCATCGGCGTCTTCCTCGCGCTCGATCTCATACTCTTCTTTTGCTGCTGGGAACTCATGCTCGTGCCGGTCTTCCTGCTCATCACCATCTGGGGGCAGCGCCAACGGCACGAAGCGGCGATCAAATTCCTCCTCTTCACCCAGTTGAGCGGCTTATTGATGCTCCTCGCCATGCTCGCGCTGGTCTTTGTCCACTGGCGCGTCACCGGCCAGTTCACCTTTAACTACGTGGCATTGCTCGGCACCATGCCCCCACCCGCCGTGGCCATGCTCCTCTTCCTCGGCTTCTTCGCTGCCTTTGCCGTCAAACTGCATATCGTGCCCGTGCACAGTTGGGCGCCCGATGCGTATGTCGCCGCGCCGACGGCGGTGAGCGTCGTGCTGGCGGGGATCATGTTGAAAGCCGGCGCGTATGGCCTGCTCCGCTTTGCCATCCCGCTCTTCCCGCAATCCGCTGAGGCGTTTGCTCCGGTCGCCATGGGGCTTGCCGTCATCACCATCCTCTACGGCGCGGTGCTGGCGCTCGGGCAAACCGAACTCAAGCGGTGGCTGGCATATGCCGGCATCAGCCACATGGGGGTCGCGCTGCTCGGCGTATTCGCCTGGAACCAGTGGTCGCTGCACGGCGTGGTGATACTGCTGCTCGCCCATGGCATCGGCACGGCCGGGCTCTTCGTGCTGGCGCGCATGGTGCGCGAGCGCTGCAACTCGGCCGATCTGCGCGACCTCGGCGGGCTGTGGAGTACAATGCCCCGCTTGAGCGCGGTCGCCATGCTGCTCATGTTGGCGCTGCTCGGGTTGCCCGGCATGGGAACCTTTATCGGCGAATTCCTCGTCTTGCTCGGCGCCTTTGGGGTCAGCCCGCTGGTCACCGCCCTCGCCGCCCTCGGCATCATCCTCTCCGCCGTCTACACACTGCGCGTGCTCTACCGCGGCTGGTTCGGCCCGCCGCGCGACGGGCAAGCGTCCGTAGACCTCAGCCGGGGGGAAACCGCGCTGATGGCCGTGCTGGTCGGGATCATCCTCTGGCTCGGCCTTTTCCCGCAGCCGGTACTGCGCGCGGTATCGCCCAGCATTGACGACCTGCGCATGGCCACCCGGGGACTGATGGTGATGGAGCATCCCGCGCCGCTCGTGCGCCTGATAGGCTGGGGAGGTGAACGATGAACCATGCGGACTATCTCAGCCTCGCCCCCCTGTTGGTCACAGCTGCCACGGCGGTCGCCGTGTTGCTGGCCATCGCCGTGCGCCGCAGCCATGCCGCGGCCTTCATCATCACCGCCTGCGGGCTGATCCTGGCATTACTCTCGCTGGGCTTGCCCTTGCGCCATGCCCCGCGCGGGGTCACGCCCCTGCTGTTGATGGACGGATTCACGCTGGCGGTCATCGGCCTGGTCCTCGCCGCCACCCTCGGCGTTGCCCTGTTCGCGCATGGCTACCTCGCGCGCCTCCGCCTCGCGGGGGACGAGTTCTACGTCTTGCTGCTGCTCGTGGCGGTCGGCGCGTGCGTGCTCGCCGCCGCCGACCATTTCGCCGCCCTCTTCCTGGGCATGGAGACGACCAGCATTGCGCTGTACGGACTCATCGGCTACCGCCGCGGCCACCGGTTGGGGCTGGAAGCTGCGATCAAATACCTGGTGCTCGCCGGCGTCACATCCGCCTTCGTGCTCTTCGGCATCGCGTTGATTTACGCCGATACCGGCTCACTGCTGTTTATGGCGCTGGCCAACGGCAACAGCCTGTTGCTCCCCGCGGGCATCGGACTGCTGCTGGTCGGCCTCGCCTTCAAACTCGCCTTCGTGCCCTTCCACCTCTGGATCCCCGACGTCTATGAAGGCGCATCTGCGCCGGTCGCCGCGCTCATCGCCACGGTGGCCAAGCTCGGCGCTTTCGCCGCGCTGTTCAATCTGTTGTGGTCAGTGATGCAACCCGGCTCGTCCGTGTGTATCGCGGTAATCCTGCTCGCCGTGCTCTCCATGTTCGTCGGCAACCTGCTCGCCTTACAGCAGAAAAACATCAAGCGCCTGCTGGCCTACTCCTCCATTGCGCATTTCGGCTACCTGCTGGTGGTCGTGATCGCCGAAGATGTCCTGCTGGCAACCATCGCGGCACTCGTCTACCTCACCGCGTACACCCTGACCACGCTCGGCGCGTTCGGCGTGATGATCCAATTGTCGAATGCCGACGGGGACGCCGATCACCTGGAAGCCTACCGCGGCCTGGCCTGGCGGCGGCCCTGGTTGGCGGGCGTGATGACGGCCATGCTCCTCTCGCTGGCCGGCATCCCGCTCACCGCCGGCTTCATCGCCAAGTTCGTCCTGCTCTCCTCCGGCGTTGATGCGCAGTTGTGGCTGCCGATCTTCGCCCTGGTCATCAGCAGCGTCATTGGGCTGTACTACTACCTGCGCATCCTGCTCACCCTCTACCGCGCCCCCGAAGCGCAGCCGGCATCCGCGCCGCTCCCCTTCACCGGCGGCGTCGCCCTCGCCGTCCTCCTCCTCGGTGTCCTCTGGCTCGGCATCTACCCCGCGCCCTTCCTCACCCTGCTCGAACACCTGCTGACCTACTTGCGCTAACCGTCCTCTTCGTCCGCCGATTGCCTGATGTGCCGGAACAATGAAGAGCTGCCATGGATGGTGGTGTACGCAAAGTGGTAGGGCGGCCGCCCCTGGCCACCGCAGCGTCGATGAGCGTCGCGATCTATTGGGCTCGTAGTAAGGCACGTAGCGAAGGCGGAGTGCCGTCGCACCCACGCTGTATGTCGAGCACTGTCTGGCAACACACCCCAATCGCGCCCGGGGTACCAACAACACGCAGACGCTCGCGCCCTGCCGCAGAGAACCCGTCCGTAGGGCGCGGTCGCCGTACCGCGCCGGAACTC
>JAGUZN010000282.1 GCA_020060775.1 Armatimonadota bacterium
AGCGGCACGTCATCGCCATCGCACGTCACCTCAATGAGAAATGTCCTCAAACAAGGTGAACATTATAACATATGTTTGTGTTTTTCGGATAGCCTCTAACATTGGTCTGAGGTTGTATTCCCTAATTAACTTAAACATATCAGGCTTTGATGAGATTAATTCTTTGAGGAAATTAATCGCAACTTCATCAGCATAATAACTGGCCTCTGGTTCAGATGAAAATCTACAGCCATTATTTGCATACGACAGAAGAGGTTTTATTTTCTGACTTTTAGTCCAGCAATCAGTTGCACCGAGAGCATAGAGTCTATCAAGCAATTTCAGGGTAATTGCTTCATCACGGATGACCAGTTTGACATGAACTTCTGGAATCATCTTTTCCCTTTCATGATGCTATACGTATCGCGATCTTCCCACCCCTGAGTGTGTTCGAGTCCGACCCAGTCACTCGACATGCTAATCGAGTGTGCAGTAAAGCTGAGTAAACACCCCCAGTGTAGTTGAGAGACCGTAGCATATAGCTTGTTCATGGTAAGTTCGCCCCCTTTGCATTGTTATACGTATGCGCTCGGATACGGGCCCACCTGGCTCCTGTGGGATGTGGCGATCAACGTCGGCCCTCATTGGATGCACAGATGAGGGATGCTGCAAGCTGCGAACCACAATCCTGGCGAGTCATGCTACAAGATAAGTATCTTTGCCGATCAAGTGATTGTCAAGGCACTACATAGTCTGTACCTGAACGGACAAGGGGACCGGCAACCGCCGATCCCCTCTACTTTCCTCTACCTGCACTGCGCTGTACTGCTGCCCGCATCAGATGCCAGGCGTTCGGTTCACCGGTCGAAACGCCAAACGCGGACTCACCAGCTTCCCGGCAACGCGACAGAGCGCAACGTGGCGCTTTGCGGTACACCGACATTACCCGCAGCACCCCGCAGGCACGCCAAGCACGGCGTCCACCGCTTCGCTGAAGACCTCGATCGCTTCACGCAGCGCGTCCTCGGGGATCGACAGCGGGGGGGCAATCTTCAGGCACTGCCCGGCGCTGCCCACCGGGGCGAACATCAACAGCCCCTTCTGATAACAGGCGACATTGATGCGCGTGGCCGATTCGGTGTCCGGCTCCTTCGTGCCCGCCTTGAGCACGTGGATGCCCGCCACCAGCCCTTTGCCCTTCACCGGGCTGAGGCGGTCGGGATAGCGATCGCGGATGCGCTGCAGCGCGGGCAGCAGGATCTCGCCCATGCGCGCAGCACGCTCCACCAGTTCCTCTTCTTCCAGCACTTCCAAATTGGCGAGTGCCGAGGCTACCGGCAGCGGTGATCCGGAATGCGTCGAGGTCATGGAGCCGGGAGGATATAGCCCCATGATGTCCGCACGCCCGATCACCGCTGACAACGGCAGCGACGAGGAGATCCCTTTGCCGCAGGCAATGAGATCCGGGGTAATGCCGTAATGCTGGAAGGTGAACATTTTGCCCGAGCGACCGAATCCTGCCTGCACTTCGTCCATGATGAGCACGACGTCATGTTTGCGGCACCACTGCTCCAGCGCCTGGGCGTATGCCAGTGGGAAGAAATCCGGGCCGCCGCCCTGGTAACTCTCCGACATCACGCCGGCCACGTCATCCGGGCTGATGCCTTTTTCGGCCAGTGTGCGCTCGAAGGCAGAGAAATCGGTGTCGGTATTATAGAAACCGTCCGGGAAGGGCGCCTGCACGAAGGTGGGGTCGCGATCGACCATCCAGGTCTTCTGCTTCTCCCAGCCGCCGGCCAGTTGTGCGCCCATGGTGCGGCCATGAAAGCCGTTGATGAAGGAGACGAAATACTTCTTCTGCGGCCCGTACTTGTTGAACGCATAGGTTTTCGCCAGCTTGATGCAGTTCTCGGTGGCCTCGCTGCCGGTGCTCAATAGGAAGACGGTATACCGCTCCGGGTCAGGAGAGAGCGCCTGCAGGCGGCACACCAGTTCGGCGCGCTGTTCGTGCGGGAACACGTACGTCGCCAGCAGGTTCTGCTCGATCATCGCCAGCAGCGCCTGCTTGATTGCCGGGTGCCCATGCCCGGCATTGGTGATGAGCACGCCGGACGACCAGTCGATCCAGCGGTTGCCCCAGCGATCGCACACCGTGCAGCCTTCCGCGCTGTGCCAGACGATCGGCGGCTGCCCGGACATCGAGCGCGGCTCGGCCTGGCGCAACTTCTCAAAGATCGGCAGCGACTCCGGCACGGGCAGCGCCGTCGTAATGGTGCGGTACTTCGTGTTCACCGCCGGCACTTCGACCGGCGTCAAATCGTATTCAGCCATCTCACTTACCCCTTGTGGTGATACCAGATACCTGTTACCGTGCGGCCGACAGACCATAGCCCGCCGCCACCTGCGGGTCGCGGGTCACGGCATGGCCCAGTTCCACGCGCGGGTGTTCGCCGTAGATGATGCGCGCGGCGTCGCCGTCGTGCAGAATGGACAGGCGCGCGGCCTCCATCACCAGTTCATTCACCCCGCTGTTGGCGGGGGTGGCGATGATGCCCTTCTCGTCCACCTCGCGGATGACCGCCTGCCGCTGCTCCAGCGTGCTGCACGTCGCCTCGATGTGGTGGATCATATTGATGGTGGCGGCCACCGACTCGTAGCCGTAGCCTACCGGCTTGTAGCCCACGCCCTCCCAGGGCACCAGGCGATAAAAATCCGGGTTGACGAAGTTGTGCTCGGTGCCGCCGAACCCCAGGCCTTCCAGGTAGCAATGGGTGACGCCGCGGAACTGGTCGTCGTGCTTGATCATGCCCGTGCGGTTTTCACCCTCGCAGTACATCGTCAGGCACTGCTCGTTGCTACCCGAGCCGGCGTCGGGATATCCCAGCCCGTTGGAGACGTTCAACAGGGCGCCGTTCTCGTAGCGCACGCGACCGTTCGCCCACAGGAAGCCCTCTTTGCCGTTGGGGAAACGCCCGGTCACCCCCTGCACTGACACCTCCACCGGCTTCAGCCCGGTGATGAAATTCACCAGATCCACATAGTGGCAGCCGACGTATACGAACGGATCGGAATTCTCTTTGGTGAACCAGTTCTGGAAATTCGAATGGCGGTAAAAATACGGCTCGATCAGCTTCGCCTCGCCCATCACGAACTCGCCGAAATGCCCCAGGCGGTAATTGCGGCGGGCGATGAGCGCGCGGCGGTCAAAGCGCTTATGATACTCGATGCCGATGAACAGGCCCTTCTCGTAGGCCAGGTGCTCGACCTCCACCGCCTGCGTATACTCCAGCACCAGCGGCTTCACGCACAGCACGTGCTGGTCATGCCGCAGCGCTTCCATGACCACGTCGTAGTGCAGGTGGTCGGGCATGGCCACCACCACCGCCTGGCGCGGGGGCATGGCGGCGATCGCCTCTCTGTAGAGGTCGGGCATGAGCTGCGTCGGCGGCGTATCCAGCGCAGGATAAGGCGTGAACGATTGCCCGGGGAAGGCGCTGTGGAACTCCTCGTTCTCCGCCAGCGCTTGCAGCGGCGGGCTATTCAACGCGCATACGCTGATATCGCCCACCACGCCCGTGCGCTGCATATGGTAAATCGACGGCAACAGCAGGTCGTTGGTGATCATCCCGCCGCCGACAATGGTAACCTGGATCGGTTGGCTCATAAAGGCGCCCTTTCCATTTCCCGAGTAGTTAGATGTCGCGGGTCATCATGTTGTGCTTACTGATAGACCCGCTTCTTGTTCAGTCCGCGTTTGGCGGTTGGCGTTTCGAGCTCAGTCTTCCCCTCCCCTGTCGCAACGGGGGAGGGTAGGGTGGGGGTCCTCCGCTTTCCCCTCCCCTGTCGCAACGGGGGAGGGGAGGGTGGGGGTCTTCCTTATCCCTCCGTCATTACAGTGAAAAAATGCACCGGGTCGTACGTCACGACAATATCCGGCGTCGCCAGCGCATCCGACGCGATGCCCAGCAAGGCCAGCGGATTGTGGTACCCCACGCGCCACAACGCATCCTCGGACAGCAGGCCGAGCGAGGCAAGGTGGTTCATGCACGCCAGCATGGAAGCCGACGATCCCGCCAGCCCCCCGGTCTCCGGGCAGTGCAGCAGGCCGCTCGGCTCCAGCACCACCGTCTTGCCGAACGCCGTATACGTGCCCGGCGGCAACCCCGCCAGCGAGGCCGCATCGCTGGTCACGATGAAGCGCTCCACCCCTTTGGCGCGCAGCGCCACGGCGATCAAATCCGCGGGTAAATGGTGGCCGTCGGTGATGAACAGGCCAGTGAGCTCGTCGCACGCCAATTGCCACCATAACGGGTTGGCATGGCGGTGAATCTGGTTGGGCAGCCCGTTGCCCACATGCGTGGCGCAGCGCGCCCCGGCCGCCACCGCCTGGCGCAACGCCTCGCGGTCGGCCAGGTGATGACCCAGC
>JAGUZN010000016.1 GCA_020060775.1 Armatimonadota bacterium
CTGATGATTCCTTCCACGGCATGGTATCAGCATGCCCACACGCCGAGATGTAAAGCATCATCCCGGACAATGTGTAAAGGATCATCCCGGTTCATACAATCCATGCATCCCGGCGGGAAGCCACTCACCACCAAGCACGATCCACTCCGCCGATTGCTGCTGGCGGCTATACAGACAAACCTGATGGCATACCTTGGAGGGCGGCCGTCCCTGGCCGCCGCGCCGACACGATGTCGGCGATAATTTGATGCCGGCGAGGGACCGCCGCCTCGCGCTCTACCGTTGCACCCGCCCGCACCTACCGCGGCACCAGAAGATTCGACAGCGCCTGCAGCCAGTTCTGCCACCGCGGCCGGTGCGTGAGCTTCCACAACGTGCTGCGTCCCGATCTCCCCTTCTCCCCCTGTGTGGTCGTGACGACCCACACATCGCCGTGACGATTCACATAGACTGGACGCCTATCCCACTTACGCCCTTTCAACAGCACCGTGAGGTCGTAGGCACTCTCCAACCCTCCCTGTCGTGGCAGCCGAAGTACCCGACTCTCATACCAGTTCCGCGCGGAGGGGTGCGGGGGAGACCGTAACTCGCACACGGCGTACAGGCCCGTTTCACTCGGAGGGTAGAACAGATCACCCATTATTGTAGGTATCGACAACGACGTCCAAATGGCAGATGCGCCACCTGACAACCTACTGATGGATTGCATGTATACTGTAAAGGTGTGGCGGCCACTACCGGTATAAGCATAATCGTGGAATACAACACGCCCATCGGGCATGATAGCAATGGCCAGCGGGTGAGCAGCGTCTGGTGGAACGGGTAGCGACTGCGGTTTGGCTTGTCCTCGCGTATATATCATTGGATCGTTATCTGCATACATCAGACAGACTTGATCCTCGCCTATCGCGTAACACCACAGATACTCAGCGTGAAACTCGACCATCCCCAGCCGCCATTCCTGCAGGGCGCGTCCATCAGGGCCATGCACAGAGAGCAGCATCGGCGTTCCATTATCTTCAGCTGCATAGCGAATGATCCACCAGCGCGTACCTCCGGGGCTGACCAGAAACGTATTGCATCCCATCGTCAGCGGCTGGCCATCGTTCCGCCGCAGCGGCGCCGTCCGTATCACCCTGCCGTTCGGTGCCAGCACCAGCATCTGCAGGTGGCCATCCCGCACCCCGCCCATCTTCCGCGTGATGACGTACCCCCGCCCATCAGCCGAGACCCGAAACCGGCTCTCTAAAATGTGAGACAGGCATCCACTAGGACAACCCAGCCCACCATTATCATCATCAAAGCGCAGTGTGACCAGCGGCACCGCCGCCGGCTCTGTACCCAGGCCATACCACAGCAGGCCGAAGACGAGCCCCAGCCACACGATGTGGATTAAACAATATTTATGCATCTGTGCTGATGGTCGCCTCATCGCCGTATCCATGTCAGTAGCGAGTATCGCCAGATCTCCCACCGGGGATGCAAGCCTGTTTTAACAATTTGAAACTCCCGCTTATCCCCATCACCAGCGTACTCAATAACAAACCAGGCGTTTCCCGCCGTATTGACATGGAGCATCTGTCCGACCTTCACATGTCGGCCATGCCATCGTGGTAATACCTCATCAGTGGAAAATAATCGCTGAACAGTACCATCGGTGGAAACCTGATAGACCGCTTTATGCCTGAATTTCTGTGGGTCCTCTTTGCGGTATGGCTGCTCCAGTGAACAATACAGATGCTGAGGTGGAACGTAGGCAAATGGGAGTAAACGCTCGTGAATGGTAAAGCCGTGAACTTCGGCCAAGCGACGTTCTTCTCCGGTGAGATCGGTGTGGTAGAGTCCATAAACGGTGTGTTCATGTTCGCCCGCTATAGGCCGGATAGCCCATGCATCTCCGTTTGCCGATAAATATTCAGGAATATGGCGCTGGGTGAAGACAACCCGTGACATTGTCTCACCGACCGTGAAACGATAACGTTGTCCATCCATGCCATACAGATCAGCTTGCCGCTCCCCAATAGCCCGAAAGATAGCAATGCTGCCTGGTCCCAGAGGCAATCTCCACTCCTGAATGGGGTTACACTTCGCATCATACGCCGTGATGATCGTTCCTCGTTGTTTGTCCTCGTAAGCGCTCCGGGCTGTCCAACGCAGATCCCCTGATTGGCTCACAGAAAAGTGGTCACAATAATGCCCAATCGGTCGGCCGTCCAGGCGACGAAACGGTACGCTGCTATCAATCTGACCGTTGGCGGTGATGGTGACAAGGTGAATGATCCTGTGCGGGGAACGAGCATCCTGCTGTTGTGCGAGGAAATAGAATCTGCCATGCGCATCGGCGTCCGATACTGCGAGTGCGCTACCACGTAATTGCGTCGTGCTTTCCAAGGGTATGCCGGTTCGCGCCAGCATCGTCGCCCCCGAGATCCGAAAGAACGGCACCGCCGTCGGCTCTGTACCCAGACCATACCACAGCAGGCCGAAGAACAAGGGCAGTGCGAGTAGTACTCGCACCAGGCGGTGTGATCGGAAACACGCAGCAATGCGAAATTGTCGATGTCCCATTCAACAACCTTCGAACAGACAGAGGACCAGTCACCTACCGCGGAGTTGTGAGATTCGATAGTGCCTGCAGCCAGTTTTGCCACCGCGGCCGGTGCGTGAGCTTCCACAACGTGCTGCGTATCGATCTCTCCTTCTCTCCAAATGTGGTCGTGGCGACCCACACATCGCCGTGACGGTTGACATACACCGGTGGCCAGTATTCGATTCGCTCACCCATTCTCCCGGACCATTTCAATAAGTGGCTGAGATCAAAGATGCATTCAAGTTGTCCGTCCCGGGGAATGCGGTAGACGGGGTAGGTGTTGTTGGACGGTGAGGCGAGGACGAACAGGCCTGTCTCACTGGGGATGATGGTCACTGGCTCTAGAGTGAACGGCTCTGGAAACGAAGCCCAAACGGTCGGCGTGCCGCCGGGCGGCGTGTGGGAAAAGGTATAGGTAAAACGCTGCGTGGGAGCCATCGGATCATAATCGGGGTGCGTATCGTATTGCCACACGCTGCCGTCAGGCATGACGGTATCCAAAGGGGAAAGGTCGAGACGGCGGGACTGCGGTAGCCCCATCGTAAACGCGCGCGCCTGTTTTTTTCCCCGTGTGTCCCAGTAGTACGCGTACACCTGGCGGCCACCTGCCGCATACAACCAGGCTAATTCACTGTCTAATATATTGATGGCCAGCTCCCATTCCTGCTGCGCGTAGCCATCGGCGCCATGGGCCGAGAGGATGACCGGCTCCGCTGTCCCTTTTCCCTTCCAGTCTTCCGTCGCATGTCGAACCGTCCACCAGAGTGTGCCTGGCGGATTTACAACAAATGATAAGACCCCCACGGTAAGCGGGCGCCCATCCTTCCGGCGAAGGGGCACCGCAGAGATGACCTTGCCATCCGGTGCCACCACGAGCATCTGCAGCTGGTCACGAAACTGATGCTCGGCCCGAGGAGTAATGATGTAGATCTTCCCCCCCTGGACAACCTGGACACATGTAGGATTTGTCCGATTGCCCAACCCTCGGTTGTAGTTGTCACGGCGCAGCGTGATCAGCGGTACCGCCGCCGGCTCTATACCCAGGCCATACCACAGCAGGCCGAGGGCAAACGCAGAGCACAACACCCACCCTAATATGCGCCATCGTCTACGCATGGTGAACACCCTTCATGGACGCCAATAATCCGTGACGGCAAGCTGCATATAGCATACCACACCTTGCCCCTGCCGTGCGCCCGATCGGAGCGCCCGCGCCTGCCGCCAATCTTGCCCCCAAATCATCCCGACCCTCCCCTGACGTGATCTCCATAGCACGGTAAGGAAGCCGACCCCAATCGCGCCCGGGGTACCAACAACACGCAGACGCTCGCGCCCTGCCGCAGAGAACCCGTCCGTAGGGCGCGGTCGCCGTACCGCGCCGGAACTC
>JAGUZN010000413.1 GCA_020060775.1 Armatimonadota bacterium
AACGCCCGGGCGCGACCTCGAGACGGCCAATCTCGGTGTCTTTGCGCGCTTTCAACGCGTCAGCGCCGCGCGCCATGCCCAGCACCCCGGCCGTGCTGAGGTCGCCCTACAGCAGCGCGTTGGTGGCCTGGGTGGTGGAATGGGCGATGAAGATCACGTCATCCGGGCGCACCCCCGCCTCCAGCAGCGCAGTCAGCGCCTGTGTCACGCCCAACGCAACGCCCTCGGACGCGCGATGCGTGGTGGGCACCTTGGCCTGATGCGTCACGGCGTAGGTTGTCGCATCTACGGCGACGGCGTGGGTGAATGTCCCGCCGACATCAATTCCAATACGGTATGGCATAGCACCTGCAATAGTGCCAAAAAATCCACGGGAAGTAAACCTGTGTGCGTCATGGGCGCGATGAAACCGGGGAGATGCGGCTTGCCGTACCCAGGAAAAATGACTATGATACTCGAGAAACATCCCCCAGATGACCGGCGCGATCAGAAAGGACTGGCCATGGGCATGCCCGCGAGTCACCTTGCCACCATGCACCTCCTGAAAGAGAACGAGGCGTTGATTGCCGATCTCTACACGGCGTATGCCGCCCACCTCTCCGCCCATCACGATTTCTGGAGCCAGTTAGCCGCCGAGGAACAGATGCACGTGAAGTGGGTGACGGCATTGACGGCGGAGATGGCGGGCGGACGCTTGAGCTTTCGGGACGGGATGTGCAAGCCGGAAGCTTTTCGCACCTTTCGCGATTATCTGCAGCGCTTGCTGGCGGATGCGCAGGCTCACCCGCCGGATGCCTGGCAGGCGTTGAACATCTGCTTCGATGTCGAGCAGACGGTGGTGGAGCAGAATTTCAGCAAGCTCTTCGAGGGGTACACGGAGCAGGCCAAGCGCATTCTCGACACGCTGGATGCGAGCACGCGACGTCATCTGGAATCGGTCAAGGACACCCTGCAAATGGAGCGTCTGCGCCGCAAGCCATCGCCGCGCTGACCTCGTCAGGTGGTGGCCGGCGTTGGTGGCGGTTCTTCCGCGGGGAGTTCCGACGGCGTTTTGGTCAGCACGGGCAGGTGGTCGCGCACAATCTCATCGCGCACCGGGAAGGGGTCGCGCCCACCGAGGAGTTTGCGGCGTGCACACCACGGGCAACTGCCAAATCCCAGGCGATAAAAATGCTGGGGATTCACCTTGCACACGGTGAGGTTGCGTTCAGCACGATCGAGCGCCTGTTGCCATTCAGCGGCGGTGGGACGTGCGGCGGGTTTGAGATGCCCGAGTTGGAAACACTGTTGCATAAGGCTGCGGATCTCGGGATAAAGGATGCCGATGGGCGGGGCCAACGGCATCGGCTTATAAGGGTTGCGCTGGTTGACCCCGTAGACGTAGTACCCCTGGGCGATGCGGTCGCCAATCGCCGCGGGCTCCCCTTCCCCTTCGTAACGTCCGGCATAGGGATGCGTACCCTCCATCAGCAGGAGGAAGATGAGCACGGCCAGGCCGAAGAGATCATCCGCGATCTTCCGATCCACCTCGCGAAATGACACACCCTGCAGTTCCGGCGGGGTAAACTCCGGTTTGCCCACCGGGCAACGAAAGACGCCCAGCGGGGTGCGCACCTGGAAGGAGTCGGTATCGACCAGCGTGACCAGGGCGGTTTCGGTGACCAGCAGGTTCGACTCGTTGACATCCCCCACCACGTACCCGCGGTCATGCAGCGCGCGGAAGGCGGCCGCCAGGTTGCGCGCGGTGCGGATGAGATAACGGTAGTGGAAGAGTGGGCAGAGCTGGAGGCGCGTGCGCGGGTTGTAATATTCAAAGATGGTGTGGGCGTGCTTCACCCGCGGCATCACGTAGCCGACACAGCGACCATCCTGATCGAGGTCGAGCAGGCGGTGCAGCGGCCAGGCAATGGAGGGATGTCCGTGGGCGGCCATCGGGTCGGTGGGCGGCACATCGATCATCGTCATGAGTTTCGCTGCACGCTCGGGAGTCGGGTCGTGATAAATTTTCGCCACCAGGGCATCCACGCCTGGCACGAGATAGAGCGTGGCCTCGCCCCCGATTGCCAGGGGGGGGTCTTCCACAGAGATTAATGCGCCGCCTTTTTCGAGCTGCAAACGCAAGACTGTCCTCCCGTACCCGCCTCAATATTCCCGGTCGGCCGGGGATCGGTGAAATTCCCCGTGCTCACCACATTTCCGCTAATTGCGCGCACCTTAGAAGCTAAACGAAACGTCTCTGTCCGGTCTCGTTTGATCGTTGTACACCAGGGGGCATGCCAAGGTCTCCTCACCCTATCGATCCTGGATAGTGCCTCGTCGTCCCAGCACGCCCTGGCGCAACAATCTACGACACGATCAACGAACAGCCACTTTCCGCACAACTTCTGAGAAGTTGTGCGACAAAGTTCGGCTCGGTCTTGTGTGCGCTATTCTGTTTCAGGCTGACGCTGGTGGCCGTCCTCTCCTGTATGTTCTCACACACTCGCGGACTGTCCCCACCGTCAGCCGACAACCCTTCGGCGGCCTCCAAGGACAGGTGCTGTGAACGTCGCTTCTTACTTCCCTCCCGCCGTTTCCGGGTGGGGCAAGGAGGCGACCACCAGCGTGAGATCGTCATCAGCACGTTGACGGATACGGTCGGAGCGCAGGAAGGCCCGCAACTCTTTCTCCGTTTCGCGCTGGTTGTCCATGCCGGCGACCAGATCGAACAGCGGCATAAAGAAGGCGCGGTGCGGTTCACCTTCGGGCATGCGCAACGCCAGCATTTGCAGACCGTCGGTCAGGACAGCCACGCCTTTGACCTTGGCGCGCCAAATGGCAAACTGGGCGGCTTCCAGGTATCGCGGCGAGGTGAAGAAGGTCGTTTCGTTGATATACTCGCCCGATTGTGGGGCGGTCAGGGAGACGAGGCTGCCGTTATCCGTCAGCACGACGGTGGCGCCGTCGCCGACTTGAATGGCGGCGGCGAGATCGGGAGTTGCGACGACAAGCAACAGCGTGGTGGCTAGCTCTCGAAAGGGCACATGGTGTTTGCGCGCAAGGTCACGCACGTTGTCGTGAGCGGTTTGCAGCGCAGCGCCGAGCATGGCGTTCCACTCGCTATCATCCGAGGGCCAGCCCTGGCTCAGGAGTTCGGCAACCCAGTCCACCGCAGTGACGGTCGCCCATACCGCCCCCAGTTCAGATCGTGAAGCTGACCCGGCGCCATCGGCGACCGCGACAACCACGGCGTGATTCGGCAACACACGCGCCTGATTCGCATCCTGACAGGGCATGTCTCGCTTGATATGCGTGAGCCCTTGCACTGATGCGCCGATGACTTGCCAGGATGCATCAATGATGTCGGAATCCGGCAGGGGCGCATACCGCATTAAAACTGACCTCCTCCAGGCGGCGGCAGCGGGACTTGCGAGTGGGCGATTTGCTGGGTGCTGCGCGACAGCCAGATGAAGAGGTCAACGAAGTTCAATCCTTCCAGCATCACCGGAGGTCGGACGGAGATTTGGCGCAAGATGTCAAGGTTCGCCCCTTTGACGGCCACGGCGAAGAAGATGACGCGTTTGGCATCCTCATCTTCATGCAGGCGTTTAATCGCTTCGACCACGGCACTGCGGTCTTCTCCTTTGGGTTTACCGTCGGTAATCATGAAGATCCACGGACGATAATACACAATGCCATGCGTCTTATACACCGCTTTACGTGCCTCAATGAGGTCCAGCGCTTTGAGGATCCCGGTCCCCATGGGGGTCAGTCCTCCCGTGGTGAGCACGGGCGGGGTATAGTCGGCCACGGACACGAAGTCGTGCACCACCTCGACGGAGCGCCCAAATGACACGGTGGCGACTTCGACACGACGTGCTGCTAACGGATCCTTGATCAGGTTGCTTTTAAAGGCAACCAATCCCATATTCAGTGCGCCGATTGGCTCGTCACGCATCGAATGGGAGGTGTCCAGGAGGAGGACGCAAGGACAACGGGGCTCGGGATTTTCGGCGAATTGGACGGACTCTTCTACTCTCATCTGTTGAGCCATGGCTTCCTCTTCTTTCGTCACGACACGCCGGGCAAGGCGGTTGGCGCTGACATCCTGTCGGATGACCGACCCGGGCTGTGTGTATTGTACCCGATCACCGTACGAATGACAATTGGTGCGATGATGTTCGTCATCACACTGGACATGCGCACCGGGTCTGTTACTGGCAATTTCGACGCGCGCACTCTCGATTCCTTTGTATTCAGGCGTCTCGTTCGATCAACGCGCAACTGGCAGCGTCGTATAGCCGTTGATAACGCTATTATTCCCGAAAGAGGGCACTGACTATACGACGGCGATGAAAAAGACGAGCATTTTGGCGCGCGTTGCGTCACAATGCCATTGACCGTGTTCATACCGGAGCGCCGCGTCGAATCAGTTCTTGCTGTGCCAGACGGTTGAGCGGAGTACAATCAACGACTTTGCGGGTGGTGCGCGCCCCGAGCATATCCTGTTCACTCTGTTCGTGCACCAGGTTCAACCGTGAAAGTGCGGTGAGATCGTCCTGCGTCATATTCGCCGCACTGGTTTCAAGGATGCGCCGCAGTGATTCCAGCGCCGTATCCGCGAGACGCTCGTCTTGTATCATGCGCAGCAGTGGTTGGATGGCTACTGGATCGCCGATCTCGCCAACGGCACGTACGGCGACCATTCCGATTTCCCAATTAGCATCCTCAAACATGGCCACCAGCAGTTCGACCGCACGGGAATCATGGAGCAGGCCGAGGGCTTTGGCCGCTTCCCGGCGCACCCCCTCAACTGGGTCACGCAGCGTGGAGAGCAGGGCATCCAGCGCCGAAGGGTCGCCCATCTGCCCAAGCGCTTCGGCGGCCATGATGCGCGTTTGCGGATCGCTGGCGTTCAGCGAAATGATCAGGGAATCCACGACGGGCGCCCCCAGGCGGGCCAGCGTATCGGTGGCGGCTTTGCGCACCGTCGAGCGCTTGTCCATCATCAGCATGGTCAGTGGCTCAATCGCGCGGGGATCATCGATATTGGCCAGGGCTTCTGCGGCGGCGGCGCGCACATGGTGGTCTTCATCACTGGCCGCTTTGATCAACGGCGACAGGGCTTTATCACCGCCGATCTGTCCCAGCGAACGCACGGCCGCTTCCTGCAACATCGCATTTTCCTCATCCAGGGCAAGGACCAGCGCATCCACCGCGCGTTCATCTTTTAACTCGCCCAGGGCGCGCGCGGCCGCCTCACGCACCTCGGCGCGTTCGTCGCGCAGCGCCTTGATCAACGCGCTGACGGCGCGATTATCACCAATGCGTCCGAGAGCGCGCGCAGCAGCCTCGCGCATGGGGGGGGATTTCTCTTCGAGGATTTGGATCAGTGTTTTGACCGCGGTGACTCCATCTTTGATGGGGTCATCGTAGTGCCCCAGCGCGAACGCAAAGAGCACCCGTTCTTCAGAATTGGAGGGGAGCCACCCCAGGCCTTCCAACGAACGCGCGGCGAATTGCGCATCCGCCTGGCCGCGCTTGAGCATTTGCACCAGTGGCTCAACGGCTTTGGGATCGCGGATTTGCCCGAGCACCACCAGTGCTTCCTTGCGCACATGTTCAGCCCCATCATTCAGCGCCTCAATCAACGGGGCGACTGCCGGTGCGCCGATGGTGGCCAGCGCTTCGGCTGCCGCTTTGCGCAGATCGAGGTCCATCTCACGCAACGCTTCGATCAGGCAGGGCACCGCCTGGCCGTCTTTGAGTTGTCCCAGCGCCGTTGCCGCGGACCGGCGCACGCCGACGCGCGGGTCGCGCATGCAGGCCATCAGCGGGGCGACGGCTGCAGTGTCGCCGATTTGCCCAAGGGCGGTAGCGACCGCACGCCGCACGCCAGGGCTGGGGTCCTTCAAGCGGGTGATTAATTTCTTCACGGCATTCGGCGCGCCGCGATTGCCTAACTCGCGGGCGGCATTCTCACGAATACCCTCCGAATCGGCGCTTAGTTGCACGAGAAGGCTCATGATGACTGCCTTCTCTTTCATTGATTGCAGAAATCCACTCATGGCCTGTGTGCCTCCTCATCGGAACGGGGCCAGTGGCGCATACTGATGTGGTGCGATAACGGTCCCGGCATCGTTCCATCATGTCGGGTGCGGAGGCCTGCCGCACGCAGGGCGAGTCCCATCAGGGTGCTGCCTCACGAGGCAGTGTCGACAGTGCCGGGGCTTACGCGGTCGACACGGAATCGGGCGTACGAACCTGCGCCCGACGAACAGGCACGTGTGCAGTTGCCTGTGCCCTAACTCGTTATGTTGTTGTTTCGCTATCGAGCATAAAATACCTTTCATCAAATTTGTCTCAATTGCGCACCATCGCCACAATTCAGACGTGCCGAGCATTATCGCAGGCCTCACCAGGGCTTCACCCCCGCCGGCGAGGTCGATGCGGCGTTGCCTTGACACTCATTCACCGCTGCTTGTACAATCGTGCACATTCTCGATACGCGATGTACAGTCCCTCCCGGCAGGGGTCGGGAGGTGTGATCGCTGTCCTCGGCGCACTGACTCGTGTGAGGTGAGGTGGCCATGCAGAGCTCACTCCAACGCTTACTAACCGCCGGACATTTCGTGGTGACGGGCGAGGTCGGCCCACCGAAAAGCGCGGACCCCACCGTCATCTCTTCTGCGGCGCGCGCCCTGCGCGGCGCTGTTGATGCGATTAACCTGACGGACAACCAGACCGCGGTCGTGCGCATCTCCAGCGTCGCCGGTGCGGTGCTGGTGCAGCGTGAAGGCGTGGAAGCGGTGGTGCAGATGACCTGCCGCGACCGCAACCGTATCGCCCTGCAGAGCGATTTGCTGGGGCTGGCCGCGCTGGGCATCCCGAACATCGTCTGCATGAGCGGCGACCACCCGATTAACGGCAATCACCCGGCGAGTAAAGCGGTGTATGACCTCGATTCGCTGACCTGGCTGCAGACGGCCAGTCGCATGGTGCGAGACGGCGTGTTCCAGTGCGGCGAAGCGATCAAAGTGCCGCCCAAGGTGTTCATCGGCGCCGTGGAAAATCCTTTTGCTCCGCCGTACGATTACCGCGTCACGCGGTTGGCGAAGAAAGTCGATGCCGGCGCGCAGTTCATCCAGACGCAATGCGTTTTCGACCTGTCGTATCTGCGCCGATTCATGAGCGAGGTGGTGGACCGCGGCTTGCACGAGCGGGCGTCCATCCTCATCGGGATCACGCCGTTGAAGTCGCCACGGATGGCGCGGTACATGCAGAGCAGCGTGCCGGGGTTGATCCTCCCGGAGGCACTGGCGCAACGGATGGAGGCGGCGGATGACCCGCAGGAAGAGGGCATCGCCATCGCCGTGGAGACGATCCAGGCGATTCGCGAGATTCCCGGCATTGCCGGCATCCACCTCATGCCGGTCGCCTGGGAAAGTGTGATCCCGCAGGTGGTGGAACGTGCGGGTCTGTCTTCGCGACCGACGGTGGCGGAGGCGGATGTCGCGACGGACAGTGCCGCATCGCCGGCATGAG
The DNA here is from genome assembly GCA_020060775.1 of Armatimonadota bacterium. Classification (GTDB taxonomy): domain Bacteria; phylum Armatimonadota; class Hebobacteria; order CAIYQO01; family CAIYQO01; genus JAGUZN01. The sequence goes on from JAGUZN010000413.1 coordinate 7,525, forward strand.
GCGCTTGTCGCGACGCGTAGCCTGGAACTGATTGAGGGAGATCACTGTGCTTTCTGGTCGTGCCGCCCCCGAACCTACCATTGCTCGACTCGCCCTGTACCTGCGCTGTTTGCTGGCAGCGCAGCAGGAAGGGGCGGAGACGCTCTCCTCTGCCGATATCGAAGTGCGCACCAGCATCAGTTCGGGACAGGTGCGCAAAGATCTGTCCTACTTCGGCGAGTTTGGCAAACCCGGTCTGGGCTACGCGGTGGCGCCGCTCGCCTCGCGTCTGGCGAGCATTATGCGTCTCGACCGCACGCAGCCGGTCATGTTGGTGGGGGCAGGCAACCTCGGTACAGCCATTGCCGGCTATTCCGGGCTGCGTGAATCGGGATTTCATCTGGTGGCCGTGTATGACAATAATTTCAGCAAAATCGGTCGTCGCATTTGGGACCTGGAAATTCAGGACATCGAGCGCATGCCGGCGATCAACGCCGAGATGGGCGTGCAGATTGGCATCATCGCCACGCCTGCCCCAGCCGGCCAGGATGTGGCCGACCGCATGGTGTCCAGCGGGGTGCGCGTCATCCTCAATTTCTCGCCAACGCGTTTGAGCGTCCCCAAAGAGGTCGTTGTGCGCAACGTCGATCTCACACAGGAGCTGCAAATCCTCTGTTACTACCTGCCGGCAACGGAATCGGTAACGCCCTGACCGGTCGCAGCCGTGCTACCTGACTGCTGGACTCAACACCCCGCCTCTGGTAAGATGATACGACTACTTCGGGCGGATGCACATGCTGCAGCATGCGTCCTCGCCCCGGCGGATGGCATGGGCGATCTCTTCTCCTGGTTTCGCGAGTATGTAGCGTTCTTTTCCGTGACTGACCTGATCGACGTCGCGGTGGTTACGCTCGGCATTTACTTCCTGCTGCGCCTGGTGCGGGGCACGCGTGCGATTCAGCTCATCAAGGGGTTCGTCGCCGTCGCCATCGTCGTGTTGGTCACCGGGACGTTGAATCTCAAAACATCGCACTGGATCCTCTCGGTCATCCTGCAGAACTGGGTCATTGCCCTCATTATCCTCTTTCAGCCGGAGTTGCGCATGCTGGTGGAACAGATCGGACGCGGGCGCTTTCTCCGCGACGCATTCCGGGCAAGCCACGCGCCTGATGCCGTCAGCATGATCAATGAAGTGGTGCGCGCCGCGCGCCGACTGTCGGAGAAGAAGATCGGCGCGCTGATCGCCATCGAACGTGAAGTGGGGTTAAACGATATCGTCTCCACCGGTCGCCGCGTGACGGGCGAGGTTTCCAGCGAGTTATTGCAAACGATTTTCCATCCCGGCACCCCGATGCACGATGGGGGCGTTGTCATCCAGGGCGGCCAGGTCGCCGCGGGCATGTGCCTGTTTCCGTTGAGCAACCGCGATGATGCGCCGCGCAGTTATGGCACGCGCCACCGTGCTGCGCTCGGTTTGAGTGAGTTGACCGATGCCGTGGTTGTCGTCGTCTCGGAGGAAACCGGGACCATTTCGCTGGCGTTGCAGGGCGAATTGCATGGGAATATCTCAGTGGAAGCGCTGAAGGAGCGATTGCTGTCGCTCTTGCAGCCGGAGGATGGAGATGCGACGCGCTGGTTCTGGCGGCGGGAAGCCCCGCTGGCTAAGGCCGGCACGTCGAATTCACCCTCTTCTGGGGAGGTGCGGTGATGATGCGTTCCGATCGCACCACCTTCATTCTCGCCCTGGTGCTGGCATTGTTTCTTTGGGCGTATGCCCGCATGACCCAGGAGTCTCCACTCACAAACCGCCTATTGCGCCAGGTGCCGGTGACTGTGATGGGCAAGGCTGCATCGGGTGTGGAATACCGCATCGACCAGCGCGACCGCCTGATCGACCTGCGCGTGAAAGGGCCCTCTTCGCTGGTCAACAGCCTGACCAATGCCGACCTCCAAGCCAAAGTGGATATTGCCGGTCTGGAAAAACCGGGGAAGTTTCGCCTACCAGTGTCGGTGACCCTGCCGCGTGATGTCGAACTGGGTCAGCACCCCCCGAAAGTGGTGGTCACCGTCATTCCGCTGGTGCAGCGCACCTTTCCGGTGACGATTTCATTTATCGCCTCGCCCAAACCGGGCGCCACGGTCGGCGAGTATGTGACCCAGCCGGACACCATCATTGTCGAGGGGCCGCAGGTCGAGCTGGATCAAGTGGCGTATGTGACCGTGGCTGTTGATCCCAACCAGTCGCATGTCGCTGAGCGCGAACTGGTGCCCCGCGCTTTGAATGCGTTAGGTGAGCGTGTCGATGGCGTCCGCGTGCTCACCTCTACGGTGACGGTACGCATGGCCACACTTACCGGACAGACCGCCACGCGACAGGTGGCCATTCGCCCGCCGCAGCTCATCAATCCGCCGAGGGGCTACACGGTTTCGGTGGCCAGGGTGCGGCCGGATGTGGTGACTTTGCGTGGCGAGCCTTCACTGCTTGACCGCCAGCCGGCCTATCTGGAAACAGAGCCGTTGGACGTTCGCAAAGTGACCCGCGACGGCAGCAAGACGGTGCGCGTGAAGGCGCCGCGCGGTTTGACGGTCGTGGAAGGCACGGACATTCGCGTCGATTTAGAAGTGCAACCGGCTGAGTGATCGCCGCTGCTGCAGCTTCTGAGAAACTGTGTTCAAATTCTCTATTCGGTCTCGCTTGATCTATTCGCGACGGTCCGCGAACAGATCCTTTGCCCACAGCTTCTGAGGAAAATCGGGCGTACAATATGGTACAACATCGATAGCGGAGTGGCAGCCCTCGACGCCATACTGGCTCATCGGTCAACATCCTTGATACGGGAGGTACCGCCGTGATGGACACCGTGACTATCGTGCTGTCTGCCATTCAGGCAACAGGGGCCGCAACGACGGACGGTGCGGATGAGCGCCGGTTACAGCTCATCGGCTTCTACATCATGATCGGGCTGGGTATCCTGCCCCTGCTCGCTTACCTCTTTGCGCGCGGCGGGCGTTTCCTGCTCTACCTTGCCGTGTTCTTCTTCGCGTTGGCGGTATCGGCCATTACTCCGCGTGGGCCGGTGTTGTTGCTGCCATTGGGCATCGCCGTCATCGCCCTGGCAACCTCAATCTACCAATGCGTCACCGAGACGAAAGAACGCCTCCGCCAGTTCCGCGAGGAGCAGCGCGAACGCGAAGCCGCCTTTGCCGAGTACATCGAGGCGGTGACGGCGCGCAAAGCGCCTGTTGATCCCCCGGCGGATGCCGGCATGCCCCAGTAGCAGTCGTGGTCGCTACCCCGTGACCCCGGTCGGGGCGGACTTCATCTCATCCAATTGGTGGTAGCCGCCGACGATGAGGTTGCGCGTAATCAGGTACTTCTGCCAGCGCGGCGAGGTGAGCGCGTAGAGCTCCTTCTCGCGGTCCGATTGGTAGCTGCTCGGGATCTCTGGCGCGTGGTACCCCGGATGCGTCATGATTTCCAACACGCCGCCCTCGCACTGCTCCACCAGTCGGATTAGCGTATCGACCGTTGCCGTTTCTCCGTAGAACTCGATGGAGAACTCATCGGGCGTATCGATATGGGCATTGCGAAAGGTGCGGCGCATCCCCTCGTCAACGGAGCGCACCGGGAGGCGGAGCTCCCGCGCCAAACTGATAACCACGCCCAGCACCTTGGGATGATTATGGACGTGATGGTGACTGTCCAGGTGCGATGGTCGCCATCCCAGATTGAGGATGCGCTGTGCCTGCCGGCGCAGTTCCAGGCGGATGTGATCGCCGGACAGCGCAGCATCCCACTCCTGATGGTGTTTGAACGTGCCGTCCTCGCGGACCAATGAGGGAACTTCATCGGGGTCGCTAAGTGGCGTGCCAAATGTGAGGTTGAAGTGCATGCCCACCGGCAATCCGGCGAAGTAGGCGCGCTGCAGCACCTCTTCCAGGTTGGGGATCGTAGGAAAGACCGAGCTGTCGCCGATCGCCCCCACTGACCAGGCATCGATAATGGCCTGGTCAACCGTCGGCCAGAGGCCAAAGTCGTCGGCATTCAGAATGAGGGCGCGTGCAGGCATCAGGCCTCCTCCAGCCGGCGGTAGAGGTTGATGAGTTCCTGAATGAGACCGCGCTCGGAGATGGCGGTCATCAGTTGATCCTGCGCATGAACCAGCAGCAGACTGGGCGTCATCCCCACGCCCTGGGCCTCGCCGGCGAGCAGTTTGGTCTGCACGGTATGCGCCACCCCCAGTTCATGCTGTGATTCCACCATGGCCGCCTCGGCATCGGCATAGCGTCCCATCTTCGCCGCTTCCAGTGCGGCGAAAGCCTGGGCCCGCCCATTGCCGGCGTGCACGATCAATTCCAGACACAACGATTCCTGGTCCTGATTTTGCTCTCCTGCTGACATGCTGACTCCCATCCAGCGGTTATTTCGCCGGTTCATCACTCAGACGTGTTCCGGGATAATATGCTTTAAGGATCTGCCGGTAGCTCTGGCCGGCGCGCGCCCGTCCGTGGGCGCCCCACTGGCACATGCCGATCCCATGGCCGCGCCCACCGCCGCGCATCTCCACACCCACCAGGCGCCCGTACGTGTCTCGTTCGACTTTCAGTTCAAACAACGTGCTCCACAGGCCATCAGGACCGGGCGTCCCGTTCCCGAAGAGCCAGCGAATCGCATCGCCGTACACCAGCACGCTCGCGCCATCACCCTCAACGCGCAGGGTGGCGATACGCCCGGAGGGTGAACGCTCTTCAATGTGCAGCCCGGTGACCTGGCGTATGTGCACGGCAGGGTCGCCGGTCACCGTCACCAGGTTGCGGCTCACCAGCGCATTCAACTCTGCCGCGGCGTACTGCCGCACCCAGCGGTAATGATTCGAGGGTTGACAGAAACTCTCCTGCGATGCTAACAGATCTTTAATGTCCGGCGTGGATTTCGCGCTCGGTTTCGCGGTATCGACAATGCCGTTGAGGTAGTCGCGCTCATAGGCCGGCCCCCAGGCGTAGCCGGCATTCTCGGTGGTGCCGCCGCAGGTGGCATGGTAATAGGTCGTGGCCAAGCGCTCGCCATCCATGAGCACGATGCCGCGCGTGGCCTGCACCGCCTGCTCAGCTTCAGCCACCCGTCGTCCTTCCAGGCTGAACATCTGGCAGTGTTCGTTCGCGCAGAGGTCGGCGCCTTCTTCGGCATGCGTGCCCAGTCGGCTGAGCGCATAGGTGCGGGCGAGCACTGCCTGTGCGCGCAACGCCTGCGGGTGGAAAGTGGCGGGCATCTCCGCGGGCAACACGCTGCGCACATACGCCTCCAGCATCATTTCCCGCGTCACGCTAAAGCTGTTGCCCGTCGGCGTGACGTACAGGGGGGCGGGATGGGCGGTGTAGGTATCCGGCGTCGGGGTCCACACTTTCACCGGCTGTTCAGACTCCAGGCGCAACGTCCCGGCGACCTCGCAGAAATCCGCATAATTGCGGCGCAGTGCGCACACGGTGCCTTCCGGGTTGTAACGGATGCCCACCAGTTCTCCGGGCTGTGCGGTGTACAAGCAGGCACCATCGCCAGCGTTGATGACGCGCACCTCCCCCTCCCCTTTCCAGGCAAGCATCGCCAGACGCGAGGCCACCAGCACGCGTAACGGCGCTTGTTCTTCCCGCACCGCTTGCATGGGGGGAGGCGTATATGGTGGTGCGGTGGGGGTTGGCTGTTCCGGCGTGATCGCCTGTGCCCCAAGGAAGACTGGGATGCTGATCAGTACGATGAAGAAGGTCAGTGTCTGGATGTGTAACGAACGCATAAGCAATACCCGTTGATGACTGTGTGCTGGAACTGGGAACGCACGCCCGGCGTTGTACTGATGCCCATCGGCTGGGTCGCCAAAACCTCTCGACCCCGGTTCGACCAGAGGTCGCCTTACGCAGCAGCATGGCCATCGAGCAGCAATGCCGTCAATTCCAGCACCGAGGGGAGCAACAAATCGGGATGCGCCGCGCGCAGGCGCGCTTCGTCCGTCTGTCCCGTCAACACGGCCACCGTGCGCATGCCCGCCGCTTGACCTGTTTCAATATCCATCGGATGGTCGCCGATCATCAACGCCACCTCCGGATGAGCATCCAGCAGGCGCAGCATCTGGCTGACATGATCGACATGCGGCTTGGGATGGCGCACATCTTCGCGGCACAGCAAAGCCGCAAACGGCAGCCGCGTCTCGCCGATGATGCGCGCCACCGCCGCCGACGAGTTGCGCGTCACGATGCCCAGGCGATACTCCGCCGCCTGCAAACGCTCCAGCGCCGCCACCACGCCGGGCAGCAGGTAGGTGAATTCCGCCGCTTCGTATTCCAGCGCCCCGAGTTCTCGGGTAGCCTCCTCGCGGAATGCCGCTGCACGCAGTTGATCTTCACCGAGCAACTGCACGCCGTGCTCGATGGCCTCCAGCAGGCCGTGGTCGCCCAGGTCATCCGGCGCGATCCCGTGCGCGCGAGCGGTGTCCAGGATCACCTGCCGCATCCGTGTGAAATCGTAGGGGCAGGTCGCCAGTGTGCCATCAAAATCAAAAATCAGGGTATCAATACCTACCAGGTGCATCGCACATCCCTTGCCGCGTATGTCGATCCGGCCAGCATTCTACCCGATTTGTCGGCATCTGTCGAAAATCGATCGCCGAAACACGCGTCATCATTCGGCAGGGAATAGGCCACATCACGGCAAAAGGACAAGTATATGCGAGCCGGTTTTGGACGAATAATGCGCGGCGGGGAACCCGCCCGCCCCACCCATCTCTGGGGTTCCCTCACCAAGGTGCTGCCCTGGGTTCTCCCCTATTGGCCGATCATGCTGTTTGGCCTGTGCTGCATGTTGCTCTCGGTGTTCATCGATAAGCAGCAGCCCCGGGTGGTGCAGTACATCATTGACGTGGTGATCAAGCAGGAGGCGTACGATCACACGACGCGGGTCGTCCTGCTGCTCGTGGGCATCATCATCGGCTCGCACCTGTTCGGCTTCCTGCGCACCTACACGCTGCATATCGCCGGCCAGCGCGTGCTGCACGATCTGCGCGTGAAGCTGTATCAGCATATGCAGCGGTTATCGCTCACCTACTTCGACAATCGACAGACCGGCGATCTGATGTCGCGCATGACGGGCGATGTCGCCGAAATCGAGCACCTGATGGTGCACGGGTTCGACGTGCTCGTCATGGGGCTGTTCGGCATGGTGCTCTCGCTGTACTACATTGCGCACTACAGCCCCACCCTCGCATTGCTGGTGCTGGTGCCGGTGCCGGTGCTGGCGGTAAGCATCTTCTTCTTCAGCAAGGCGGTACGCACTGTATACCGGGGCATCCGCGACCGCATGGGCGATTTGAACGCGAAGATTCAGGATAACATCGCCGGCATTCGCGTGGTGAAAGCGTTCAGCCGCGAGGAGACCGAGCTGACGCAAGTCACCCATGAGAGCGACCGCGTGATGGCGATGAATGTCCGCGGCATCCGGCTGTGGGCGCCGTTCGGCCCGGCCATGGGCGTGGTGGGCGGCATGGGCTCGGTGCTCGTGTTGCTGGTCGGCATCCACCTCTGTCGCACCGAGCAATTGCAGATCGGCGCGCTGGTAGCCTGCATCCTCTACCTGATCACGTTCTACCAGCCGATCGGCATGCTCTTTCAGTTCTTCGACAGCATTCAACGCTCGCTGGCCGCCGGGGAACGCCTGGTGGAAGTGCTGGAGGCTGATCTCGACATCAAAGATCCGGCCGCGCCGACCCCACTGGAAGTGGTGCGCGGCGAAGTGGCATTCCATCACGTGTCGTTCCGTTACGCGGACGGCGATGAAGTGCTGCGCGACGTCACGCTGACGGTGGCGCCCGGGCAGCGGGTCGCACTGGTGGGGCGCAGCGGCGCGGGCAAGAGCAGCTTCATCAACCTCATCCCGCGCTTTTACGATGCGCTGGAGGGCAGCGTGCAGGTGGACGGCATCGATGTGCGCACCGTACGCCAGGCTGACCTGCGCCGGCACATTGCGCTTGTACTGCAGGAGACATTCTTATTCAACGGCACGGTGAAGGAGAACCTGCGCTACGGACGGCTGGAGGCCACCGATGAGGAACTGGTCGCCGCCGCCAGGGTTGCCAATGCCGATGAGTTCATCACACGGTTGCCCAACGGCTACGATACCGAGATCGGCGAGCGGGGCATCAAACTCTCCGGCGGGCAGAAACAGCGGCTGGCCATCGCCCGCGCCGTGCTCGCCGACCCGCGCATCCTCATCCTCGATGAGGCCACGTCGTCGGTCGATTCCGAATCGGAGTTCTTCATCCATCAGGCGCTGGAGCGGTTGATGGAGGGACGCACCACCTTCATCATCGCCCACCGCTTGAGCACCATCAAGCACGCCGATGTGATCCTGGTGCTGGAGAACGGGACCATCATCGAACGCGGCGAACACGAGGATCTGCTGCGCGCCAACGGCGTCTACGCGCAGATGTACCGCCAGCAGTTCTGGCTCGACGAACTGCCCGAGGATGCGCAACTCTACCATGACGCCGCGCAACCCGAGACGCCACCGTCCGATCTCCCCACCCTGTACTAATGCATATGCCCGAGTGATCACTCTCCCCGTGGCGCTGCTCCGAGATAGCGCGCACACTCGGCTGTCCCTGCAGCGCGAATGTGACGGTTGATCGGCATATGTGGCTTCAGCGCTGATGCATCCAGCGCCAACTCCGCCGACCGCGACGGCGGAACACCCAGATACTGTTTGAACACGCGGCTGAAGTAATACGGGTCCGTGAAACCGCAACGGCGAGCCACGTCGTTCACGGCCGACCCCTCGATGAGCATGGCATGCGCCTTGATGAGTTTGCGCGTGAGTAGATACTTCTTCGGCGTCGTCCCCGTATACGCACGAAACATGCGAATAAAGTGATTCGTCGACAAACCACACTCATCGGCAAGGTCGCGCACGGAGGGGGGATCGGGATCGGCATCGAGTCGCGCCAGCAACTTTTCCCAGGTATCGAAATGCCGCACGGGAGTGGGCATCGACGGACCACTAGCGAGTAACGTGATGAGCAGCAGTTCCAACGCCGCAGCGGAGGTGTCAAGCTGCCATCCCGGCGGACTCGCATACAAAGCTTCTATCATGCGCTCAAACAGTGCGGTGACGCGTGGTACGGCCAACCCGATGTTTGCAAGGTGTGGGAGTCGTCCATACTCGGGCAGCACAGGTACGCCTTGCGCCAGTTTCCCGGGCGCCGGGATGATGTTGGTTTGGTAAAAATGCACGCGACAATCCGGCAATCCCGCGTAACGCATGCGCCCGGAAAACAATGTGAGCATCTGCCCGGCCTGCGCTGTGCCCACAAGCTGGCCGCCGTGTTCGTCCCAGGCCTGATAACGCACCCCACCCTCGACGATCAGGATCATCGACATTCCGCGCGACATTTCCCATAAGCCGGTATCCAATGATTGCGGCCACGACCAGTAGCTGGCGGAGATCACGCGCGGCGACAGTTGTTCCGGAGTGACCTCGGGAAGGTGCATCCAGCAACACGATGATGATTTCTCCAGCTTCATGGTTATTTTCTCCATGTAAAGGTGATATGCGCAGGAAATACCTGTAGGGTATTATAGCATCAGCACAGTATTGTTTGCCTTAGCTAGAGAAAATCGCTTGTCACGGCATACCCACCGACTTATAGCGTTTCACAAAGGAGCAGTCCATGCGATCCTGCATCACGTTCGCCATCTTGCTGGCGTTGTTCACAGGGGCGCAGTGCGGTTACGCGCAATCAACATCGTCCTATGTCATCAACCTGGGCGATTACGCCAAGGGCGACGGCAGCGATGAGACTGCGGCGATCCAGCGCGCAATTGACGCGATCCCGTCCCGCTACAACTGGCCCGATTCCGACCCCAAGCAGGGCGGCGTGCTCTATATCCCACGGCCCAACGCCTTTTACGGCATCTCCAAAACGCTCGATTTCAGCGAGAAATGGAATATTACCGTCGAGTGCGAGTCGCCGGCGGTGAATACCAGGATGGCTCCGACGCCCATGTACTTCAAGTGGATCGGCGCGAAGGGCGACCAACCGATGTTCTCCTTCAACACCGTGATGGGCGCGCGGGTCATCAACCTCTCGCTGGATGGACGCAACGCGGCATCGGTGGCTCATTTGTATGAGGTCGGCGGACAGGCGAAAGCGAAGGCGCTCGATCCGGCGTACGGAGCTCCCCAAGCCGAGGGACTCGTCGGCGTCTTCGTCGGGCCATCGAAGGAACAGGAAATCGCCATGGGCACCTATCCGGGCATCGCCAGAATGGTGACCTTTCAGAACCTGACCATCAAGGGATGCGCCGTCGGCATGTGGGTCGGGGGCACGACGAAGCAATCCGACACGGCCAGTCTATCAGCGCGCGATGTAGTCATCGGCGGGTGTTCTCAACACGGACTCGTCGTCAACAGCACGATGGCCGTCATGCAATTCGACAACCTGCTGATCGACGGCAGCGGCATCTCGAATGTACAACTGTACGGCGGCGATATTGGCTTCACCCAGTACGTGGGCACGGGTAGCAGCAAGACGATGACGGCCGATATCGACCTGCAGGGCGGCGGGCTGCGCATTTTCGGCGCGTGGAGCGAAACCTATGCCCCATTTATTAAGTCCCATCACACCGGACACATGTACCCCACCATGCCGCGCGTCATCATCGGGGCCGTACACGGCTCGCCGGCCGGTGGGAAGATGTCCATCGATTACGATTACCCCACGGCGCTGAACCTGATCGGCTGTGGCTTTCGCAACGACGTAATCCTTGGCCCCAAGTCGGGTCCCGTCATGGCGATGGGCGTCACCTTCGGCAATCCCCGGGCGGGATTCGGCGGAGAAGGCGTGACGAAGTACGGGCGCCTCATCCGCATCGGCGATACGGCGCTGGAGAGCAATGATCCATCGCGCGCTATCGTCTGGGGCCTCACGCCGCGCGATGTTCCGGACATCACCGCCCCGGGCGCAACGGCCTGTTGGAATGATCCTTATCTCGTTGATCGGCGCAGTACCCCCGGCGTCGCGCCCCCCACCACCGGCGTGTGGGCGAAGGGCGACCGCATTCTCAACGTCGATCCCGACCCCGCCGCGCCTGAAAAAGCCTGGGCCGGCTGGATCTGCATTCAGGCCGGCGAGCCGGGAACCTGGAAACCGTTTGGGGCCATCGGCCAATAACATGACATCGCACATCGCAGAATCTGTGTAAAGAGGACATTACCCATGACGACCATGTGTACCACAGGCCAGTACCTTGAGTTGCAGGCAGGACATCTCTTGCTGTGCGTGGATCGAGCATCGGGCGGCATCGCCCGCATCGAGCACCGCGCAACCGGAATTGTGCATCTCGATGCGACTGCCCGCGAGCATGCCGGCTATCGGCGCTTGCTGGAGGTCATCGGTCCTGCCGGCATCCGCGTGGCGCGCCAGGGCTCCTCGCAGACCTCGCCGCCGCCCATCATCGAACCGCATGCTTCCGGCATCACCCTGATCTACCCCGAGTTGATGGCAGGCGATGAACGGACCGGCATCGAAGCGCGCGTCACCATCGACCTGGTGGAGGAGCACGATGAAGCGCGTTTTACCGTGACGCTGGTGAACCACGGCGACGAACCGCTCACGGAGGTGCATTTCCCCGTGATCGGCGGCTGGCAGGGCGTGGGCGGTCCCGGGCGTGATCAGATGATCGTCGGCGGCAATGTCGCCCATGACCCGCATGGCTTCCCCATCCCGAAAGGGATACCGTTCTTGCGAGCGCGCCAGCGGCAGATGGAAATCTTGTCTGTCAGCAGCTATACGCCGTGGATTGATCTGTCCGGTCCGGGCGGGGGCATCGCTTATCTGAATTACATGCCCAGACCGCTGGCAGGCGGCGCCTACATCGAAAACCTCGCCGGGTATGAGGAGGGGCTGTATCTGGCCTATGGCTGGGCTTTCCAGCCGCTCATCCCGCCCTGTGGAAGCTGGACCAGCCCCACGGTGGGCATCTCCGTGCATGACGGCGATTGGCATGAGACCGCCGATAAATACAATCGCTGGGTCGCTACCTGGTATCAGCCTGCACCCACGCCGCTCTCCGCCAAACTCTCGATCGGTTACCAGAACGTGATGCTGCGCGCCTTCGACGGCCAGCCCCACCACAGCATTGACAGCATCCCCGCCCTGGCCCGGGTTGGCCGGACGTACGGCGTCAACCACCTCGCCATCTGGGATTATCTCATTAGCGGCAACTACGGCCGGGCGGACAATCACGACCTGCTCGATTACAGCGCCGAGGAAAAGGAATCACTGCGGAGGGCGTTGCTCCAGGCTAAGGAAGAAGGTACGAATGTCAGCGCGCTGATCAACTTCCGGCTCGCCAACAGCCGATCATCGGTATACGACGAAAAGGAAGCGGTGCGCAATCTGGACGGGTCGCCGCGCGTCGAACAGTGGTCAGGATCCAGCTACCACTATACGTTCTGGACGCCGCACCTCGGCCCGGTCTGCCACGTGCTGAGCCCGCGCTCGGAACAGTGGCGACAACGTGTCTATCGCCAGACCGAGGAGTATCTCGCGCTCGGCTTCACCTCCATGTTTTACGATCAGCCGTTTCAATTCCACCCCGATTACAGCGTACAGGAGCACGGCGCACCCGATGAATCGCCCGCAGCCTGTCAGGATGTGATTGCCGAAGTCAGGCGGCTCCTGGCGCGCAACAATCCCGAATCCTATCTGATCGGTGAGCAATGCAGCGTGCATGCCTCACAGTACATCGACATCTGGATGTCCTGGTATATGAGCTTCCCACCGGTCGAGCGCACCTGCTATGCCATCCCCTACACCATCAATTCCTATCCGGTCGATGGCAATGCCTGGCAGGCGAGCAAGACGTTCGCGCTGGGAATGCAACTGTGCCTGTGCACCTGCGGGATCGAACAGCCGCTGGATGCGAAGCCCGCATTCGCCGCCCACGTGGCGCAACTGGCGGCGTTGCGGCAGACGTGCGCGGAGCGCACGGTGCTCGGCCATTTCCGGCACACACGCGGCCTCGACCTCGACCTGGACGATGATGTCTGCGTCTACGCGTATGACTCTGCTCACGGCCCGGCAGTGACGGCCGCCGCCGGCGCCAACGGCGGACGCGCCGTGATCCGGCTGAATCGAGACGCGTTTCAGGCCGTACCCGGTGCGCAACAGGCGACCCTCTTCCGCCTGGACGGTAGCCAGACATCGTTGGCGGCCAACGACCACATCGAGGTGGAACTCGCCCCCAATGAGGCCGTCGTAGCCTATCTATAAATAACGCACATGCCCGGAGTGACAGCACTCCGGGCATGTTGATTGGTCTTCTGTTAGAAGTTGTACGGAAAGGGGCTGTTCGTGGATCGCGCCGCAGATTTGCGTGACTGATGATCTCGGGGCTCCGAGGCGCTATCAGAGACCGATAGGGTGAGGAGACCCGAGACCATCAGGCGCGGAAAGATCAAGCGAGACCGAACAGCGACTTTTCGGACAGCTTCTTAGCGGCTTACTGCATCTCATCCCAGGCGTCTTCCGCCTGGTCCACCAGATCATCGATCATGCGCAGGCCCTCTTCCCAGAAGCTGCGCTGCGTGATGTCGATGCCCGCCCGGGCTACGATTTCCGCCGGGCGCTGCGAGCCGCCGGCGCGCAGGATCTCCAGGTAGCGCGGCACAAAGGCCTCGCCTTCCTGCAGATAACGCGCGTACAGCGCCATTACCAGCAATTGTCCGAAGGCGTACGCATACACGTAAAACGGGGTGTGGATGAAGTGCGGGATATACATCCACCAGACCTCGTGCCCCTCGCCCATGATCACCGCCTCGCCGAACATCGCCTGCAGGTTCTCCTGCCAGATGGCGTTGATCTGCTCGGTGGGCAATTCCCCGCGCTCGCGGCGGGCGGCATGCACGGCTTGCTCGAAGCGGTACATGGTGGTCTGGCGGAAAACGGTGGCGAAGATATCCTCGATCTTGCCGGTGAGCAATGCCAGCCGTTCCTCCGGCGTTTTCACCCCTTCGAGCAACATGTTGAAGGTGAGCATCTCGCCGAAGACGCTGGCCGTCTCCGCTGCCGCCAGCGACGGATGGTACTGCAGGAAGTGCTGGTCGGCGGCCAGCAGGTCATGCACGCCGTGGCCGAGTTCATGCGCCAGCGTCATGACGTCGCGCTTTTTCCCCAGGTAATTGGTGAGCACGTAGGGATGCCAGTTCGGGGCGATGCCCATGCAGTAGGCCCCGCCGCGCTTGCCCTGGCGCACTTCCGCATCGATCCACGATTCATCGAAGGCGCGCTGCACCATGGCGCCCAGCTCCGGGGAGAAGCGCGTATATGCTTCCAGCACGATGCGCTGGGCCTCTTCCCAGGATGTGGGCTCTTCCTTCAGGGAAATGGGCGCATAACGATCATAGTGATACAACGTCTCGAGGCCGAGAATATTGCGCTTCAACAGGTAGTAGCGCGCCACCGTGCTGAAGTGGTCGACGCAGGTCTCCAGCATGGTGTGCACGGTCGCGGTATCCACTTCGTCGGCGAGATGGCGCGAGGCCTCCGGCGTGTCGAAGTGCGTCAGGCGGTCATTCACCGCCTTATCGTAGGCGAGCGTATTGGTGATGAAGGTGAAGAGTCGCCCCTGCGTCTTCAGCCCTTCGCTGAGGCCCTCGGCGGCGGCGCGGCGCACTTCGCGCTGCGGATCATGCAATTTGGAGAGGATCTCCGATTCGGTCATCGATTCTGTTTTGCCCTCCAGCGTCATGCTGAAGGTGGTTGCGCCGATGATTTCTTCAAAGAAGCGGGTGAACGCCTCGCGCCCGGTGGTGGATTTCTCCAGCAGGATGCGCTCCTCCGGTTCACTCAAACGATGCGGGCGTTCCGCGCGCGCATGCTCGAGGTAGTGCCGGTACTGTGCCACCAGCGGATCGGTGAGCAGATGGGCGTACGCTTCGTCGGGTAATGCGATCACGTCCAGTTCGAAGAAGATCAGGTGCTGGGAGACGGCCACTTCACGCTCCTGCACACGCTGCACCAGCGCGCCGGTGGCCGGATTGAGCGTATCGGTGGAGAAGAGCATCTGGGCATAGGCCGCGGGAAATTGCGATCCCTGGGCGATGGCTTCGTACTGCTGTAGCGCCTGACCGAAATCGGCCGGGGTGAGCGTGTGGAGCGTGCCGCGATACTGGTCGGCAAAGGCGCGTGCGCGTTCCTCCAGTTGCACGAGGTCTGCGTCGATTTTCGGATCATCGACGCCGGCGTAGAGATCCGAGAGATCCCAGCGCACCGAGGGCGAGAACGTCATGGGAGAACCTCCATCGCGTGTATGATGCGGGCTGACGCTGGTCAAACCGCCGTGTACAGCATATCATCTTCGAGCACAACCGCATGCCCGGCAGATACGCAAAACGGCCCCATGATGGTATCACGGGGCCGTTTTCGTCATGTGGTACGCCCGGCAGGGATCGAACCTGCGGCCTCTAGGTCCGCAACCTAGCGCTCTATCCGCTGAGCTACGGGCGCGTACTTGTCGAATCCATCTGGCGGAGAGGCCGGGATTCGAACCCGGGAAGAGGATTTAGGTCCCCTTACCCGCTTAGCAGGCGGGCGCCTTCAGCCTGACTCGGCCACCTCTCCGCATGCAGAAGGTATTCTAGCAGAACTCGTCGCGAATGGCAATAGTATGCCGGGATTCTGCAACCGTGTGCGTCAAATTCTTTCCGCGTTTGGCGCATCATGATCATCGTCTACTACAGGTAGTGCGGACCGCGCCAGGTCCTCGCGCAACAGATGCAGCAATGATTCCACCTGGTCGCATTCGTCCAGCGCCTGTAGACGTTGAGTGATGCCCTCATCCGTGACCGCATGGTATGCGGTGGTGGCGAGATCCTGCACGGTGAAACCTTCCTCGGCCATGGCGATGTGTTCCGCTTCACGGCCGGAGAGCGCGTGCCGCAACGCCTGGTGGACGCGCGCGAGTTGCCGATGCGCGAACAGACTCTCGCGTCGCTGTTCGATGTCGTCGCGCTTTTCTTCCAACATGGCCTGCAACGCCTCGATGCGCGACAGGCTCATTTGCTGATGCTGCAGCAGTTGCAGATTGCGATCGGCCTGGCGGAGGGCGCGCACATGCCGGGTGATCGCCTCGCGAGCAAGACTTTCGTGCTGACCTTGCAGCGCATGGCGCGCGGCGACGAGCATGCGCGCTGCCGTGCGCCGGGCATCAAGGCAGCCGGCGGCATAGCGCTGCCCCTGCTGGCGGCAGTGGGCAATTTCAGCGCGCGCATCCGCCAGCGCCTCATCAACCTGCAGCAGGAGGGCTTCCAACGCCTGCAGCGACTGCGCTTCCCGTTTGACGCGCCCGTGCATGCGCACGCGGTGATACAGCCAGCGCAGCATCCCGATCATTGGTCGTCATGTCCTTCCAGCGCTTTTGGCGCTTCCTGACCGGCATAGCCGAGTTCACGCCGCAACTGCGTGAGTTGGTGTTCGACAGCCTCCTGCTCTTCTGCCATGAGGAAGGCGTCTTCGAGGTCATCGGTGGATAACTCGGCCATGGCCACGGCCCGGCGCTCGTCGGTCTCCACCTGCACGGAAATACGGTCGAACGCATCGAACGCATTTCCGCCGACTGCCGAGGGGGTTGCGCGCGACATCGTGTGCTGCGCTTTGGTGGACGCGATTTGCGCCAGCAACTTCACACGTTTCGCCCTGGCCTCTTCCAGGCGCTTTTCCAGCTTACCCAGGGCGGCGCGCAATTGCCGGGTGGTCTGCGCCTGCTGGTTATAGGCATTGCGATAGAACACGGCTAATTGCGCTGAAGCCAGTTGGCGACGCAGCGCCTCGCGCGCCAGATCTTCCGAGCTGTGCTCCAGCGCGCGGCGCGCGCGGTCTTCCCACTGGCGGGAGGCGGTTTCCGCTTCGGCTTCCTGCTGGGCCAGGCGTTGTTCGGCAGCCATGGCCAGCGCAACCTGCTCGCGGGCCTGCGCCAACTCCTCCTGCATTTCCAGCACCAGGCTGTCGATCGCGCGGGCCGGATTCTCTGCCCGCTCCAGCAGCTCATTCAGATTTTGCCGCAAGATGCGGCGCATTCGCGTGAACATACCCATGGCGCCCTCCTTGCCGCCACCCCATCACCGGCATGACCATGGCGGCCGATGCGGTGGCACCTATCACCAGTGTAACCGGTGTACTGTGCGGTAATCAGACAAAACCGTCCAATTCAGCCCACGCAGAAGCGCTACGGCAGGATTTTCAACGCCTGTGGAAAAAAGAGAAAAGAAAGCGCGATGATCGCCGGGCAATGCGTCCGGCGCAGGCGACGCCACTTGCGGAGGATGCCATGCCAATTATTGATATTTACGGACAACTCGGGCCCCAACCTTATCCGACGCAGGCGACCGATCCTGACGCGCTGGAGCGTTTGATGATGCGCTTTGGCGTGGATATGACCTTCGTGGCTGCGACCGAAGCGCTGCGTGGCTCGATCAGCGCTGGCAACGCCTGGCTGGCCGAACAGATTGCCGGCCGCTCACGCTTCCGCGGCTATTGCGTCGTTCACCCCTCTCAATTAGAAGTCTCGCAGGAGCAGATGCGCAAGTACCTGGTGAAAACGCAGTTTGCCGGCGCCGTGCTGCACGAGGGGTACGTCAACCGTCCACTCAACTCGGAGGCGATGCGCATGCTGGTGAAATCGCTGCTGCGCTATGACAGCCCGCTGCTGTTGCGTATTACCGATCCACGTGAGATCAATGACCTGCAGGAGGTGGCGCGGGAATTCCCCACGCAGCGATTCATCATCCTGCACATGGCGGACGAGCACTGGCCGATGGCGGTGTCGTTGGCCTCGAAAATCATGAACGTCTATCTGGAAGTCGGCGGGTTGGTGGCGGATTTCGACAAGCTGGCGGAAGCCGTACAGGTGGTGGGCGCCCATCGCCTGCTCTTCGGCACGGGCATGCCATTGATCAATCCGGCGTATGCGCTGGGTATGGTACGCGATTCGGCCATCACCCCGATGGAGAAAGAACGGATTCTGGTGCGCAACGCGCAGAAGGTTTTTAACCTGGAGTGACGTGTGTTTCGATGACCGGCAATGCCGTGGAAGCCGTACCGGCCCGGGTGCGGCCTAAAATTTTTCAAAGCGCTCCACGTCGAGCACAAATAAAATCGCCCCGCCGACGACGACTTTCACGGGGCTGGGGATGACGGTCCCGACCGGTTCCATCGTGGGGGGCATCACATTCACATACTGTTCGCGCGTTTGACAACTCTCGCGGATGAGGTCGACAATTTGATCGACCTGGTCCTCATCGACGCCGATCATCAGCGTCACATTGCCTTCGCGCAGGAAGCCGCCGGTACTGGCGACATTGGTGAACTGAAAGCCGCTTTCCAGCAGGCTATCCTGGACATGACGCTGGTCTTTATCGTGGATGACTGCGATGATGAGTTTCATGGCTATCTCCTTCCGCCGAGCCGGTCAGGCCTGATCGGCGGCAAGTGCATATTCGCCAAGCACGTTGCGGATGGCCTGCTGCACCGCATCCACTGGGCCAGCACCATCGATAATGCGCACATGGGGTTCCTGAGCGCCTAGCGTGCGATACCCTTCCACCACACGCTGCAGAAACGCCCGTCCTTCTCCTTCGAAGCGATCCTGCCGCTCGCCAATGCGCGCAAACGCCGTATCGAGCGGGATATCCAGCACCACCGTCAGTGTCGGACAGCATCCGCCGGTCGCCACGGCATCGGCGTAACGCAACTCATCCAACGGCAACCCGCGGCCATAGCCCTGGTAGGCCAGCGTCGATAACGAGAAGCGGTCCGAGATGACCGTCACGCCGCCCTGCACCGCCGGGGCGATGACCTCGGCAACATGTTGGGCGCGTGCGGCGAGGATCATCATCAATTCGGCGCGCGACGCACAGGCAATCGCCGGGTCGAGGATCAATCCCCGTAGCCGCTCCGCCAACGCGGTGCCGCCGGGTTCGCGCGTCAACAGCACGGGCTGGCCGGCGGCGCGGTACCACTCTGCCAGCAGATGGGCCTGCGTGCTCTTCCCACTGCCATCGACGCCCTCAAGCACAAAAAAGGGCGCGCGTCGGGAGTTGGCCAACTTGGAAGGCGAAGGCATGGTGAACCATTGTAGCAAGCAAGAATTTGTCTCGTCAAGTGAACATTAAGGCGGTTCCTGGTTTCTGGTTCCTGGTTCCTGGTTTCTGGTTTCTGGTTGGGTCGCAAATCTCAAGCGCAGCAGGATGAAACGAGCGCTATGGTGAAGGCCATCTATTGCCGCGTGACATCAACACCAAAATGTTCCTCCCCCTGCGATGCTGGCAGAGGGAGCAACGCGCGTATACCTGCGCCTGCCGACTCGCCTGCCGTCGTTATGACGGAAGAGCGAGCAGCTCATCGAGCGCGCGCACGGCGAAGTTTTCCCCCTGACGGCGTGCTTCCATGGCGATGAGCAGGGCATCAGCCGTATCCAGCGAAGTCAGGCAGGGCACGTTGTGCTCCACCGATGCGCGGCGAATGCGCGCGCCTTCCTGCTCGACCACTTTTTCCGGCGATAACGTATTGAGGAGCAGATCGATCTTCTCGTTGCGGATGAGGTCAAGGATATTCGGGCTGCCCTGGCTGATCTTCGCCACGCTCTGCGCATCCACGCCATTCTGGATGAGGAAGAGGGCGGTGCCGCGCGTGGCATAGAGCTTGAAACCGAGTTCGACGAATTTGCGAATGATGGGCAGCGCGCGTGCTTTGTCCTTATCCGCAATGGTGGCGATCATCGATCCCTTCAGGGGCACATCGATGTGCGAGGCGACCATCGCTTTATAGAGGGCGTGCGGGTAGAGCGGGTCGACGCCCATGATCTCACCGGTCGATTTCATCTCAGGTCCGAGGGAGACATCGACCTCAGTAAGTTTGGAGAAGCTGAAGACGGGCGCTTTCACCGCGTAGTACGGGCGCTCGGGATAGAGGCCATGCTGAAAACCGAGTTCCTTGAGCGTGCGGCCAAGCGAGCATTTGGTGGCGAGGTTCACCATCGGCACGCCCGTCACTTTGCTCATATAGGGCACGGTGCGGGAGGCGCGCGGATTGACCTCGATCACGTAGACCCTGTCCTCTTCGTCCACCACGAATTGGATGTTCATCAGGCCGACAACGCCGATGCCGCGCGAGAGACGAATGGCGTAATCGACGACCGTATCCTTGACCTGTTGCGACAGGGCGACCGGGGGATAGACGGACATCGAGTCGCCGCTGTGCACGCCGGCGCGTTCGATATGCTCCATGATGCCCGGGATGAGCACGTCCTGCCCATCGGAGATGCAGTCCACCTCCACCTCTTTCCCCAGGATGTAGCGGTCGATCAGAATGGGATGCTTCGGCGAAACATCCACCGCGTAGGTCATGTAGCGCAGCAGGTGTTCTTCGTCGTAGACGATCTCCATCGCGCGTCCGCCGAGCACAAAGCTCGGACGGATGAGCACCGGGAAGCCGATCGCGCGCGCCGCGTCCATAGCCTCCTCCACCGAGACGACCGCACGGCCTTTGGGTCGCTCGATGCCCAGTTCCTCCAACAATGCATCAAACAGCTTGCGGTCTTCCGCTAATTCGATCCCGCGAAACGACGTCCCCAGAATGCGCACGCCCTCGGCGTGCAGTGGTCCGGCCAGGTTAATGGCGGTTTGTCCGCCGAACTGCACCACCACGCCCTCGGGATTGACCTGGTCGATGATATTCAGCACGTCTTCCTCGGTGAGCGGCTCGAAGAAGAGGTCATCGGAGGTATCGAAGTCCGTGGACACCGTCTCCGGGTTATTGTTGACGATGATCGCCTCGTAGCCCTCTTCGCGCAGCGCCCACACGGAGTGGACCGAGCAGTAGTCGAATTCGATCCCCTGGCCGATGCGAATGGGGCCGGAGCCCAACACCAGAACTCGTTTTTGCGTTGACATCGCTCATTCCTTACTTGCACGTAATGACGGCTTCAGGCCTCGATCAGCCGC
>JAGUZN010000278.1 GCA_020060775.1 Armatimonadota bacterium
AGCGACGGGAGGGCGATCGGCCTCCACAACGTCCGATAGGCGACCGGGGCCCACGTCCCGGCGGAGGGCCGGCAGTGGCTCCTCCCGCCGAAGTCGGTGGAAAAGGTGCAGCAGGCAAAGGCCCACAACGCGGACCGGCCGATACGAAAAAGAAACAAAAGCGCACCGTTTTCTCCGACCGTGATAAAGATCGGGGACGGAGTACGTTCCGCAGTGCGGATTTCTCCTCAACGACGATCCGCGGGCGTCGCAAGCAGCGCGCCAAGCAGTCTGCCGCCCAGGCAGAGGTACGGTTCGAGGAACCGGTCATTATTACCGGACCGATTACCGTGCGCGACCTGGTCGAACGCGTGCCCTTCTCACCTGCACAGGTCATTTCACAATTGATTTCCATGGGCGTGCTGGCGACGGTGAACCAGTCGATCGAGCCGGAGCACGCCGTGGGTGTGCTGGAAAAACTCGGTGTAGAAGCTTTGTATGAGCGCGACCTTGTCGAACATGCCTCGTGGCGTTTGACCGCGACCACCTCCGGCAACGGTGAACAGGGCGAACTGCGCCCACCGGTGGTGACGATTCTGGGTCACGTCGACCATGGGAAGACTACCCTGCTCGACTCGATTCGCAATACGAACGTGACTGCACAGGAGTTTGGCGGCATCACCCAGCATATCGGCGCCTACCAGGTCGAAATTAACGGTCACAAGATTTCCTTCCTGGACACCCCGGGGCACGCGGCCTTTACTGCCATGCGCGCCCGCGGCGCGAACCTGACGGACATCGCTGTGCTGGTAGTGGCGGCGGACGACGGCATTCAGCCGCAGACCGTGGAGGCCATCGACCATGCCAAGGCGGCGAGTGTGCCGATCATCGTGGCGATCAATAAAGTCGACCTGCCGGATGCGCAGCCGGATGTGGTGAAGCAGCAGCTTTCCGGCCACGGCTTGGTGGCCGAAGAGTGGGGTGGCGACACGATTATGGTGCCGCTGTCCGCCAAGCAGGGCACGAATATCGACCAGTTACTGGAGATGATCCTGCTGGTGGCCGAGGTGCGCGAGCTGCGTGCCGAAGCTGACAAGCCGGCCAGGGGCGCAGTGGTCGAGTCCAAGCTGGATAAGCAGCGCGGCCCCATCGCCACGATGCTGGTGCAGGAAGGTACGCTGCGCGTCGGAGACGCGCTGGTGGTCGGCATGGTTGCAGGCAAAGTGCGCGCCATGACTGACGACAAGGGTCACGCGTTGCGCGAGGCCAGCCCATCAATGCCGGTGGCGATCACCGGGTTGCCCGAGGTGCCGGTGGCCGGCGACCTCTTTGAAGTGATCGATGACGAGCGCAAAGCGCGTGAGATCGCCGAGCAGCGACAGCAGCGTGCCCGCGCGGAACGTCTACAGACGCATGTGAGCCTGCAGAACCTGAGCAGTATGGTCGCTTCCGGCGCCGTGCAGGATCTGAATGTCATCGTGAAATCCGACGTGGCCGGATCGATCGAAGCGATCTCGCAGATACTGAGCCAGATCGAGCACGACCAGATCCGCGTGAACATCATTCACGCCGGCGTGGGCGATGTCACCGAGTCCGACGTGTTGCTCGCATCCGCTTCGGACGCGATCATCATGGGCTTTCATGTGCGCATCGAGCCGCAGGCGCGGACGATCGCCGAGGAGACGGGCATAGACGTTCGCCTCTACCAGGTGATTTACGACCTAGCCGATGACGTGAAGAAAGCGATGCTTGGCATGCTGGCGCCGATCCTTGAAGAGTCGGTCCTCGGCCATGCCGTGGTGCGGGCGATCTTCAAGATCTCGCGCCTGGGCACTGTTGCCGGGTGCTACGTCACCGATGGGTTGATCCGGCGCGGCTCGCAGATTCGCATCAAACGCGGCGACGAGGTGATCTTCACCGGGCAGTTGGATTCGCTGAAGCACATCAAGGAAGACGTCCGCGAAATGGCGCAAGGGTTTGAATGCGGCATTTCCCTGGATCGCTTCAATGCCTGGCAGGAAGGCGACGTCATCGAGAGCTATGTCATCAAGGAAGTGCGGCGCGAAACGCTGTAACGTATTTCGCAGCTCTCCGGTGTTGCGGCGATCGTTGAAGACGGCAAACGCCTCCATATTGCGCGGAATCTACCGCATCAGTCGCCGGGCGGGCCTACAGGGTCCGCCCGGCGCGGCGTTGGTGGGATATACTGCGGGAGAGGTGCGCGATGGATGTGATACCGCTGCATGATTGGGATGTCTCGCCGGATGAGGCCGTACGCCTGCAGCGGGCATTGCGCGAGCGCCTGGTGCTCGCTCCCCCACCCGACTTTGCCCCGCGGTTGGCGGCGGGGGCGGACCTTTCCTCCACCCGCGGGTCCGACACCGTCTATGCCGGTTTCGTCGTGCTCGACCTGGCGACTTGTGCCCGCGTTGATGCGGCCTTCGCCGTCACCGAAGCGCCCTTTCCCTATGTGCCGGGCTTGTTGAGCTTTCGCGAAATGCCGGCGCTGGTGGAAGCCTGGCAGCGCCTGCACGTGCGCCCCGATGTGCTCGTGATGGATGGCCACGGCACCGCGCACCCCCGCGGCATGGGATTGGCGTGCCATGCGGGCCTCTTGTTCAACCTGCCGACGGTCGGCTGTGCGAAGTCGATCCTGGTCGGCCGCCATGCGCCGCTGGGTGAAGAGCGGGGAGCAATGGAACCCCTGCGCTATCGCGATGCCACCATCGGCGTCGCCCTGC
>JAGUZN010000186.1 GCA_020060775.1 Armatimonadota bacterium
GCGAGTCCCCCACCCTGCCCGCCGTGCAGGAGATCGCCCGGACGGTGCTGGCGCAACATGGCCTGGGGGATATCGAGCCGCGCGTGACGGAGGCGGTGGCCGTTGACCTTGACGGCGACGGCACGGTGGAACGCGTGATCAGCGCAACGACGGCGCGCGAAGCGTATACGGAAAATGCGGAGCGCGGCGATTACTCGTTTGTCGCCGTGGAGTCGGGCGGGCGCATCGACGTGCTCAACGGCGCCTTCTTCCCGTACGAGCCCACCACGCACCCGTTGCCGAATCTCTACTCGATCGGGGGCATCCTCGATGTGGATGGCGACGGCCGCATGGAGGTCATCGTGCACTACATCGGTTACGAGTGGAGCGGCGATGAGGCATATCGCATCACCCCCGGCCGGATCACCAACCTCTTCGGGGCATACACGGGCGGGGTCTAAGAAACTGTTTTAAACGTCTCTATCCGGTCTCGCTTGATCTGTTCGCGGCTGTCCCGGCCGGGACAGCCGCGAACATCTACGGCGCGATCCTCGAACAGATCCTTTCAAAACAGTTTCTAACGCCGCTACCGCCCGACGACTTTATTGGGGTCGTTGGCGGGGATGGTGTTGACACTGCGATAGAACCAACCTTTGGGAATCGCCATGCCGCGCGCCGGGTAGCCGAACTGCAGGAGGCGTTGCATGCCGCCGGTCATGCCGACGATAGATTGCACGGCGATGAATTTGGGGAAGTGCTCGACGAAGATGGCGGTCTTGCGCGAGTCATTGCCCAGCGCGTAGATGGGGCTGTTTTGCACGATGAGATGGCCAGCGCCGTTCGCGCCGGCATGGCATTGATTGACCGCGCAAATGCCGCCGCCCTCGCTGCCGAAGCGGAAGAAATCGATCACCAGGCGATGGTAGTTATCGAACCAGCGGCGGTCTTTCGCCCAGTCATCAAGGATGGGCCAGCCACAGATGGCGTCACAGCGCATGCTGCCGCGATTGGCGAACGCCGCCCAATCATCCATGCTGGAGGCGGTTGATGCCCAACAGTGATCGATGAGACAGTCAGCCGCATTGGACAGTACGAGTTGCGCGCAGTTGCTGAAGGCGGTATCGGTAATGCGAACCTGCAGGCGGTTCTTCTCGCCGATCGGCAAGGCAAAGACTCCGAAACGCACGGCAGAACTGCCGGTGTCGACGAAGGCGCAGTGGTCGATGAACGCCATGGTATTGGCCGCATCATGCGGCGTGACGACAAACGCAGTGCTGCAATTGCCCACGATCAGATTACGCTGGGAGATTTGCCGGGCATGCTCGCTCTGGAAGAGCGTGCGGCTGCCGCAGCCATCGAGATACGCGTTCCCCACCCCGCGCAAGATGATGTCTTCGGGCAGGTCGATCGGCCCATGCAACAGGTAGTGGCCGGGCGGAAAGAGGATTTCCACGCCCGGCGTTGTTCCCACCGCCTCTAATGCTTTCAGCAGAGCGGGGGTGTCATCGGCGACGCCGTCACCTCTAGCGCCATAGTCGGCGATGTTCAACGCCGTCCACACCAACCGGCGCATGCCGGGGAGGGTGAGGGCGGGCGGGGCGGGACGCGCGAGGGCAGCTACGTGCGCGGGCAACGGCTTATCCACGAATCGCTGCATTGCCGCGGGGAGGTCGGCGGTGATGTTGCTGTTCCCGGCTATGAGATATTTCAGCCCGTCGGGGGTGATGCGGCTGAAGTAGGCGGCATCGGGCATGCGGGCGAAGGCCAATGCGGGGACGCTCCCCTGGACCGCCTGGCATTCGCGAATAGCGATGGCGTTGGGTACTTCCCGGCAGTACACCACGGCGCGCTCGGCACTGCCCGCACAGTGCAGGGTGCATCTCTCGACTACCAGGTAATGCTGCTCGCCGCCGGCTGCCGTATCCCGATACCGCTCATGGTTACGCACCAGGCACCAGCCCGCACCTTCGGTGGTGAAGCGGCAGTCCTGTACGATCAGTCCCCCGCGCAGGTGATCGATCCACCACTGTTGTTGTCCTGGGGTAGAACGTCCCTCGGCCTTGACCCTGGTCAGCTTCAGGCTGCCCGCATTCACTATGGTTGCGCCCTGTTGCGCCGGACTGCTTTCGATGGTGCAATCGGTCACCGAGCCGCATGCGGTATTCTGGTGGAGCACGCCGTAGCAGTTGCGGAAGGTGCAGCGGTCGAGGTGCAGCACCGCCACATTGGGCCAGTAGGGGGCATCGGCATCGAGGGTTTCGGTGTACGTGTAGGTGTGTTCTGCCTCTCCGGTCTGGATGTAATAGCCGGAGAGGTGGTCGACATCCGCCCCGCGCACGATACATTCCACCGCGAAGCCGCGGGCATCCTGAAAGACGCAATCACGGATCGTCATGCGTGCGCCGGGCAGGCCGCCGGTGTAGAGGTGCAACGCGCGCCGGCCACCGGTGATGGTGATCCCTTCCAGCACGAGGTCGCGCACGAGATGTGCATCGAGCACGTCACACTCCGGCCGTTCCTGCTTGAGCACTGCTCCGGCGCCGACAATGAGTGCGGCAGGCGGCAGGCGCAGCATATTGGTGAGGCGGTAGGCGCCGGCAGGGATGACGATTTGCGGATAGAGGTAGTGCGTCATATCGCCCAGCGGGAGTTCGCGGATTTGCGCGGCGGCCTGATCGAAACAGCGCTGCAGGGCGAGGGTGTCATCGGCCACGCCGTCGCCCACGGCGCCGAATGTTTTGGCATCGAGCACCGGCACGGGGGTCTGCTGCGCCCAACACCGCGACGCCAGCAGGGACGGAGCACAGATGGTGATGACCAACGCCACGCACAGTATCCTGACCAACGACATGGTGTGCGACCTCCGCTGTTGTCCTTCGACGTGGGTCGCACACCATATTCTCTTTCTCGCATTGTTCCTTCAAGTCGTGCTTAAATTTCCTTCTCCTATTCCGCTTCGAAGCGGATGAAATCGAAGACGGCGTAGGAGCCGGCGGGGGCGCTCCACATGGTGTCTTTGGCGTTGTGGGCGTTATAGCCCTTGCCGGGCACCCAGCCCCAGGAACTCGGATAGAAACGGAGGCCCAGGGTCTGCTTGCCGGTCAGGTTCAGGATCTTGCGCAGATCGTAGGCGTGGTACTGGTAATCGGACCACTGGGTGTCGGTGATGGTGACGGCGATGCCCTGCTCGGGCACGATGACGCGCACGGTGAATCCCGGCGGTGCGCCGGCCTTTTTGGTATTCCAGGCGAGGTAGGGCGTGCGGTCCAGATCGACCTCGATATCGTAGATGCTGAACATGGGCCACAGATCGCCCTCGCGCTTCCAGATCATCAGGATATCGGTGCTCGCCTGAGCGAAGGTCAGGAATTCGTGGTTATTGAGACGGGTGGCATCGATGTTTTCCCCGAGTTCCCAGCGCGCGTTCTTCAGCGTGACTTCCTGATACTGCGCCGGATCGGTGCGCATGACATGGCCTTTGAACTCGCCCTCCGCGAGGTCGGGCACGGCTTTCTCGGTCCACTCCTGCACGGCCTGCTTCACCATCGCCTTCACCGCTTTTGCGGAGATCGGAGGCAGCGCATTGTCCGCCACCGCCGCCGGTTTGGCCAGGCCTGACGGCAGCACATTATCAATCAGACCGCCGATGTTGCCCGACAATCCGAACGCAAGCATGGATGCCGGAGTTTTCTGTTCTTTGAAGTAGGTCTTCAGGTCGATCTTCTCACTGACTTTGATGAGATTGGCGGCGGTGGTGGTGTTGCCGCGCAGGGTGATGCTGTTGGGGATCTCTTCGCAGTAGACCACGGCATCGCGCTTGAGGTTCGAGGTGTTGCAACACCAGGAGTCTTCCACCAGGATGCTGCGGCCGATGCTGATCGGATTGGGCTTGCTGAAGTTGACGATGGGGGTGAAGCCGCCCCCCTCGCCGCCAAAGCGGATCTGCCGGCATGTGAGGTTGGTGCCGTAGTTATCGATCCAGCGTTGATCGAAGCCGTTCACCTGCGGATTGGCACAGATATTGTCCATAAAGACGCGTTGTGCGCGGTTCTCGATGAAGGCTTTATATTTCATGTCGGGGTGGTTGTCCATCCAGCAGTCGCGGATGACTACCACATCGATACGGTTGAGGCGCATGCCCTGCATGCATTTGAAGAAGTTGCAGCGCTCGAGCGTGAGGTTGGTCGATTCGAAATCGGCGTTCAGTGCCACGTCCATGGCGCTTTGAAATGTGCATTCACTGATATTGATCACCCCGCCGGAGAGGTTGCCGTTGTACAGATCAAGCTGCACCTGCCCGCCGACGAAGGTGAGGCCGGAGATATTCAGATAGTATGCCCAGCGGGTGGCGAAGATGCCCTTGTCCGGGTTAGTTTGCCGGAGCACGGCATACGGATCGCCTTTGATGTTGATGCCTTTGATCTGCAGCGTATCGGAGAGCAGGTATTCGCCGCTCGGGAAAAAGACCGCCGGGCTGGAGAAGGCGTGCAACGCGCCGGTTTTCGCCGCTGAGACGTTGAGCATCACCTTGCCCGCGACATCAAAGGCGGCCTGGATGGCGGCGGTGTCGTCGGCTTTACCGTCGCCCTTGGCCCCGAAGTCTCTGACGTTGTAGACGGGGATGGCGGTCGGCGACGGCGGCTGCGCCCAGCAGGCGAGCGCCGAGAAGAGGAATACGAAGAGCAGTACATACCGTTGAATCATTGTGCGATACCTTTCTCAATCTTTATACGGATCGTTCACCGGGATGGTGTTGCCGCTGGTGAGGAACCAGGGTTGCCCGGCCTCGTTGCGTAATTTTGCGCTCGCTTTCGCCGTCTCTTCGAGTGCGATCATGCGCTGCAGCCCGCCGTTGCAGCCGGTGTTCGTCTGCAACGCGACGAAGGCGGGCACCTGCTCCAGGTAGATGGCGGCGCGCTTGCGCTGTGCGTTGCCCAGCGCGTAGAGCCAACCGTTTTGCACCAGGATGAAAGGCTGGTTGTTCAGATCAGCCGGGCGCTGATTGACCAGGCAGATGCCGCCGGCCTCACCGCCGAAGCGGAAGCAGTCGGTGATGACACGGTGGTAATTATCGATCCAGCGCATGTCGCGGGTGTTTTTATCGCAGACCGGATTGCCGCAGATGTCGCGGCAGAGGAGATTCCCTTTGTTGACGATGCAGGCTTCGTCGTTCAAGCGCGGATCGGTGACCGCCCAACTGCTGTCAAAGATGGCCTGCACGGCATTCGTCTCGAAGAGCTGATGGCAGTTGTAGTAGAAAGCGGAATCGGTGATGCGCAGGTAGAGCTTGTTGTTTTCCGCCACCGGCATGCCCGGAGTACCACAACGGACCGTCATGCCGCTGATATCGGCGAAGATGCAGCGGTCGATGAGCACGCGGGCTTCTTCGTCTTTGGGCGCGGTGATGTCGATGGCCGTCTGCCATTGGCCGAACATGAGATTATGGAAGGCAATGCGCCGTCCACGTTCCACACGGAAGCCGGTGAGGTTTTCGCCTTTGCCCTCGATATACGCGGAGCCCACCGCGCGGATGGAGATCTCCGCGGGCAGGTCAATCGTGCCGGTGAGGAGATAGTGCCCGGAGGGCAGCAGCAATTCTGGTCCGGGCAGTTTCGCCGCAGCGGCCACCGCTTCGCGAAACGCCGGGGTGGCATCGGTTTTGCCATCGTTCACCGCGCCGAAGTCGGCAACGTTCAGCCGGGTCTTCACCGCTTTCGCCATGGTGACATCATCGACGGGCAGCGCACCCGCCCGGCGCATGAGTGTGGTGAAGGCGGGAGCCAGCGGCGCATCGGCAAAGGGGCGCATGGCAGGGGGCAGGTCGGCAATCACGTTGGACGAATTGCGCGCATCAGCCAGGTATTTCAAGCCGTCGGCGGAGATGCCTTTGAAGTAGTCCTCGCCGAAGTCGCGCGCAACACCGATGGCCCGCACCGGCCTCTTCGAGGTGTCGCGGCAATCGCGGATGGCGATGGTGTTGGGCACCTCCTGGCAGTAGACAATGGCGTTTTCCTCACTGCCCGCGCATTGTACTTCGCTGTCTTCGAGCACCAGGTAGTGCTGGGCGTTGCCGGCGGCGGTGTTGCGCCATTTGATGTGGGCGTAGATGGCGCACATGCCGGTATCGGGCTGAGCCGTTGTGAGCTTGAGGTTGCGACAGATGAGACCGTTGCAGATGTGATCGATCCAGCGCTGCTGCAGGCCGGGAGTGACATTGGCCAGCCCCTCGATATTTTCCAGCTTGGTTACCCCGGCGGCGATGATGGCCGCGCCCTGCATCTCCGGGTGCGTCTCGATGTAGCAATTGCTGACGGTGCCCATATCGGCGTTGGTCTGGATGACCTTCATGCAGCGTTCGAAGCGGCAGCGATCCACGCGGAGCACGGTGGAGTTGAAGGACAACGGCTGCCCCTGGTCGCTCACGAATGCGTACTGGTACTGGCCATCGCCGATTTTCGTCTGCTTGTAGAAGCCGAACGATTCACCCAGGTGATCGGGGCGGCGCATGACGCAACTGATGGCGAATTCGCCGCCGTTGCGAAATATGCAGTCGCGAATGACGATATGCGCGCCCGCGGAGTTGGCGGTGAAGAGGTGCAGCTGCCGGTGACCGCCCTCGAAGGTGAGGTTTTGGAAGAGCATGCGCAACGCCCAGTGGTTGTCGATGATGCCGCAGGCGGGGTTGGTCTGCTGCAGCACCACCTCGCCTTCGCCGCGCACGATCATGGCATTGGAGACGCGCAGCATGTTGGAGAGCCGGTAAGTCCCCTGCGGGAAGACGATCTCGTTGTACATTGACTGCCAGGAACCGCCGTAATTGAACTCGCGACTTTTCTTATGGGCCTCGTCGAAGCAACGCTGGATGGCGATGGTATCGTCAGTGACGCCATCGCCTGTCGCGCCGTAGGCGCGCACATTGAAGACCAGTTTGTCCAGCGGATCGCCGGCCGCATGGGCGGGGAGGATGCATGCCCAGCAGAGCAGGAGTATGCCGCAGAGTCTTTGCACATTCATGGACCGTGCCCTCCCGCGGGTATCCGTATGCCTGCCGAATTATATCACGAAATAGATAGAGGCAGGCCGAGAGCATATGCGCCGGCCTGCCGTATTGCGTTGTCGTTATGCGTGCGGCAGCATGACCGCTTTGACGATCGGTTGATTGCCCTTGACGATGGCGCCCATCATCTCTTTGGCCTGATCGAAGCCGAAGGTATGGGTGACCAGCGCTTTGGCGTCAATCAGCCCATCGCGCAACAGGCGGAAGGCGACAGGGAAATTGATCGCCGGCTCGGCGAAGGTAGGCACGAGGGATATCTTGCGGAAGATGAGGTCGTTGATATCGACATTGACCATGTTCTTCCCGCCGAAGTGCAGTCCGAAGAAGGTGATGATGCCGCCGTAGCGGATAATCTTCATGGCGTCGTACATGCTCTCGGGCGGTGAGGTGACGATGACGCGGTCCACCCCCTCGGGGAACTTGCCGAGGATTTCATCTTCCACGCTTTGCTTGCCGATCTGCACCACCATGTCGCAGCCCATGCACGCGGCCAACTGCTGGCGCGCCCGGCTCAACGGGGAATCGGCCGCCAGGCCGGTGATGCCGACAAAGCCTGCGCCCTGCAGCCTGGCCAGTTGTGCGGCCATCAGGCCGAGCGGTCCATCGCCGAGCACGACCACGCTGCCGCCGAGCGGAATTTGCGCATGGAGCACGGAAGTGAGGGAGACGGCCAGCGGTTCGGTAAGGCAGGCGTACTGATCCTCCAGCCCGTCGAAGCGGTTCACGCTGTTATAGCGCACCACCATATACTGCCCCATGCCGGACTGCCCGGCGATGTCGTGCATGGTGCGGCAGAACTGCGGCTGCCCGCTCTTGCACTGCGGGCAGATGCCGCACATGGTGCAATCTTCTACTATGACGTGATCGCCGGGGGCGACGCTGGTGACGTTTTTCCCCACCTCAACGATCTCGCCGGCGATCTCGTGGCCGAGCGGCATGGGGTCATCTTCCCAGTCGCGCACGAAGTTGATGTCCGTGCCGCAGACGCCGCAGGCATTGACTTTCACCAGCACCTGCTCTTCGCCGAGGGCGGGCAGTTCGCGGGTGACCTGTTGGATATCAAGGAACTTTTTGCCGAATAATCCGGTGCTTTGCATGGCGATACCTCGTAGAGTGCCCGGTTGCCGGAGACCGGCAACCGGGATATGGTGGAATGGTGATTAGCCCGCGCCGTAGAGTTTGCCGTCGGCGCCGGGATAGATTTCATCGTCGGCATGGGCGATGACGACATCCAGGTTGGCAAAGACCTTGTGGAAGGCTTCGAGGATGCGGTCCATTAACTCGCGGCCATTGGGCGCGTGCACGCCGTGCACGACGGTGTAGCTGTCACACAGCCCCACAGCTACCGGGAACTGCGCCGTATCGTAATTATAGGTGACGCCCTTCGCTTCGTTGATCGCCCAGGGATGGCGGGTGCCGCCGTAGCCGAGCATGCTCTGGAAGAGGTCCTGCTGGGGCACGGGCATGGTCTGCCACTGGCCGACGAGCACGCCTTCCTTATACAAGGCCTTTTCGATGGCGATGCGGAAGCGTCGGGTCTCGCAATCCACGCCGGCGGCTTTCGGATCAAAGCGCACGTTGTACATGAAGTACACGTGGGTGCAGTCCTCCGGGCAGTACGGCGGGATGATGCCCGGGATCTTCGCCAGTTCCTGGGTGAGGTAATTGGCGTTGGCGATGCGCACGGCGTTGTTCTCATCCAGGTGCAGCAACTGCGCGCGGGCATGGGCGGCGGGCAGTTCCTGGTTGCGGTACATGTAGCCGAGGATGGAGGCATTGTAGACGCGGCGGTGGCTGACTTCATCGACCTCGTCGCCGAAGCAGCGGATGAGGATGCCCTTATTCAGGTAGAATTCGCTGTTGGTGTTGAAGAGGCCGCCCTCCCCACCGGAGAGGTTCTTGAAGTTGTTCAGGCTGAAGCAGCCGATGTCCCCCAGCCCACCGACCTTCTTGCCCTTGTAGGTGGCGCCATGCGCCTGACAGGCATCCTCGATGACCGCCAGGTTATATTTCTTAGCGATGGCGAGCATGGGATCCAGATCCGCCGGACATCCCTGGATATGCACGGGGATGAGCGCCTTTGTGCGTTCGGTGATCGCGGCTTCAATTTTCGCGGGATCCATGCAGTAGGTGCGCGGGTCGATGTCCACAAAGATGGGGATGGCGTTCTGGTGCAGGGCGCAGGACGCGGAGGCCAGGAAGGTGAAGGCGGGCACGATGACCTCGTCGCCGGGGCCGACGCCGACGGCGGCCAGCGCCATATGCAGGGCGGCGGTGCCGCTGCAGGTGGTGAGGGCTTGCTGCGTGCCGATGTATTCGGCCCATTCCTTTTCCAACGCCGCCACTTGCGGGGCGGTGCCGCCGGCAACAATACCGCTGTCCAGCACTTCGTTGACCAGCCGGCGATCGTCATCGGTGAAGACCGGCCAGTTGCGGTAGTCGCTCCGTTGCAGCACGGGGGCGCCGCCGTCAATGGCCAGTTGCGTGGTGCTCGTCGTTCCCATGGGGAGGCTCCTTTATATAGTGGTTAGTGGCGAGTGACGAGTGGTGAGTGATTGGGCTCATATACTCGTCGATTGCGCCAGAATGGGTACTCATTATAATGAGTATATGGATTATACAAACGCCAGCAACTGCCGTCAA
Organism: Armatimonadota bacterium; assembly: GCA_020060775.1. Classification (GTDB taxonomy): domain Bacteria; phylum Armatimonadota; class Hebobacteria; order CAIYQO01; family CAIYQO01; genus JAGUZN01. Next base: position 9,680 of record JAGUZN010000186.1, read on the forward strand.
TAGGAAGGAAGAAAAACATTGGCGACTCATCGCGTTGTTGGCTGTGCGAGGTGGATGACTTCGGAGACGGCAGGGTGAGTGAACGAATAGTTTGTGAGTTGCGTTACATCAGTAAGGCCTCGGGAGGGAGATCAGGGACGACCGCCCAACGGGTTACCCTACCGCCAGAATCACTTTCTTCCCCTGATAGAACCCCTCGTCCTCGGCATGGATGAGGCCACCGTGGAATTTGACGAAGTAGTTCAAAAAGTCACCGACGCCGTTGTATCCGCTGTTATCAATCGTGGAGAGGAGTTGGCACGCCACGATGTAGTTCGTCTTTCGCAGGTGATCAATTATGAACGCTTTCACCGAGCTGTCATCTTCATCGCTGATGAGTTCAATAAACTCCTCGATCTCGTCGTTCAATAAATTCTGACCCGTGTTGGGAGGCAAGGCAACAGCAGAGGGTGCGTATGTGTCAGAGAGGGACTCTTTTATGGCAGTTGCGACGTCTTGCGCGTTGTGCGCAATGATGATGTTGGATGACTTTACCTCATATTCCGTGGTGGGATCATCTTGGCGATTTATCTCGACCACAAATTGCACCTTGCCTTTAATGAACGGCAGGAAGGCATTCCGGCATCCGATCGAGACTGAAGGCTGTCCCCATGCCGTGGATTGCATATCGATAGGCTCGCTGTCTTCATTTTCGACAAATAGACGGCTTCCCTGTTTGGCGGTCCATGCAAAAATCGTCTGCAGGGATGGGACACTGCTACCGGTACAGAACGCTCGAAGATAATAACCCATCGAACTCCTCCTAGCGATAATTGTAAGCTTACCGTCTTAAAGGCGAGGAAGGCCATGCCTACTGTCTCAAGGCATGGCCTTCCCCGCTATCCTTCGATATTCCGCCGTATCCCGCCTTACGCCGTCTCCAGCGTTTTGCTGGCAGGAGCAGGCATGGCCTGGGTGGCCAGCCAATCCGCGAGCATCTGCCGGCTTCCTTCGGGGATGAGCACGAGCTGCGACGGGCTGTCGATGACCTGTTGCGTTTCCAGGAGATCCAACACCGCCTCGGCGATCTCGGGGTTGGCGGCGATATCGCCCAGCGCCTTGCCGATCACCGCCGGGCGCACGGTGGCCGCCCGGGCGAATTCGACCGCCGCATTGCGCTCCGCCGTGCTGGTAATGATGTTCACGCGATTCGCCCCATCCTGTTTGATGGCGGAGGTCACCTGGCGCAGGCGGTTGACCACTTTGCTTTCGATCTGTTTGATCATTTCGGCGTCGCGAAAATGCACCTTGCGGGTATATACGGACCCCAGCCGATATCCCCACTCGTGCGAGAGATCGGTGACCTCTTCGCGCACCGATTGACTCATGGTATGGCGATCGGTGAGCATGCGCTCGAGCGGCAAGTTGCTGAGGCAGCGCACGGTGGAACTGCTGACGTTGGCCGACAGCGACCCGCGCGGGTCGGTGTTCTTAAAGAGGAACGCCACCGGATCGCTCACATACATCTCGTACCAGATGCCGATCCCCATGGGCGCGCCTTCTTCGGAGTTCACGGGCTGGCTGCGCAGATATTCCTGATCCAGGCGCATATCCACGACATAGCATCGGCCGATCCAGTTAATGATCAAGGCCGTCGGCCCCATTTTGAGCCAGAGGCAGTGCAGCCCGGGCTCATCGATGATGGCCACCACGCGACCGAAGAGCACATAGACATGGCAGCGCCGCTCTTCCACAATGGCGTACAGGCCCAGCAGCCGGATGATGCCGAGCAGGACGGGCACGGCGATGCTGCAGCCGATAAAGGCGAAAAACGCTACGACGAGCTTGGCGATGAATCCATCCATCAGTCCACCTCCTTGATGATGCGCTGCGCTTTTTTCAGCAAGCCCAGCTTCACGTTCCGCACGTACATGGGCAACACCGCGGGATGCGTCCGGCTGATCGCGGTCAACTGGGCGGCCAGTTGCTGCAGCGGCTCCACCTCGGCCTGCGCCTTGAGGGTTTCGATTTCCACGGCGCGTTTCGACTGCACGATCTTCTGGTCCGCCGCCGCCTCTGCCAGGCTGATATCCGATGAAACCTGGTTGTGGGCGGTATTGATGGCGGCCAGCGCGGACTCCACCTCGGCCGGGGGATCGATGCCGGTGATGAGCGAGGCATCGAGGACAATCCCGTAGCGCGCGGCGGACGACTTGCATTCACGGTCCATGTGCTCGTTCAGGTCGCGCAGATTTTTCCGAAGATCATTGATGGAGATGCCTTCCACCGATGCGGCATCGAGACGCAGTTCCCCTTCCTCGCGCAGGGCCGTATTCCTGGGGGCCTCAAAGTTGGCGATGCGCTCGCGCAGGATGGAGACGAAGTACCCCATGACGTGCGCGATGGGGTTCCGCACGCTGAAGAGATAGGCATAGAGGTTGCGCTCGGAGATGCGGTAGCGTATCTGTCCGCTCAAGCCGGTATTGAGCTGGTCTTTGGTGACGGCCTCGAGCAGGGTGCCATTGTGGTTGGCGGTTGGGGAATCAGGGTCGTGGGCCATGTTGATCGTTTCAGTGGCGATGGAGACCTTGTAGACGCGTTCCCACGGCCATTTGAAATAGGGTCCGCCGGGGGGGATGACGCGGAGTTGCGGATAGGCGTACCGCTGCAGTTCGTCGGTTTTCAACGTTTCGGCTATGGGGTCATCCTGGGTGGTGGCGTTGCCCACGCGCTGGGCGCGGCCAAAGACCGTCTTCACCGCGCGCTGATTCTGATCGACGGTGAAAAAGCCGGTGAGCACGCAACGCACCACGAACCAGGCCCCGATGCCCAGCATAATGCCGTTCATCAATTCGGGAGACATGATTACCTCCTCTCCTTGGATAGTCACATGGGTGTGCAGCAGGCATCAACTGCTGCAGAGACACTGTGTTCAACGTCTCTGTACGTTCGACCGGAGTGCGCTGATTCCTGCATTACCGCAGCTGAAGCAGCCTCTCCCGGTAGCCTTCGAGATTTTCGCGCAGCAGGCGCGGGGTATCGAGGCCGTAGGGGCAGCGGCTGGCGCACTGGCCGCATTCCGTGCACTGCTCGATGTGCGACATATATTCCTGCCACACGTCGGTGAGGAATTGCTGATACGGCATGCGGTTGAGCAGCAGCGTCATGCGGGCGGCCATGGGGATGGGGATATCCGCCGGGCAGGGGAGGCAGTAGCCGCAGGCGCGGCAGAAGTTGCCGGAGAGCTCGGCGCGTTCCTGCTCGATACTCTGCCACATGGCCGCATCGAGCGCCGGCGGATCGGCGGAGAGCTCGAGGAGTTCATCGAGTTCGCACTCGCGCTGGATGCCCCAGATGGGCACGACATTGTCATACTGTCGCAAAAAGGCGAAGGCCGCCGGCGCATTGGCGAGCAGCCCACCGCACAGCGGCTTCATGGCGATGAGCCCGACGTTGTGTTCGCGGCAGAGGTCCACGAGCGCCAGATCCTCCGGGGAGGAGATGGCGCTCAACGGGAACTGCACCGTGTCGTACAGGCCGGAGGCGACCGCCTCGCGCGCGAGGTCGAGCCGATGGTAGGTGACGCCGATGCAGCGCACCTTGCCGGCATCGCGCGCCGCCAGCATGGCCTGGTAACGGCCATCTTCATCTTCCGGCCGGGGCACGCAGTCGGGGTTGTGGAACTGCAGGAGGTCGACGTAGTCGGTTTTAAGACAGTGCAGGCTGGTATTCAGGTGGATGTTAAGGTCGTCGCCGCTCGTGCCGTGGGTCTTGGTGGCGATAAAGATCTGGTCGCGCACATCGGCCAGCGCATAGCCAATCTTCTCTTCGCTATCGCTATAGGCCCGCGCGGTATCGAAGAAGTTGATGCCGTGCTCGAATCCCTTCCACAGGAGCATGCGCGCTTCCGCAAAGGTCACGCGTTGAATGGGCAGCACGCCAAACGCCGTACGACTCACGCGCAGCCCTGTTCGTCCGAGCACAGTGAATTCCATCGCTCCCCCCGTAGATCAGTGTTATCTCATTTTACGCGCCCGGCGGGGGAAATTCCTGCCGGGGAGCGGATGAAGCACCCGCTCCCCGCAGAGGTTTCAGCGGAATCCTCCTTTGAGGATGGCGAGGCGGAGGGCATCGATGAGCGCGTTAGAGGCGGTCACCAGCTTTTCGCCGTCGGCGTAGAGGGGGAGGCA
>JAGUZN010000086.1 GCA_020060775.1 Armatimonadota bacterium
CCGGCCTGCGCGACCGCATGCAACAGCGCCTGGCTGCGCTCATGCCCGGCCCCCAGCATTCGCTGTATGCCCGCCTCCTCGAAGGGCTGGTGCTCGGCGTGCATCAGACGCCGTTGCCCGAGGAACTCATCACCCAGTTCCGGCGGGCGGGTACCATTCACCTGATGGTCGTCTCCGGTAGCCAGGTCACGCTATTGGCCTGCCTGTTCGTCTACCCGTTGCTGCTGGTGCGCGACGGCGGGCAGCGCACCACCTATCCCCGCCTGCGCATTGCGCTCACCCTGCTCTCGCTGCCGGTGCTCGCCTTCTACGTGGCGCTGGCCGACCGCGGGCCCTCCATCGATCGTTCGGTCTTCATGGTGCTGCTCGGGGCCATGGCCCTGTTCCTGGCGGTGTCGCGGCTGGCGCACGTGCGCTCCTTCCGTCCTGACGGCATCACCCTGCTCGCCGCCGCCGCGCTGGTCATGCTCATCGCCCGGCCGGCCATGCTCTTCAGTCCGGGGGCGCAACTCTCCTTCGCCGCCGTATTCGGGCTCATCGCCATCACCCCGGTGCTCATGCGCCTGCTGCATCGCCTGCTCGGCCCCTTCAGCCTGCTGCCCGCCGCCACTCTCGGCGCCCAGCTTATGGTTGCCCCCGTGCTCGCCTGGCACTTTGGCTCCATTCCCCTGCTCGCGCCGTTTACCAACCTGCTCGCCGTGCCGCTGGTGGCCGTGCTCCTCCCGCTGGGGCTGCTCGCGTATCTCGTCGTGCTCCCCCTTCCGCTGCTCGCCGGCTGGCTGGTCGGCATCTCCGCCCCGCTTATCCGCCTGTTGCTCGGCATCAATCAGCTCGCCGCGCCATTGCCCTGCGCCGAATTGCGCTGGTACACGCATGCCTGGTGGCAGGTTGCGGTATACTACCTGGTGTTGGGAGCGCTGCTCATGCTGCTGTCGCGAACGTTAAACAGGCTTGCGGCAGAATGGCCCATCCCGGCAGGGAGAGCGCCGCGCATGTGGTAATTAAAGGGGGAAGGTGTGATCCCACCGCACGCAACATCCGTGGTGCCATGTGAAGGAGAACGGGAATGACCGTGTTGCAGGTAACCGAACAGGCGAAATTGATTGCCGACAATATTGAGACGGTAATCCTCGGCAAACGCCAGGTGATCGAATATACGCTGGTCTCCCTGCTTTGCGGCGGCCATGTGTTGCTCGAAGATGTGCCGGGCGTGGGCAAAACCATGCTCGCCAAAAGTATTGCCATCTCGCTGGGCGGCAGTTACAAGCGCCTGCAGTTCACCCCCGACCTGCTGCCGTCCGATATCACCGGCGTCTCCATCTATAACCAGCAAAGCGCGGAGTTCGCCTTCATGCAGGGCCCGGTCTTTGCGAACGTGGTGCTCGCCGATGAAATCAACCGCGCCTCGCCGAAAACGCAGGCCGCCCTCCTCGAGTGCATGGAAGAGCGCCAGGTGACCGTCGACGGCCAGACGCGCCACATGCCCGAGCCGTTCTTCGTGCTCGCCACGCAAAATCCCATCGAGTTCGAAGGCACCTACCCGCTGCCCGAGTCACAGCTCGACCGCTTCATGATTCGCCAGAGCCTCGGCTATCCGGCGCGCGAACAGGAGCGCGAGGTGGTGGTGCAGCAGAGCACGACCTCGCCGCTTGAAAAGTTGAAACCGGTCACCAATGGCCCGGAATTCATCGCCATGCAGCAGGCGATCAAAGAGGTGCACGTGAGCGAGGCCGCGCTCGATTACATTCTCAATGTGGTCGAGGCCACCCGCAGCCATCGCGATCTCTACCTCGGCGCCAGCCCCCGCGGCTCCATCTCGCTCTACCGCACCGCCCAGGCGCTGGCCGCGTTGACCGGGGAAGAATTCGTGCTGCCCGACCACGTGAAACGCCTCGCCCCCTACGTTCTCGGCCACCGCGTCATTGTCCGCCCCGAAGCCCGTATCGGCGGCGCCACCGCCGAAGACGTCATCCAGGACATCCTCGACCACGTCCCCGTCGACGTCGCGTAACGGGGTGCGAGTTAAAAACACGGTAATACACGGCACCCCTTCCCTGCCGAAACGGGGGAATGTCGAGGTGAGGGTTCAACATATCGTTCGCAGCGGAGTACCCCTCTTTGTGCGACGTACACATGGAGGTTGGCATGCTCGTGTTAGTCATCACTTCCCGTGAAGCGATTACACCCCTCGTAGGAATCTGGGTAATGATCGCTGCCGTGGTCGGCGTCATTGGCTGGATCGGTCTCCGTATTCGCCGGGTATGCCAGCGGCAATCAGATACAGCGGTGGTCGAACATCGCCCCGTTTCGCTGATGCCCTCGGCAACACAGCTCTGGGTGGTCCTGCTTGGGGTGCTGGCATTGGGCGCCACCGCACTGTTCCCCAGAGATGACTATGGGCGGACCTACTTCGTCGCCTGGTATTATTCCAACTTTACGCGGTTTCGCGGCTACTTCGGCGAGCACCTGATCCCGCTCATTATCACGGAAGTGATCGTCTTTGCAGTGATGTTCTGGGTACTGGGTGATCGCAATTCCCTCTCAAGGGCGCAGAAGTGGGTCATTGGCATTGGATGCGCTTTATTCGGTTTGGCGGCGTTATTCTGCCCGAATGAATATGATGAATATGGATTCCAGTATTTCTTCTCACATACGATCCGTGATTACGACATCGTACGCCTCTGGATGGTGTTATGGGCTATTGCGGTCGTGACTGCCGGAGTAGCCTGGACCATACATCAGCCGTATTTCGGCACACGCTTGATGAAGTGGACGATCTGGCTAAGCATCGGCATGCAGCTCTTTGTGAGCTTCCTTGCATTCAACATGTATTGTCAGTCAGATGATTGTTACACATTTGACAGGCATGCTGTGTTCCTCAGCGATTCGTTCTTTATCGGTTTGGGCTTCCTATTGCTGATCATCAAGCCGTGGAAACACCTCAATCCTTTTCAACAGGTCACCCTCCACGTCAGTACGCTCGCTATGATGCTCACCTGGGTTTTTCTCCCAAAATACTTGATCGCGATTGACACCTCATACATCTGGGAAGGCAGTTTGCGGTATACAGCGATCTTTGCCGTATGGCTGTTAGTTGCAGTATTCGCAGCTACGTTCCTTTTTCTTTTCCGAAGCAAGTCACCGTAACGCGCGTGATGGCTCACTGCTTCACACACCGCACACCGTCTCCGCCGGAAGTCGAGGGCATTATTTGACCGGAGAGAGAATACAGACGTCATTAACAGGGGGCGCTGTCCACCAACCCGCGTTATTCCGACGTCGCCGCCCGCCACGCCTGCCACTTTACGGCATCTACACCGAAATCCTCGCCGGTAAGCGCCTTGAGCGCGGTGGCAACTCCATGGCGCTGGTCGAATCTGCGCATGCGAGCCAGGGCGGCGATGAGCGGGTCGATGGCCGGCGCGGCGCGCTCCGGCCCCAGGAATTGCAGCCCGGCGGCGGCAGCAAGCACTTCGCTGATCTCTTCACGCTTGAGCGCGGCAATCAACACCGGCAGCGTGCGCGGATCGCCGGTGTTGCTCAGATAATACAGCCCGTGTTCCCGATAGCGCATCTTCGGATGATAGGTGAGCGGCAGCAGCGCATCGTACACCTGCGCGCCCTGATACTGCCCCAGGCCGCGGATCACCCCCCACTTCGCACCGGGCGCCTTCATCCTGGCCAGCAGTATAGGCAGAGCGCGTGGGTCACGCGTGCGGCCCAGCGCACCGTAGGCTTGCTGGAGGAGCGAGGGGTCTTCATTCTTTTGGATAAATGCCAACAGAGCATCGGCGGCCGCAGGATCGCCGGCATTGCTCAGCGCCTCAAGGATTGTCCTACGCAGATCATTGTCCGTCTCCCGTGCCAGAGCCTGCAGCAGGGCGCCGGTCGCTCGCGTCGTGGGGTTGAATTCGAAATGGCGATAACAGTAGTACCGCCATTCACAATCGAGCTGCGGCAACAGCGCCAGGAGAGCCTCATCCAGACGACGATCGGAAATGCGTGCCATTTGCAGTGCGATAAGCACCCACTGGCGTTCCACAGAAGGCTTGTGCAACAGCGGAAGCAGCAGGTCGACAGCACGTGCATCTCCGCTGTTGCATAATGCCGAAAGAAGCGTACGGTAGGTAGATTGATCCGGCGAAGCCGCCATTGCCAGCAACCGATCAACCGCGCGGGGATCCTTCACGCAGGCCAGGCGTTCTATCGCTTTGGCGCGCACACCGTCGTCAGGATCAGCGAGTGCCCGCTTCAGCATGTGTAACGCTTCGTCCGGCGTGGCGAAGTGCACGTATTGCAGGCCCCGCTCGCGCGTCTTCGGGTCGGCATCGGTGCACATCGCCCGCAAAGCCTCCTGCACCGCGTGATGATCGCCAAATCGATAGGCGCATTGGGTGAGCATATCTCGCACCCCCTCATCCGGGTCGCGGAGGACCGCTGCCATCACCTCCGGGGCGCGCGGTTCGACCAGCTCGAGGAATGCCCAGGCGGCCGGTTTACGGATCAGCGGGTGAGGATCTTTGGTCAGGGAGTACAGGAAGTCAGTGCCGGCCGCATCGTCGATGGCTGCCAGCGCCTGCGTCAAGCGATCCAGCAATCCCGGCACGTATTTATCCGGGTCTTCCGTGGCTTCAGGCGCTCCGGGCGCCGGCAGGCGCGGTATCCAGCGATCATACACCTGGCGCAACAGCGGCACCGCTCGTGCATCCCCCAGGCCTGCGTACCAATTTACCGCCCGCTTTACGTAACCGATATCCTCGCTCAGTAACCAGTGCGTGCGCATGGCATCAAACAGCCGGGGATCAAAGCGACATGAGTAGGCATCGAGCAACATATGGCACACCCGAGCACTCGGGTCGTTTGCCAAAGCCAGTAAGGGTTCATCGAGGGTACGGTCTTTGGGTATGGCATCTAACAGCGTAACGATTACAGCAGTACGGCAGGTCGGCGCGTCGTCGCTGAGCATTGTGAGTGCAAGCTCTCGATGTTCAGCATATGGTAGTGTGCGTTTCAACAGAAAAAGCGCTCTGCAACGAACTTCGGCATCAGTATCCTGTAGCGCGGATTTCACGGCGGCAATCGCCCGCGGGTCTTTGCTCCACCCCAACCCACCAAGGGCCTGCATGCGCACCCACTTTTGTGTATCTGTGCGCAGGGCTAGCAACACCTCCACCCCCGGTTTGCCGAGATGGGCGAGCGCCTTGCAGGCAGACTGGGTTGCTCGCGGATTTCGACATAGCGGCGTCAACAGCGGCACCGCCCGCGGATCGTTCAGCGCAATCAGCCGGTTAGTCGCCTGTTGCTGAACCCAGTCGTCTCGTACGGTCAGTTGCTGCACCAACGCTTGCAGTTCCGCCTTGGGCACTGGACCCGCCGGCGCAGGGAGGGCATAGAGGAACAACACGACCAGGAGGAGCAGCGTGCGCATAAGATGACATCCCTTTCATGCGTATACTTCCTATTATATCACGGCTATAAGAAGCTGTACGGAAAGGGGCTGTTCGCGGATCGCGCCGTAGATTTTTGCGCCAGGGCGTGCTGGGACGACGAGGCACTATCCAGGATCGATAGGGTGAGGAGACCGGGCGCGCCCTGGCGTAAAATCAAACGAGACCGGACAGCCACTTTTCGTACAGCTTCTAAGAAGGAAACCATCAATCTGCAATGCGAGTGAAGGTGAACAAAAGGCAGGCACTCCGAGCAAACCGTCTCTCCTTGGAACTTGGAACTTGGAACTTGGAACTCACCAAACGGGGACGCCCCCACCGCGAGTGCATGAGAGCGGTGGGGGCGTATAGCCGACATCTCGCGAGGAGATGCTATTCCTTCAATGATGGGCAGCCCGCGCATGTGCCGGCGCAGCCGCCCGGGGTGAACGCGGGCAGGATTTCCTCGCGGAAGAGCGTTTCCGCCTGTTCGGGCACCGCCCCGCCGATGACGCGGCCGTTCACC
>JAGUZN010000213.1 GCA_020060775.1 Armatimonadota bacterium
CGGCATCCGCGACGCACGATCAATTACTGCGGCGCCGTGGCGAACTCTACGAGAGTGCCTGGCAGAAGGTGCAATCGATTCGCCCGGATTTCGTGCTGATCAATAGCTGGAACGATTACACCCGGGGCACCGAAATTATCGCCACGCGCCAGCACGGATTCACCTTTCTGGACAGCACCAAACTCTCGACGATGCGCCTGGCGGAGCAGCGCGGGTTCGGCCTGCGCATTCTGCGCCACAACCTGCCGTCCACGCTGCAGCCGGGCAAAAGTTATCCGGTCGAACTCCTGGTGAAGAACGGCAGTGTCACCAAGTTAGTCGCCCGCGAGGGCTACCGGGTGCATTATCGGATTACCCAGGGCGAGCACACCGTCAGTTCAGGGCGAGCGACGGACAAGCTGGCGCTGCTGGAAATGGCCTCCGCACGACTGACCTTCTCCTTCAAGACCGCGGCAAACAACGGCCGGGCACTGCAGCCAGGCCCATATCAACTCCATCTCGATTTTCAGCGCAACAAGGTGCCATTCCTGGAAGCCCCCCTGCTGAGCAAAACCGTTGGCTCGGTCACGCTGCCGTTCACCGTGGCAGCCGATGTGACGCCAGGGCAGGTGGTGACGCGCGATGTGCCAACCCTGTGGGCGGCAGGCAGCACGGCGCACGTGCGATTTACCGTGCGGAATCGGGACACGCAGACCTGGCGCAAAGGCGGCAAGGCGTTGCGCGTACGCTGGCTGGATGCCCAGGGCGCAGCGTTAGATGGCGAGATGGTGTTGAAGAATGGGGCGTCGGCCGCGGTGGGTGGGACCGCCGAGTTCAGCGGAACGGTCACCGCACCGGCGGCTGCAGAGGGCTGGTGCACGTTGGTGGCGGAGATGCCGCAGGAGGATGGGACCACAACACCGGTGAGCACGGCACTCGTACACACAACGCCGGTGGCGCAGGTGCAGTTCCTGGAGATCGCCCTGCCGACGACGATACGCAGCGACGAGGACCAGGTCGAGGTGCCCATGGCGCTGCGCAACCCCGGCCGCGTGCCCTGGGTGGCGGCGGAGACCAGTATTGCTTACCAGTGGTTGAGCTGGGGAGGCCTGCCCATCCCGCAGGCGAGCGGTGCGGTGCCGCTGCACGAGGATGTCGCTGCCGGCAAAGCGACCACCCAGCGCGTGCAAGTGGCCCCGCCGCCCGGCGCCGGGCCGTTCCGCTGCGCGTTCCGTCTCATGTGCGCAGGCATGCCGGCCGAACCGGTGATTCTGTCCGAGCCGTATGTAAGCCCGGTGGTCGAAGCGCTGGTGCGCCCGGACACGTATGCCACCATCGATATCCAGAACGTGATGAATGGCTGGGCGGGGCACGATGAGCCGACATTGGTGAAAGCGGATGTCGACGGCCAGGGCAATGCCTTCCCCGCGGAAGAATTGCTGCCGGACCTCGTGAAGTCACCGATCGGCTACTATCCGGGCTATCCCGCGGCCATCCCCGATGCCGATGGCGTATGCTTCCAGTTTGCCTCCACCCAGCGCGGCCTGGCGCCGATGCTCGTTGCCGACGGGCAGGAGATCCCGCTGAACGAGGTGCAGGGGAAGGCGCTGTATCTGGTGGCCATGCGCACCGGCGCCGCCGAGGCCTTCACCCTGACGCTGCACGATGCCGCCGGTGAGGCGACGGACGTGCCGTTGCGCGTGTCGCACTGGCTGGGCGCTCCGGCTTTCGGCGAACCGGTGATGCTCACCACGCGGTATATTTACACCCCCACCGGCCTCGACTGGCAGCGGCACGGGTCGCTGTTTATCTACTGTATACCGCTGGACCCGTCCCACAAGCTGCGGGCGATCACCCTGCCGAAGGATGGTACGCTCTGCGTATTCGCCATTACGGTGAAGCAGTAGCCAGAAGGGCCGCCCACGGGCGGCCCTTCTGCTGTCTTCTTCCATCGCGCTTTGATCGTCCTACAGTTCGATCACCCGCATCTCGGCATCGGAGAAGGCTTCCACGCCGTCGCTGGTGACGCGCACGCCGTTCTCCCAGCGCAGGCCGTAATCCGGTCCCTGCAGGAAGGTGTCTACCTGGAAGGTCATATTCTCTTCCAGCGGGTAGTGGGTGCTGCTCTCCATCCAGGGGCGCTCGACTTCCATCATGCCCAGGCCATGGCAAGGTCCGTAGAGCAGATTGTCGCCAAAGCCCTTGGCGCGCACGAAGTCGAAGAACTTCTGCACCACCTCGCTGGCGATCACGCCGGCCTTCATCCACTCCATGGTCTTGTAATGGGCTTCCATGCCGACCTCGACCAGCTTGCGCATGGCGTCGGGCATGGGGCCGATGCAGATCGGGCGTCCCACGCTGGGCGAGTACCCGGCCAGGCGTCCGCCGAGATTGAGCTGGATCATTTCGCCCGGCTGCAGCACTTTGTGCGTGGGGCGGGAGATGGCATGGCGGGTATTCTTGCCGGAGAGCACGTAGAGGGCGTGCGCCTCGTACTCCGCGCCGGCGGCGTACAGTTCCTTCTGAATCAGGCCCACCACTTCGAGCTCGGTCATGCCGGCCTTGATTTGCGGCAGCACGGCGACCAGCGCTTGTTCACTCAGCACAAAGGCCTGGCGCAGCACGTCCAGCTCCGCCGGGCTTTTGATGATGCGCTGTTTGATGATGATGTCATCGGCGCGCCCGATCTCCGCGTTGGGGAAGGCTTCGCGCAGTCCCTCGATCACCGGCAGCGGCATGATGCTGGAGCCGACCAGTCCGATGCTCTGCACGGATTTGCCCGCGCAGGCCTCGTCGAACACGGAAGTGAACGTGCTGACGGAGACTTCCGGGTAGTCGGGTTCGGCGGATTCGCGGTAGGCGATCAGTTTGCGGATCTTCGGCAGGCGGCTGCGGTCGGCGGCAAAGGCTTCGCTCTCCGGCCCGATGAGCAGGATCGCTTCGCCCTCGGCGGGCACCACTACCCCGGCGGATTCAAAGAGCGGCCAGTAGTCGGACAGGTAGCGCACATTGGCGAAATCGGCCTCGTTGCTGTGCACCAGAATGGCATCCAGCCCGGCGTCGCGTATGGCCTGCTGGGTGCGCGCCATGCGCATGGCAAACTCACTGTCGGGCAGGCTCATCAGCCCCGAGCGTTCGTTCATGGCAAGCATTATCGTTCTCCTCGTTGAGGGAATATGGCGACCGATCACCACCAGCGGGTGTCAGTGCATGATATGCATGTTAAGGAATGGGCGCATTGTCAGCAAGGGGATTGTACACTATACTTTCTGAAACGCGTTTCAGAAAGTGGTGGTATGGTCACGGTGCGTCAGATCGCCAGACTGGCCGGGGTATGCCCGGCGACCGTCACCCGTGCGCTGCGCGGCGACCGCTACGTGCGCGCGGAGGTGCGGCAGCGCGTGCGGGAGATCGCCGAGCTTTACCAGTATCGGGGCACGCAGCGGCCGGCGGAGTCACGCACGCAGTTGCTGGGCTGTGTGGTGCCGAGCCTGCAGTTTGATTTTTACGCGCGGCTGGTGCGCGGCGTGCTGGGAGAAGCCTTTGCCGAGGGCTACCAGGTGTGCGTGCTGGAGGCGCACTCGCAAGGGGTGCACACGCAGACGGCGATACACACGCTGGCGGAGCAGGGCGTGGCGGGCATCCTGGTGGGCAGCGAGCAGTTCACCCCGTTGCCGCGCGAGGTGGTGCTGGCGCTGCGCGGGCGCAATGTCACACCGGTGAGCATCGATCTCACCCCGTTCGAGGCGGAGATCGATACGGTGGGCAACAGCGAGGAGGAGATCGCCGGGCTGGCGGTGGAGTATCTGGCGAGCCTGGGGCATCAGCGCATTGCCTTCGCCGGCATGCTGCCCGCGCCGTTGTGCGGCCGCCCGCTGGCGGTGTCGCGCGCCCTGCAGCGGCGCGGGTTGCCCGCGAGTTACCTCATCGATGTGGGCACGCTGGACTTCGCGCACGCGGATGCCGCGCGCATCCTCGACCGGATTGCCGCATACCCCCACCCCCCCACCGCGCTCATCGCCTGGGAGGATCGGCTGGCGGCGCGGGTGATGCAGACGGCGCACGCCCGCGGCCTGCGCATCCCTCGGGACCTCAGCGTTATGGGCATCAGCAACCATGAACTCGCCTCGCTGACCACCCCGTCGCTGACCAGCATCGAGCAGCACCCCGAGGAGATCGGCCGCCGCGCCATGGCCCTGCTGCTGCATCGTCTCAATGAAGAGGCGCCGACCGCCCCCGCCTCCATCACCGTCCCCTGCCGCCTGGTCGTGCGGGACTCATGCGGCCGGCATGGGTGAGGGCGGCTGCTCGGGCAGCAGGAATCGCGCTTTCCACGCTTTATAACGGTCAAAACATTCGGGTGGGATAGTGCCGGATAGTTTCTCGCTATACAAGTAGAAGGTCCCTTTTAGCCACCGCCCTAGAACTTCTCGACGCGAGACCTCAATGCCCAGGTTGGCAGGCGAAAGGAACACTACGTCTGCGATCGTGCGTCCAATGCGGGCTTCCACCGCGATCAGTACCGCCTGATCCTCCTGCAGCAGGCCACGCCAAAGGCGGCGACCATATAGGTTTGTCGTGCTGAACTCGATATAATCCGCTGTGTTCTTCCTTCGCGCTTTCGTAAGCTTATCCAGTAAGTCTCCGGCCTCTTTCCTCAATGCATCCGGGGGTCGTTCCGCCATCAGCGGCCCAAACTTTTTAAAGCGCTGGAGGAGCGAGATGCCGTAGAAGACGATGATCAACATGACGATAATGCCGTTGAAAAACAGCACGGCGTTGAAGAATAACGTGATGGCAGCGACGAGCAACCCTGCCGCCGTGGGAGCGGCAATGAGCCATATTCCTTCGGCGATAAAGACTACGCCGAAGACGAGCAAAATCATGCCGAATAGCGGGGGGAGGGTCGGAGATGATCCCGCAGATATCGTTTGCGAGAAGGCGATAAAGGCACCTACAATAGCCAGTAGAGCTCCCCATATGATATTGCCGATGCCGATGCCGCGCAAGGTTCGCACGATACTTTCGTAAATAGCCGCCTGTTGCAATTCACCGTACGGCAGGGCGACGGCCTGTTGTGCCAGGCTGGGCGGCGTGGGGGGAATTGAAGTCATCACTGACGGCAGGCCTGGCGAGGGCACGGCAGGCTCTCCGCATTGTGGGCAGGTCGGCAGAGGTTCACCGTTTTCCGAATTCATAGGTATGCCGCACCGCGGGCAGGTCAGCGAGGTTGTCATGGTGTGCTCCTTGCAGATGGGATAGGACTTTCACTTAATACTATTCTTAACAACGCCGGGCATTCCCTTTCTACTGTAAAAAGGCGGTGTGATGATAGTGCGTGTACAGCGCCGTGTTTGTGTCGCGGCATGGATGGGGAGACGGAAGGTAGCATTGTTGTGCGGTGGAGGGGGCGATGACGACGGCATTCCCGGTGGCGCCCGAGTTTCCCGATGGGTTAGTCTGGTTGAATACGGATCGCCCGTTGCGCTTCAGCGAGGCGTTGCGCGGGCGGGTGGTGGTGCTCGACTTCTGGACGTACTGCTGCATTAACTGCATGCACGTGCTGCCGGATTTGAAATATCTGGAGGAGAAGTACGCGCATGAACCGGTGGTCTTCATCGGCGTGCACAGCAACAAGTATGATAACGAGGCGGATCCGGAGCATGTGCGGCAGGCGGTGATGCGCCACACCATTACGCACCCGGTGGTGGTGGACAACCAGCATCAGGTGTGGGGGGCGTTCGGCGTGCGTGCCTGGCCGTCGTTGGTGCTCATCGATTCTACCGGTCATGCGGTGGCAGCCTTTTCCGGCGAGGGGCATCGCGACGAGTTGGATCACCTGATCGCCGCTTTGCTCGATATCGGGCGCAAGCAGGATACGCTGGCTGACACGCCGTTGGAATTTCGCGCCGAGCGCTACCAGGAACAGGCCCTCGCCTTTCCGGGGAAAATCCTGGCGGATGGCCATGGCAAGCGCCTGTTCATCGCTGACACGAATCATAACCGCATTCTCATCACCGACTGGCAGGGCGGGGTGCGCGGGTTTCTGGGCAGCGGGGGAAAAGGGTTGATGGATGGCTCCTACGAGGATGTGCGCTTTCAGCATCCGCAGGGCATGGCGTTATCCGGCAACAACCTGTTTATCGCCGACACAGAGAATCATGCCGTCCGCCACGCTGATCTCACCACCTACCACGTGCATACCGTGCTCGGCAACGGCATGATCGGCTATGATCGGCGGGGCGGACACCGCGGGCGCGAGCAGTTGCTCAACTCCCCCTGGGATCTGGCGTTTCACCACGGCAAGCTGTATATCGCGATGGCCGGACTGCACCAATTGTGGGTGTACGATCCGGTGAGCGAGATCGCGCGGGTGGCGGCGGGCACGGGACGGGAGGACATCACCGATAACCCGGCGCAACGCGCGGCGCTGGCCCAGCCCTCGGGGATCACGGCCAGCGAAGGGCAACTCTATTTCGCCGATGCGGAAACCAGCGCCATCCGCGTGTACGACCCGACAGCGAATCGGGTAGAGACGCTGGTGGGGAAAGGGCTATTCGTTTTCGGCGACGAGGACGGTTCGCTGGAGGAGGCGCGGCTGCAGCACCCGCTGGGCGTGGCGTACCACGATAATGCGGTGTACGTGGCGGACAGCTACAATCACCGCATTCGACGCATCGATCTGCGCGACGGGACGGTGCGCACGATCATGGGCACCGGAGCAGCAGGACGCAGGGAGGGCGATCGGCCGGCCCTGTATGAACCGGGAGGGATCAGCATCGCCAAGAACGTGCTATTCGTGGCGGATACGAATAACCACCGCATTCTGGAATACGATCTCACGAACGGCAAGTGGCGCGAGCTCACCATTACGCTGGGGGGCACGCCGCTGGCGGAGGCGGCGTGATCATCCCGTTCATTCGGCGTAAAGGAGCGGGTCGCGCGCGCCGGCGCGCGCAAAGCCGGCCAGGCGCAGGCGACAACTGTCGCAGCGCCCGCAGGCGAGGTCGCCGCCATTGTAGCAACTCCAGGTGAGGCCGTAGTCCATGCCGAGGTCGAGGCCGGCGCGGATGATCTCGTCCTTGGTCATCTCAAGCAGGGGCGCCCACACGCGAAACCGCGCCCGACCCTCCACCCCCGCCTGGGTGGCGAGGTTGGCCAATTGTTCGAAGGCTTGCAGGTACTCGCGTCGGCAGTCGGGATAGCCGCTGTAATCGACCTGATTCATGCCGGCGACAATGGTATCCGCATGCACCACCTCGGCATAGCCCAGCGCGACGGAAAGGAAGGTGGTGTTGCGCGCGGGGACGTAGGTGATGGGGATGCCTGCGCCCATTTCTTCTTCGGTGCGATCGGTCGGCACGGGGATGTCGGCGGTGAGCGCGCTGCCGCCGATTTCGCGCAGCGTGATGTCGACGAATTTGTGCTCGCGCACGCCCAGCGCCTGCCCGACCGCACGGGCCGCCTGCACTTCGCGCGCGTGGCGCTGGCCGTAACAGACGGTCAGCGCGTAGATCTCATATCCCTCGGCACGGGCAATGGCGACAGCGGTGGCGCTGTCCAATCCTCCCGAAAGTAATGCGACGGCGTTCACGAATTTCCCCTCATCTTAGAGGCTGTTTTCAACGTCTCTGTCCAGTCTCGCTTGATCTTTTCGCGGCTGCTGGTCTTGGGTCTCCTCACCCTATCGGGCCTGGATAGCGCCTCGGAGCCCCCAGACCAGCAGTCACGAACATCGACGGCGCGATCCGCGAACAGTTCCTTTGAAAACACCCTCTTCTAATTCCTGACGGTAGTCTAGCGCGTTGTCGCATTGAGAGCAACCATTGCGAGCGCCTCCCCGTTTGACAGGCAGGCTTGCCAGACGTTACCATCACGCGTGTTGATGCCAAGGCGTATCGTCCGACGCTGGAGTATGCCGGCGTCCACATTACCATCACGAAGGAGTTCCCCTGTGTTCAGTAACATTCACCGCTTTTCCCTTGCAGCCGTTGTTCTCGCCGGCCTGCTCGTGTTCACCCTGCCCGCCCGCGCCTGCTACAGCGGGTTGCTGCTTATTCCCACGGCGGAAACCGTGCCCGCCGGGGAATACAGCCTCGACCTGCAACTGGATGGCGACGCGACCGTGCCGGAAGTCAACACCTACCTGCTCAACACGGAATTCGGTTTGAACGACCGCGTTGAAGCCGGGATCGATTACCTTTTCAGTGGCGATGCCGGGGAGCGCTTGATGGTGAATGCCAAGTACCTGGCCTATAGCGCGGAGACGCGCGCGGTGGCACTGGGTATCTACAACCTCGGCGGCGACCGGAAAATGATCCCGTACGTGACCGCCCTGCAGGACCTGGGCGCGGTGCGCGGCCACCTGGGCGCACAGCGCAACGACGGGAAGATCCGCTGGTTTGTGGGCGTCGACCGCGCGGTGAACGATCGCTTGACGCTGCTGGCGGATTATATCAGCGGCGATGAGAACGCCGCTTCGCTCGGGGTGAGCTACGCCATCAACGACCGCTGGTCTGTGTGCCCGGGACTGGTCTTCCCCAACGAGGACAGCGCGACCAGCTTCACCGTGCACCTGGTGTACGGCGGACAGTACCGGCGCGGGAACGAATAAGCGGCTACTCCTGCCCGCGCGCCGGCGCCAGTTCCCGACTGATTTTCACCGGGGTGCGCACCGGCGAGTGGGTGCGCCGCCAGATGATGAGCACTAGGCCGGACACGATGAAGATCAGGCCGAAGAAGTGGCGCGCCGCCAGTTCTTCGCCGAGTAGCGCCCAGGCCAGCAGCAGCGCGACCGGCGCGGCAAGCACGTTGAACATGGCACCCTCGGAGGTTTCAATGCGCTGCAGCCCGGCGGCAAACAGCCAGTAGGCGGCGGCGGTGCTGCCCCCGCCGAGGAAGAGGAGCGCGGCCCAATCCGTCCACGCCGGCGTATGCAGGATGAGCGGACCGGTGAAGGGCAACAGCAAGGCGGAAAGCAGTGCGGCGATGGTGAAGATGGGCAGCAGCACGTCGCGATGCCCGGTGTGCGCCATCATTTTGCTCTGGCCGATAGCGTAAAACGGCCAGAGCAGCGCGGCCAGCACCTCCAGCAGATTGCCCACGAAGAAGCGCGAGGAGATCAACTCGTTCAGCGACATGCCGCGCAGGAAGACCACCAAGACCCCCACCAAAGCCAGCGCCATGCCGGCTACCTTATTCCGCGTGAGGCGCTCGCCCAGCAGCAGGGCGGCGAGCAGCACGGTGGCGATGGTATGCAACTGCGAGATGAGCGTGGTGGCGCTGGCGGTAGTGTAGCGCAGCCCGAGGCCGTAAAAGAAGTAGTTGAGGCTGATCGCCAGCGCGGCGACATACAACCAGATGGTGGGCGGGAAGTTGAGGCGCAGGGGCGTGCCGGTATGGCGCCCTAAGATGGCCCGCGCCACCAAAAAGACGCCAGCCGCCAACCAGAGGCGACCGACGGAGATGAAGGCCACGGAAAAAGCGCCATCCTGGTTGCCGACCAGCAGCTTGGTGCCTACGGGAACCGTGCTCCAGAGGAACATCGCCCCGAGTACCAGCATAATACCCGTGAATCGTGTCCGTCCCTCGGGAGTTAGGTGCAGTTGCGGTCGATGTATCATTGTTGGACGGCCCGGCGGTGCCGCCGGGCCGTGTTGAGTATCCCCATCCATCTATCGTTTCACACGCGCGCTACGCGGTGAACAGGGTCATCCGCTGCATTTCCGCATAGCGCAGCATCACTTCACCCGCTTCGAGGTCGATGAGCCGCCGCAGGCTGAAATCTTCCACGGTGTACGAGGCGAGCACCGAACCGTACACGATGGCGCGCCGGATGTTGGCATCGCTGCTATCGTCGGAGAAGGCCAGGTAGCCGAGCACGCCGCCGGCGAAGGTGTCGCCCGCGCCGGTCGGATCCTTCACTTCTTCCAGCGGGAAGGAGGGGGCGACGAAATAGTCGTTGCGGGTGAACATCAGCGCGCCGTGTTCGCCCTTTTTGATGATGACCAGCCGCGGGCCCATGCCCAACAGTTGCCGGCCGGCCACCACCAGGCTGGCGGTATTGCAGAGCTGCCGGGCCTCGGCGTCGTTCATCGTCACCGCGTCCACCCGGCTGATCACCTCGAGCACGCGGTCCCGCTTGCCCTCGATCCAGAAGTTCATGGTGTCGGCCATGACGAACTCCGGCTTGCGCACCTGTTCGAGCACGGAGAGCTGCAGGTCGGGATCAATGTTCGCCAGGAAGACGTAGGGCGTCTGGTGATAGCTCTCCGGGATGGTGGGGGAGAAATCGGCCATGACATTCAGGTGGGTGGCCAGCGTGTGCGCCTGATTCATGTCGTACTCGTAGTACCCGCTCCAGCGAAAGGTCGGCCCCGCGCAGCGCTGGATGCCCGCGAGATCGATATTGCGTGTGCGAAATACGGCGAGATGTTCTTCGGGGAAGTCATCGCCGATGACCCCGACCATGCGCACCTGCGAAAAGAGGGAGGCGGCCACGGATGAGTAGCAGGCCGCGCCGCCCAGCACCTCTTCGGCGGTGCCGAACGGGGTGTCGATGGTATCCAGGCCGATGGACCCGACAATCATGAGCGGTTGGTGCGGCGCATTCGGTCGCAGCATGGTGGTTCGTCCTCCTCCGCAATGGCTGACCATCTGTTCATTCGACAGGCGGAGCGCCCTTCCCTGCGAGGCAAGCAACTGCATTGCTGTAGAGCGGGATCACTAATATCCAGAGGGCAACCCGGCGCTGTTCTATTGACGGGGCAAGGGGATATAAGGATAATGTTGCGGGAGTTTAACAACCGTGGAACGTATTTTAACCGGCAATCAAGCTATTGCTTATGCTGCCCGCGACGCGGGAATCGCGCTCGGCGTCGGGTATCCCGGCACGCCGAGTACGGAAATCCTGGAAACGCTCGTCAATTTGGAAGACGCCGTGGCCCAGTGGTCGCCGAATGAAAAGACGGCGTTGGAAGTGGCGATCGGCGTGGCGTTCGGCGGGCGTCGCGCGCTGGCGACGATGAAGCACGTGGGGCTGAACGTCGCCGCCGACCCGCTGTTCACCGTGTCCTATACTGGCGTGGCGGGGGGGCTGGTCGTGCTGGTGGCCGATGATCCGGGCATGCACAGCTCGCAAAACGAGCAGGACAGCCGCCATTATGCCCGCGCGGCGAAAGTGCCGATGCTCGAGCCGTCGGACTCACAGGAGGCGTACGATTTCACCCGGCTCGCCTTCCAGCTTTCCGAGGAGTTCGACACGCCGGTGCTGGTGCGCTCCACCACCCGCGTCTCGCACGGCAAGAGCATCGTGCGCCTGGGCGACCGCGTGACCGATCTGCCAACGGCGCAGGCGCCGCAGGACCTGGCGAAATACGTGATGATCCCCGCCTTCGCCCGCCAGCGCCACCGCGTGGTGGAGGACCGCCAGCAGCGCCTGCGCGCCTGGGCGGAAACCGCGGAGGTCACCCGCGTCGAGTATCGCGACCGCGCGGTGGGCATTATCACCAGCGGCATCAATTATCAGTATGTGCGCGAGGTCGCCCCCGAGGCCAGCGTGCTGAAGCTGGGCATGGTGTACCCGTGGCCCATCGAGGCGATGCGCGCCTTCGCCGCGCAGGTGGACACACTGTACGTGGTCGAGGAACTCGATCCGTTCATCGAAGAGCAATTGCGCGCGGAAGGGATTGCGGTCACCGGCAAATCCCGCTTCCCCATTTTCGGCGAACTGTCGCCAAAGATCGTGGCCGAGGGACTCGGCCTGCCTGCGGAGACCGCGCCCGCCGCACAGGACCTGCCGCTGCGCCCGCCCACCCTCTGCCCCGGCTGCCCGCACCGCGGCGTCTTCGCCGTGCTGCGCAAGCTGGGCGTCACCGTCACCGGCGACATCGGCTGCTACACGCTGGGCGTGGGCGCACCGCTCTCCGCGCTGCACACCTGCGTCTGCATGGGCGCGGCCATCGGGGTGGCGCATGGGCTGGAGAAGGCCGGCGTTGATCCCGCGAAGGTGGTGGGGGTCATCGGCGATTCCACCTTCCTGCATTCCGGCATTACCGGCGTACTGGACATGGTGTACAACCATTCCCGCGCGACGATCCTCATTCTCGACAACGGCACCACGGCGATGACCGGTCGGCAGGAGCACCCGGGCACCGGCAAGACGCTGGCCGGCGCGGCCGCCCCGCAAGTGGATCTGGAAGCGCTGGTACGCGCCCTCGGCGTGGAAGATGCCGCGGTGGTCGCGGCCTACGACATTAAGGCGGTCGAGGCGCGCATCAAGCAGTCGCTGGCGCATGACGGGCCCTCCGTGCTCATCCTGCGCCACCCGTGCATGCTTATCCCGCACGAGGCGGGCGTGAAGCGCACGGTGAACGAGGGGGCGTGCAAGCTGTGCGGCGCTTGCCTGCGGCTCGGTTGCCCGGCCATCAGCAAAGTGCCGGTCGAGGTGAACGGCAAAGTGCGCCATCGCCCGGCGATCGACCTGCTGCTCTGCCAGGGCTGCGGCGTGTGCGCCGAGGTCTGCGCCTTCAACGCGCTGGACCCCGTGCCGGACGGCGAACCGGTCGGCGTAGCCTGAGCCATCTCGTCCATCCACTTATCGAAATTTACGTAAAGGGTTATACTATGTCGGCAACCACCAGTGTATTGATCGTCGGCGTCGGTGGTCAGGGAATCGTGCTGGCCGGTGACGTGATC
>JAGUZN010000407.1 GCA_020060775.1 Armatimonadota bacterium
ATCCTCATGTGCCCCACCAAGGGCAAGAAAGTCGCCAACGCCTACGTGTACAGCTATGGCGTCTCCAGCCTGACGCTGGGTGAGATTATTGAACCGTCGGGTACCTTGCTCACGATGGACGGCCAGCACGCCGCCACCACCAGCCCGGTCACCTACGACAACGTGGCCTACACCATCGACGATGTGGATGCGCGCCACAGCAACAAATTCGTCTGCACCTTTGCCGACGGGCACGTGGATATCATGGCCACCACCCCCGATAAACTGCCCATCCGCAGCAGCCTGGTGCTCTGGCTCAAAGCTGACAGCTTCACCGCGCTCGCCGATGGTGATGCGGTCACCAACTGGAATGACTTCAGCAGCAAAGGGAATCACTTCACTGCGCCGGGGACGGCGTCACTCCCGGTGTACAAGCAGAACGTCATCAACAACGGCACCATGCCGGCCATCCGCTTCAGTGTCGACGCTGCCGGCAATGGTCGCATGCAATCCGCCGGCACCTTCACCCCGCGCGAGGTGGAGAGCTTAACACTCATCGCCGCGCTTGCCCCTCATGCTGCGACCCCGGTCTACAGTCAGATGGCGGCGTTATTCTGGTCCAACGGCAGCAATACCGTGGACTGGGGGACGACGGGTGGTAGCCACAGCTTTTTCTGGAACACGTCGGATGCCTTGACAAGCTCGCCATACGCCCAGTATCTGGGCAACGGCTTCTGGGCCTTGGCCAATACGGCTACCGGCGGCTCCTACGGCGTGGGCAACGTCAATGTCTTCGCGGTCGAACTCAATCCAACAGCCTACGTTGGAGCAGTCGCACGCGTGTGGACTGATGGAAAAATCGGCGACACCGTGTCCTTGCCGGCCGGTCACGAGATGTCCACGACGCGTATGTGGATCGGCACGCGCTGGTCCGGCGGCGCGTACCATAACCAGTTAAACGGTGATATGGCCGAAATGCTGATGTTTGTGCCCGCCATCTCCGACCTGGAGCAGGGCCTGGTCACCAACTACCTGAAGAAGAAGTGGACACTGTAGCCTGAGCATCACAATGCATGCCTGTCGAACCCTTCGTGTGCTGGGATGCTACACGAAGGGTTCTGCGTATCAGTATGATGCCGAGAAGTCTGTATATAGCCGAATGATGAAGCATGCCGCTTCATCACAATACACTGAAATTTCTGGTGGAACCGGATTTTCCTCATCAAGGCGATTGCGACGAAGCCATGCTGCAAGATATTTTGCCGCCGAAGGTAGCCTCCGGCGGTTCGTATTTCACTCCGTTGCGCATGCGTTCCTGCATGCATGGTTCACGTGCTGCGCAGGTAGCGCGTGCGGTCCATGAGGAACTGCAGCGGTTCGCCGGTCAGGAAGCGGCGCAGGTTATCGAGGCAGTTGCGGTGCAGGCGCTGCAGGCGGGGGGATGCCGGATCGTCCGGCCAGCCGCGATGGACGCCGTGGCCGGTCAGCAGGCAATTTTTCCAGTGGCGGGCGGGATGGTCCTCCGGCAGGATGTCCGGCTCGAGCACATCCAGTCCGGCGCGCAGGCGTCCGCGTTCTAATTCGGCGAACAGCGCATCCTGGTCGATGATCGCCCCGCGCGCGGTGTTGACGATGACGCCGTGGTCGGGCAGCCGCGCAAGCAGATCGGCGGTCACCGAGCCGCGAGTTTCGTCGCTCAACCCGGCGAGGATGAGCACCGCCTGCGAGACGTCGAACAGCGCCTCCAGGCTTTCGACACGGCGGCAGTCATCGGGCAGGTCGTCTACATACGGATCAAAGACGTGCAGCACCGGATTGAAAGGGCGCAGCATCGCGACCACGCGCCGGCCGATGATGCCCAGCCCGTAGAGACCGACGTGCAGACCATCGAGTGATCCACCGGTGGCCGCCCCATCGAGCGTCCATCCGCCTTGCTCCATCTGTGCGGCCTGCGCGCGCAGATCTTTCAACGCGGCCAGCAGTAGCGCCATGGTGCCCTCGGCGATGGCAAAGGCCGGGGCGTCGCCCCAGTTGGTGACCTGGATGCCGCGGTCAATGACTTCCAGGGGCACCAACCCCCGCAACGTGCCGGTGATGTGGCAGATATACCGCAATGCACCGGGATCGTCAGCCAGCACGGCGGGCACCACGGGACTTTCCCAGCAGGTGAGCAGCACCGGATGTTGGCGAATGAGCGCCGCCCGCTCCTCTTCCGGCATCGCGTTGCCATCCTCCACCAGCGCCAGGTCTGCGAGCACGCATACTTCACGAAGGAAGCAGTCATTCCAGATTTGCGGGTGCAGCTTCCCGCCGGCGATATGCAGCATCGACATCATGCCAGTGCCTCCCGCAGGAAGGCCAGGTCGCGCAACGCTGAGGCGTACAGGCCCTCGATCGTTTCTTCCGGGGTGGCGGTGCCGCGGGTGAACTCCAGCGTATAGGTCCCCTGGAAGCCTTCTTCACGCATGATGTGCAGGGCTTCCTTCACGTGGGCGGCGCGATCCTCCAGCACGAGCCACGTGCCGTCCTCAGCCCGAGTTTGCACGTGGCTGTGTGCGATCACCTGCGGCCCGAGGGCACGGAACCAGGCGCGCAGCCCATCCAAATCGTAGAAGGGGTGAATGATTGCCCCGAAGCGTGTGTTGTCCCACACGGCAAATGCGCGGCGCGCCGCCTCGGGCGTTTCCAGCACGGTACCCCCGTGGCACTCGCATAGCAGGCGCGTCTGCGACGGCATTTGCTGCAGCCAGATGCCGGCGTTTGCCAGGTAGGCATCCCATAATGCCGGGTCCGCTCCCACGTTGAACTTCACCGCCGGGGCCAGCAGCCGTACAGTCTGCTCCGCCGATTGCTGCCGCCGAAATGTCTCGGCATCGTTCATGCCTGCGTAGCTGTTGAATACCGCCACCGGCAGGGGGCCGTCCGCCAACGCCGTCAATTCCTCCGGCGCTGCATGGTTCTCCCACAGTTCCATGCCGTCAAATCCATCAGCGGCAAAACGGTGCATCCATTCACTCACCCGATATGACGGCTGCTTGTCCGACGTCCAGCGATTACGCTCCAGCAGTACGGTGCCGATGAAAATCTGTGCCATTGATGTTCCCCCTCACCTGAAACCGAGCAGTCCCACCCCACTTTTGTATTAGCGAGAGTGCCATCGCATCATAAATGCATACCAAGGTGCTGTTGTGAAAACGCCGCCGATCGCCACCATCCCGAAGGGTGATGGTGGCGATCGGCATGCAACTTGGTGAGCGCTCGTATCCAGTCAGTGCTTTTTGCTACTTCACATCGGGCACGACGACGATGGCGTAGGTATCGAGGACGTCAAAGCGCACGCGTTGCCCATCCTTGGTCGCTTCGACCTGCCAGCGGGGCGGCACATCGGTGGGCGGGTGGAGCACGCTGATTTCGCCGACCGCTCCACGCATCTCCACCACAACCCCGGTCTGCGGCGTTGGCCGCAGATTGATGAGGTGTACGAGATGGCGACGCGCTTCCGGTTGACTGAGGAACTCGGACAACATCCCGCGTTCGGCAGATACGCTGAACCGCTCCTGCCCGTTCATCAGCCACGTCAGTGTCTCGCGCAGCGCCTCCGCCTGTTCCGGCACGACCCAGTTGGTGTAGTCCAGGCCGCAGTCCAGTGCGCCATGTACGGTGAGCATGGAGGGCTGGGAAGCCGGGTCAACGATCAGTGGCGCGTAGGCGGCGCGGCCTGTGCCATACGCCACCTTCGAGATGGCTGTGCTCGCATTGCGTGTGCCGGCAGCGACAAAGATCCCTGCCGCACCCTGGGCGACGGCATCGGCCACCACATTCTTTGCCGAGGCGTCCCCGAATAACGCCGCCCAGGGGTTCTCGATGCGCCGGCGATGCCAGAGGTCGAACATCGCGGAGTCCTGTCCGACCAGCAGGCTGCCACCAGCGTGAACGTACTGATGCAATCCTTCGATCTGTTCCAGGCTCAGGCACTCGATGTTCGGCACGATAACCAGCGCATACCGGCCGAGGGCGGCCGGCGATTCATCGAAGACAATATCGAATCCCTGGCAGGTCTCGATCAGCAATTGCTCCAGGCGCATGGCGGCGGCATAGGCCATCTTGCCCGACATCGCCATATTCTCGCGGGGACGCCAGAGGGCAATCTGCGCGGCGCTGCGCGTCCCACGGAAGAAGGGCCGGTGGTCGTTGAGCCAGCGCATGAAATCGCACTTCACCGCAAAATGGACCGAATAGCGGTTGCTGAAATTCATGTGCGGGGGAAAGCCGATGCAGCCAATGTTGCCCTCGTTGAAGGCGGCGGTATGCGCCAAGTTCTGGCGAAGCGGGCGTTCATCCTGCTCGTGCATATAGGTCAAGGCGAAGGTGTTGGCAGCGCGGCAGAGCTTGAACTGGCGTATCCGGGTCGTCAGCAGTCCGTTCTCATGGAGCAGCGGCCCATAGCCATCCTCACTCCAACTGGCATCAGTGTAATGCCCGACACCGATGACATCGGTACCCAGGTCGAGCGCGGCGTTCTCGCGCACGGCGGGTAGCGCGTTGTTGATCTCGATGGCCACCTCGGGATCCAGTTCGTGCGCCCACTCCGCAACCTCGGCGAGGATGCGCGAGGTCCACGTGCAGCGGAAGGCCATCCACTCCGCCCAATTCGGCTCGACCGGGCCGGAATCGAACGGCGCCCAGTCGATAGGATAATTGCCCGGGGGGATCATGCGCTCCAGATAGGGATGCCCGAAGCGCTGGGTAGCGACGCCGCGGTCATGGTCATAACGCCCGAGCAGGAACTGCCGGAAGTCCTCGGTACAACGCGGGCACCGGCAGGCGCCACGGCCTTCCGCATTGCCGATGATCATGCCGTCGAGGTGCAGCAT
Organism: Armatimonadota bacterium; assembly: GCA_020060775.1. GTDB lineage: Bacteria > Armatimonadota > Hebobacteria > CAIYQO01 > CAIYQO01 > JAGUZN01. Next base: position 4,854 of record JAGUZN010000407.1, read on the forward strand.
ATCGGCCTGCAGTTCGGTGATGGCGCGCTGCACATGCCGCTTAAAGCGGGCGCGCGCTCCCGGGTGGTGGTAGCAGACATTGGCGGCAGTGGCCCCGAAGGGTTGGATCATCCTCCCCTGCCGGTCGAGCTGGAAGGCGCCGTCGAGTTCGGCCAGTTCCTCCTCACTGAGGGTTTCCAGCCAGACGATATCCGGGCGGAAGTAGACGCCGACCTTCACGCCGCGGGCGTGGGCCAGTTGGATGAAGGCCTTGGTGCGCTGCACTTCGGGTTCGTTGCACTCCTCGCCATGCCCGCAGTCATAGGGCACCACCACAGCGTTACACCCCAGGGCAATGATATCGTCGAGGAACGCCGGGCTCTGCTCAAAGGCATAATCCTGCGCGACGTGCGTGGTAGCAATCCCGCTGTGCCGTCGCCAGGGGAGAATCTCCCAGCAGCCGATAAAGCACAGCCCCTCCTCCGTAATCCACTGCGGGCGTTGGCGCACCCCCGGCGGCAATGCCATGTCGCGATAATCGACGAACGGCACGTGATGCAGGTCAGCCTCCGACGGCTGAATATCCACATCTGGAATGGTGCGGTTCCCCTCTGACTGGGGCATACTGTTTCCTTGCATTACACTCATGACCTACTTCTCCACTTGTATTTCCAGCAATAGCGCCCGGCGGGCGGGAAGGGTTTCCGTGCGTGTGATGGTCGGCTGCTGGTACCGGCCCACTACCCGCGATGCGCCGTTATCGAATAGTTCTCTTACGACAAACCGCCCATGGCCGGGTAGCCCGTAGTCGGATATATCGATCGTATAGCTTGCCTGTTGCTCCGATTCCGAGACGTTGCAGAAGATCAGGCCCAGCGTGCCATCGGGCGCTTTCCATACCGTATGGATGATCGCCGGCATTGTGCGGTTGCCCTGCGCCCAGGGCTGCTGCTCGGCTTCCAGTACGGGCAACGTGTTGATGAACGTCAGCGGCTGTTGCATCTCACCCAGGGAGAGGAACTTATAACCGGCATTGTGCTTGAGCCGCGCAATATGCACGAGGAAATCTATGTTCTTCTTGCGCTTGGCTTCATCTTCCCAGTAAATGCTCAACTCCTTGCGCGGGTGATCGGGCAGGAACATGGGCCACACATTGAAGATGCCCAGCTGATCGCCGTGTACCAGCGACTCGCCGGCGAACATGGGCAGGTGGTCGATGGCCGGCTGTGTCCCGATGTAGTTGCCGTACAGCAAAATATGATCGTGGTACACCGCCTGAAATGCGGGCACGGCACCGGGCATCGCCTGCACCTGGTAAAGCAGGAAGCCATCCAGCATGTCAATATACGATTCCGACGGTTGCTCGGAGAGCATGATCGCCTCGGGATTCGCCGCGCGCATCGCCTCGCGCGAGCGATGCAACACCGCCCGGTTGCCCAGCGCCCAGTAGTTGCCCCCACCCGTCGGATGGCCATGGTTGGGGTCAAAGCACATGTGGCCGTTGCCGCTGAGCACATCGTAGTAGACCCCGTTAAATCCGTAATCGGCCACCAGCTTGCGTGAGATGTCCGCCATCTCCGCCTGCCAGAACTCGGTATACGGGCAGGGCCAATCGAGCCAGTAAATCGCCTGATCACTCAGCCCGTGTTCATACCGCCAGGTATGATCGATGCGCCAGGCAAATGAATTGCCCACCGCATCTTTGATGCAATGCCTGACCACGTCCCGTTTCGTATAGGACTCCAGCGATTTATCCCACAGACAACCGTTGACGTAGGGAATGACCCTGGCCCCGGCATCCTGCATGCGCCGAACCTGCGCCCGCAATCCCTCATCGCCAATCCGTGGCGGGAAGTATTCGGGCACCCGCTCATCAAACGTGTTCTTATGCCAACCATGAAAATGCGTGGCATAGGGCACGCCCATTGTGGCGGCAATCGTCTCCACATCCACCACGGTCTGGTCTTTGTCCCCGATGCGCGGTTTCAGTTCCTCCCAGTTTGCGTATGCCGTCTGTTCCCATTGAATCGTCCAGAAGGTCAATTGTTTGAACCAGAGCGGCACATCATCCCTGGAAGCGAGCGGACCTTTGGCACACCAGCGCTGCTTGATCGCCCACTCACGGTATAAACGCGCCGCTTCAAACCAGTCGCCGGCAAATGCGGTGAGCACGAAGTCGTACGGCATGCGATACCCGACCCTGGCGTCGCCGCGGTTTTCCGGCAGGTTGCGCAGGAAGTAGGTCATCGTGCCGGTGTTCTTGCGGCACTCATGTACGAACTGCTTCATGAACATATTGCCGTCATGCGTGGCGAGGAACAGCCCGCCGGTCGGGCCGTACACCGCGGAATATTGCATGGGCGCGGAGGGGGCGGGGTACTGCCCTTCAAAACGCGTCTCCAGCGCGAAGGGATTCTCCACCACCCGGCCCTGCCCCCAGGGGAGGAAGAGGCCGGTTTGTGCCGGGTCGCCCATCGGCATGATGGAGGCCAGGCGCGGGAAGTCGACCTGCCACACGCCGCGCCGGCTGCTGCGGTTGTCCACCGTGATATGCCAGCGGAGGTAAGGACTGCCGGCATCCGCAGACACTTTCGCTTGCACGGACAGTATGTTGTCTTCCTCGTTGGTGGACAGGGCGTCCCAGTTCAACGTCAATTGCACAGTTCGCGATCGGCGGCGTGTGTGATAGCTCGTGGAACCGGCCTGACGGCTGGCGACTTCAACGAGTCCTTCCGTCCCTTCCCATGCCGAGAAGCCTGCTGGTTTCTTCTCCGCGTTCGCCAGCGTCATCGTCCACAATGGGCCATCGCCATAGGCCAGCATGCCGCCGCCATGCGCGACATCGACCAATCCGGCCAGTTCATTATTCGCGGTGCGGAACACGGCCGCCACCTGAGCATTGCCGATCACCATGTAGTCGCCCTGGCGGTAGAGATAGGGCTTGCCCTTGTAACGCCTGGTGGTATTCAGCACCGCCTCACGATACGCGGCTGATTCGGCGATTGCCGCTGCCAGGCTGGCATCCTCGGCCTGCGCCACCTGCCCCGCTTCGCCGGTGTGCTCGGCCGCCCCACCAGCCCCTGTTGCCTGGGCGTGCGCCTGCCACGGCAACATGATCATCGCCAAACAACACCATATCAGCACCGGAATTTTCATCACCAGCTCCTCTTCATTGGTTCATTATTTTCACAGACATCAGGCATACGATCCAAGTTCTTTCGCCAGGCGGACGAATTCACGGAATGTCTCCAGGCTCACCGTTTCCGGCACGGAATGATCCGAGCTGATCCAGTAGCCGCCGCCCCGCTTCATGATCGGAATGACCCGGCGCATTTCCTCCCAGAGTTCCTCCGGATGATCGTAGAGCGCGGCATTCAGCCCGCCATGAAATCCCAGGCGATCGCCGTATTGCGCTTTTAAGGCGATGGGATCCATGCCGGCCTTTACCTCGAGCGGATTGAGCATATCAATACCGATCTCAATGAGATCCGGCACAAGGGTGCGGATGTCGCCGCACGAGTGCAAGCGCGCCTTCATGCCCCGGTCATGCGCCCAGGCGATGGCGCGCGCGTGGACCGGCTTGAGCAGTTCCCGGTACATCGCCAACGAGAAGAACGGCTTGCCCTTAAAGCCCATATCGTCGCACCAACAGATATCGTCGAACCGGTACCCCTCGGCCAGCACCATCTCGGCCAGCGCGATGTTCACCTCCAACAGGTGACTGAAGATATCCGCAACCCATTCGGGGTCTTCGGCCATCGCTATGAGCAGCCGCTCGGTGCCCACCATGCACGAGAGGGCGACCTGAAATCCGAAACAGAATCCCAGCGACGTCCACGTCCCGGTCTCCTGCCAACGCCGGTAATCTCTCTCCAGCTTGTCCCAGTCGATGCGGTCGCGGGTCGGCGTGATCCGTGCTTTCGTCTCGCGCCAGGCCTCGGGCGTGGTCACTGCGAATCCCAGGTCCTCCGGCACGCCGCCCATGTGCGTCCAATTCTTTACTGTCGCCCCCCACGCCGTGGTGGTGATGCGATACGTATCCGTTTCCTCGACGATCAGTTGCGCATAACGCGGCGAAGTATCGATGCCCAGGCCGTCAGCCCGGTCCAGACCAAAGTACTCCACCACATCGACATCAGTCGGCAATCCCTCCCGATGCCAGCGCTCCAGTGTCGCGCCCCAGGGCGCATCGAGCACGGGAACACGATCCGCCTCCCGGTGCTCCAGCATGCATCTGATGCGTTCACGCGAGGTCATCCGTTCTTTACAACCACATATCATGGTACTTCTCCACGGCACGCAGCGTTGCCTCGATATTCTCGATGGGCGTGCCGGGCCATGCGCCATACACCAAATCCAATCCGCCCTGCGGCGAACCGAGAGTGCGGATACACTTCTCAATATGCGCATCCACTTCCGCGGGGGTGCCGAATGTCGTGACATACTGCCGGTCAATATCGAGCGCGATGTGCACCTTGCCTTTCGCCAATCGCGCCAGATTCTCAAGACCATTCACGGTATCCTGGGGATTCAGTTGCGTCACGCCCACTTCAATCAGATCGGGGATGATATCCACGATACAGCCATCAGTATGCAGGGCGAACCATGCGTCATGCTCGCGCGTGATACTGAATATCCGATGGTAGGCCGGTTTGATCAACTTGCGCCATGCCTCCGGTGAAATCGGCAACCGGTCCTGCATGCCCAGATCATCCCCTGCCCCCACCAGGACAGCCCCACTATCCACATACGCCCTGGTGATTTGACACCAGTAGTCGGTCACGATGTCGCAGAGCTCGTAAATCAAGGGATTGTCTTCCGCCACATCCATCATGAAGTTGTCGAACCCGCGCAGGTCGCCCATGCGCAGGAATACGAAGTTATGATCCAGGCCGCCATGCCAGGCCTCATTCGGATCATCTTCAGTACGCGCGGCTGCCTTCCGATAAATATCGGCGATAATCGTGTCCGGTGACGGAGGCTGCCAGGTGTTAAACTTGGCCCAGTCATCCAGAGGATGCTCGACGACTTGCCCGGTGATGCCACCGCCGGGATGATGCCACAAGCACCCCCAGACATCCCGTGCCGTATGTTCAACCAGGTGCGGGGAGTCCTTGCTGTCTTTACCGACTACATACACATGCGGACATTCGCGTTCAAGTTGGGCAAGCCTCTCGCCATAACGATCCCAAAAGCTGTAGTGAACAGACACTGTTGCTGTCACCACCGCAGGCGGGAAGTGCTTGCGAAAGTCTGGAAACACTTTGCTCATACGACTCGCATCCGGTTGTGCCGTCGTGATGTTGTTTTTCATACGGTGAGACCTCTCTCCATTCTTGTGCGATCGCTCATCTGTAGGGCCAGTGCTACCCTGCAGTCCTCACATCCTCAATACAGTTTGCCGATCCCCTCAAAGCCGTTGTCACCCTCGGGTCGTTCAACGCCGATCTCTTCCAGGTTCATCACGTAATTGCCCAGCCAATCCGCTTCATACAGGGAGGGGAGGTATTCGATATGGTAGCGTTTCTTCTCTCGGCGCAATGGATAGCGCACCTC
>JAGUZN010000141.1 GCA_020060775.1 Armatimonadota bacterium
CCAGGCGCGGACTACGGCGCCCTGGCCGAGGATGGGTACTCCCTGATGCAGGCCTTCGAGGCGCACGGCGTCCCGACCACCTATGACCCCGCGCCGGTAGCGGCCGCCTGCGGGCAGACCGTCCGCGCCCTGAGCGACGCCGCGTTGCACGACCTGCTCAAAGGCGGGCTGTTTCTGGACGCGGTGGCGGCCCATGGATTGATCGAACGCGGCTTCGGCACGGAGATCGGGTTGGAAAGTATCGCCGAGCCCGTCTGCGTGGATCGGCTTGGCCCGTTCTCATGCGAAGAGTTTTTCAACCCCGATTTCGGCGGCGCGGAGAAGCGGTTTCTGACGCTCACCCTGCCGGGGCTCGGTGGGCGGCCGAACGTCGGCCTCTTGCGGCCATTGCCCGGCGTCGAAACCATCAGCGCGTTGGTGGATCCCGATGCGGAGCAGGTGCATCCCGCGATGACCGCTTTCCGCAACCGGCTGGGCGGACGTGTCGTGACCCATGCCCTGGCGTGGGAACCCGCGGCGGGCGGTGTGGCCTTCTGCCATCCGTTCCGCGCCGCGCAACTGCAAGGGGTCGTACGCTGGCTCGGTGGCGAAAACGCGCCGCCCGTGGTTCGCGGCGGCGTCTGGCCGTTGGCCTTGTGCAAGGTGTGCGACGACGGGACAACGCTGCTGGGACTCCTCAACCTCAGTCTCGATCCCTGGCCGGAGGCCGAGTTCGATCTGCCCGGCGAAGTGCCCGTTCACGGTGTCGAGCGCCTGCTCCCGGACGGCCAATGGTGCAGGGATGATACCTTCTCCATCGCACGCGGTGGTGGGCGGACCACGGTGCGCTACGCGCGCGCCGTGACCTTCGACGAGCCGTTGTTCGTGCGATTCGCCAACCATGTTGGGATAGGTGAGACGGGTGCAGTGGGTGGCATCTCATCGCCGCGCTAAATCGTGAACCGATGGAAAGGAACTGCTGATGAACCTGATAGTCTTAGGCACAAGACGTGAACTGTTCGTTGACGATTACCTGATCGATCGCATGGATGGCGTCAGCCTGGAACTGCAGAAGCCGGAGCGCCGGGAAACCGTTTTGACGTTCGACGCGCCCTGGGAGGATTTCACGGCCGAGGGGCTCAGCCTGGTCGCGGTCGGCGATGCGCTCCGGTTGTATTACCGCGCCGGCGTCCCCGATCTGGCGCACGAAGAGCGCTGTCTCCTGGCGATCGCCGAGAGCCATGATGGCGGGCTGACCTTCACCCGCCCCCGGTACGGGCTCCATGCGTTCCAGGGTTCCAAGGACAACAATATCGTCTGGGCGGGGAATCCGCCCGGCATCCCCGCGGGCATCTTCCTGGACACCAATCCGCAGGCCGATCCGCGGGAGCGATTCAAGGGCCTGCAGCCGGGGCCCATGAACAACCTCGCGTCCACGCTCTACGCCATGTGTTCGGCGGACGGCATTCATTGGCGCCGGATGCGGGAGGAACCGCTGGTCTATCCGGTGCAGCCGGGCGCTTTCGACTCCATCAATACATCGTTTTGGGATGCGGTCGCCGGGTGCTACCGGTGCTATACCCGCGAGAACATGCGGCTGAGTCCCACCGAAACCCGCCCGCCCCACGTGCGGATTATCCAGACCGCCACTTCGCCCGATTACCTGCACTGGACCACGCCGGTCTCCAATCACTACGCCGACGGCGAGGACCAGGTCCAGCTCTACACCAACGCCGCTCTGCCGTGTCCGGGCGCCGAGCACCTCTACGTGGCGTTTCCCAATCGCTTCCTGGAACACCGCACGCTCGTGCCACCGCACGCGCGCACGTCCGGCGAGATGTCCTGGACCACGCAGGGCTGCAACGACGCGCTGTTCATGGCCAGCCGGGATGGCGTGCACTGGACGCGCTACCTCGACGCCTGGGTCCGGCCCGGTCCGGACCCGCGCAACTGGGGTCAGCGCAACAATTACCCGCTCTGGGGCATCGCCCGGACCTCAGCCATGGAATGGTCCATGTACATCAGCGAGCACTACATGCAGCCGGATGTGCCCGGCTGCCTGCGGCGGCTCGCCATCCGGCCGCACGGCTTCGTGTCGGCGCATGCCGACTATCGGGGGGGCGAGCTTGTCACCAAGCCGTTCCTGTTCGAGGGCCGCTTCCTGCGGCTGAACTACGCGACCTCGGCCGCCGGGCAGCTCCAGGTGGAGATCCAGGACGCCGAAGGACGGCCGATCGAAGGTTTTCGGCTCGACGATATGGACATCCTCTTCGGCGACCAGCTCGACGCGGGTATCGCCTGGCAGGGCGGCGCCGACCTGGGCGCCCTCGCCGGCACACCGATCCGGCTCCGGTTTGTGCTGCGCGATGCCGACCTCTTCGCCCTGCGCTTCACCCACGCGGACGAAGGCGTCGCGCAGTCCTATCTCGTGCCCTGGAAACTCTATCGCCTCGATCCGCTCCACGCGGAAATCCGGGTGCGTCCGGCGCCGGGCAAGGTGTCGATCGACGCCGACCTGTCCGACTGGGACCTGACCGGCGCGATCGAGCTGTATCCGACCGCGACGATGCAGCGCGACTACTGCGCGCGCCTCGCCATGATGCACGATGCGGAGGCGCTCTACGTCAGCGGCGAGGTCTTGGATCCCCATCCGCTGACCAATCCCATGGGCCTGGAGGGCGATGTCCAGAACGCCTGGGATGGCGACGCGCTGCAGATCCGGCTGGTGGGTCTGGGCGAGGACGCCGATGCGGCGACCCATTCCATCGTGCTCTGGTACTCCGCCCCGGCCGGCACACCGGCCGCCTACATCTCCTACGGGGCAACGTTCGACGAGACCCGGGTCAACCCCGCCGGCCTGGAAGGCGCCTACCGGCTGAACGTGGCGGGCAACGGTTACACGTTCGAGTATCGCATCCCCTGGTCGCTGCTGCGCGGGCGGCGGCCGACGGCGGGTGACCGGCTGACCGCGCATCTGCAAATGCACTGGGGCGAGGCGCGCGGCCCCGGTATTGTCTGCGGCGTGTGCGACGTCCGTACGCAGGGCGGCATGGCCGGCCCCAACCCGGCATCCTGGGGCCGGGCCGTTTTTGAGTGAAGGTGAAAGGAACGACAACCACGGAACTCCTTTTTGAAAGCCGGACGAATCTGGAACACTTCACGGGGCATCTGAACTTCGTGCAGCGCCAGAGAAATGATCAGGACCACGGGAGAACAATTATGCGACACATCCAAGCCTACGCATGGGTGGTGTTTATCTGTAGTGTGCTGTTCGCTGCGCCAGGAGGTCGGTGTGCGGAAGAGACTGGCGCGGCCGCGCCACTGCAGATTGGCTCCCACCTGGAGCTCTTCGTTGACCAGTATCTCATCCAGAACCTGAACGGCACGCGCCTCAAGCTGCAGGAGCCGCGGCCCGCGGAGGTGGCCATTAAGATCGACCGGCCATGGGAAGGGTGCTTCGGCGCGATCAGTAATGTCTTCTTCTATGCAGGCAAGTACCGAATGTATTATCGCGCGATGAAAGATGTCCACACCAGTTTTATCTGCTACGCCGAAAGCGAGGATGGGATACACTGGACGAAGCCCGACCTCGGATGTGTTGAGGTCATGGACACAAAGGATAACAATGCCATCGTCTATGAAGAAGGTTACCAGGACGGCGATTATTATGAACACGGGCCCACGTATGGCGACGTCTGGCTTGATGATAGACCAGGAATCCCTGCCGATGAGCGCATCAAGCTGACGCACATCCACCACTACAACGAAGAAGAACAGCGGTGGAAGGGGCATTGGCCGGCCGGTGGCAAACATGGCGTCCGTTTTCTAGTGTCGGGGGACGGCGTGCGCTTTCGCCTGCTTTCGGATAAATATGTCCTGCATTCCTGGGCTGATAATTCCTTTGACTCTGTCAATAGTTTCTTCTGGTCCGAGGCGGAGGGCCAGTATGTAAGCTACCTGCGCATGCTGCACATCCCCAAACCGCATCCCTATCCGGAAAAGGCCTGGCACGCTTTTCGCTGGGTCGCGCGCGCTGCCTCGACCGATCTGTTGCACTGGACGACCGAAGAGCCGGAGAAAAAATGGACCCCGCCTGCCATCATGACATGTAACGGGACAGATGCTACGTGGGAAGAAATTTACACCAATAACACGTATCCGTATTTCCGCGCGCCCCATATCTACATTGCCCTTGCCGCGCGGTTTTGGCCTGGGCGGCGCGTGATTACTCCTGAACAGGAGGCACAGATATCCGTTGCAGCTGCATACGCCGGCGATTGTTCTGACGCAGTGCTGATGAGCACGCGGGCGGGAAGCACGGTTTATGATCGCACATTCATGGAGAGCTTCATCCGCCCGGGATTGGGCTACAGCAACTGGGTCTCTCGCACCAATTATCCGGGCGGCCGAGTGATGGAAACTGCTCCTGGCGAGATGTCGTTTTATGTGAACCGCGACTATGGGCAAGCGACGTGGCACATACGGCGCTACACCCTGCGCACTGACGGCTTCGTTTCGGTCAATGCGCCATATGCGGGCGGGGAACTCCTCACGAAGCCGCTGATTTTTGAAGGCAAGGGCCTCATCCTCAACTACGCGACCAGCGCCGCCGGCGGCGTGCGCGTGGAACTCCAGACGCCGGAAGGCGTGCCCATCCCGGGATTCACGCTGGATGATTGCCCCGAGATTATCGGGGACGAAATTGAGCGGGTGGTTTCATGGGGCGAAAAGGGCAGCGACGTCAGTGCGCTGGCCGGCCGGCCTGTCCGCCTGCGCTTTGTGATGAAGGACGCGGATTTGTTCTCCCTCCGTTTCCGTTGAAAGGAGCCACACCGATGGAACTGCTGTTCGAAAGCCGTACCAATTTGGAACAGTTCACCGGACATTTGAACTTCGTGCAGCGCACGCCGGAGATCCACCCCGAGCCGGTGCTGCAGCCGGACACGCCGGGGGATGCCCGCGGCGTATCGATTTACGGCAGCGTGCTCGACGACGGGGGGCGGCTGCGCATGTGGTACCACGCGACGCCCGAACGCCTGGGCGGCGATACCGATGTCTCCGTGGTGGCCTACGCCGAATCGGACGACGGCATCAGTTGGACCAAACCGGCGCTGGATCTCGTCACGCTCGGCGGCTCGCCAAGCCATTTGGTGAATCTCCCGCTGCACAGCGCCACGGTCTTCATCGATCCCGACAGCCCGCCGTCCCACCGCTACCGCGCGACCGGCTACGGCAATCCGTGGCTGCAGGTCGTGATGGCGCATCCGGAGGGCAACGGCTACTACACCGCGCATTCCGCGGACGGGCTCTGCTGGGAGCTGGACGGCCCCGCGCCGCGCTGGCCCAGCGGTGATGTGATCACCAGCGTCTACCACCCGGGACGGCACGGCGCCCTCACGGCCATGAAGTTCACCCCGCGCAACATGCGCCTGATGCGCCGCAGCATCCATACCGCCGAGTTCCACGACGGCGCGTACGGCGAGGCGGTCAGCGCGCTCTACCCCGACGAGTTCGACGACATCTGCGCCGCCGCGCGCGGCTTTCACTCCTGCGACTATTATGGCATGGGCATGCTGCCGGCGGGGCGGGGCACGGTCGGGTTCCTATGGAATTACTGGCACGAGCTGCCGTATACGACCTGCGGCGCCCTGCAGCCCGTTGCGCTCTACGGCACCTCCGACATCACGCTGGTCTACCAGCCCGAACCCGGCGGACGCTGGCTGCATCTGCCGGGGCGGCCGAACTTCGTGGATCACGCCGACGTGCCCTGGGCGCGCAACGGTTGGATCAACAGTGCGGCGAACGTTGTGGAGGTCGGCGACGAACAGCGGCTGTACTTCTCCGGCAACAGCCAGTCGCACGGCTATGGCGCCGAGCCCAACTGGACCAGCGCCGAGGCGTGGCGCGCCTACAAGGAGCAACATACCCGCTCCGGCATTACCTTTGCCCGTTGGCCGAAATGGCGGCTCTTCGGCTTCGAAGCCGACCCCGAGGGCAGCTTCACCATCCGCCTGGGCCGCCTCGACACGCCGATGCGCCTCGCGCTCAACTACGAGGTCATCAAGCCCGAGGGCCGCGTCCGCGCGGAAGTGCATGCCGACGAGATGGTGCACAACGTCCTGAAGCAGGAACATGTCCCGCACGCCCTGGCGGACAGCGTGCCGCTGACCGGCGACAGCTTGAACGCGACCCTGGCGTGGAAAACCGGCGATTTCATCCCACCCGCGTCCGACGTCAAGGTCACCTTGCATCTGGCGAACGCGCGGGTGTATGCCTATGAACTGATCCCATCCTGATTGTCCTGTGGCAGTAGAGAGATCGCGCGAAAGGAGTCAGCCAATGAGCGCACCCGACAGCGTCAACGTGCAATTGCAGGCCCCCTCAGTGGTGGTCGTCAGCCCCACGGCCTATATCGATCACCACACTGGCACGACGCGCTGGGGGCAGTACCAGTTTCCGCACATCCGGCGCCTGGCCGACGGCCGGATCGCCGTGAGCTATTCGCTCCACGCCGACAGCTATGTCAGCTACGGCCAGGAGAATCCGGTGTGCGTGTCGTCCGACGGCGGCCGCACGTGGCAGGAGGCCGATGCGGAAGATCGCAGAGCCTGGGATGCCGCCGACGCCCTCGTCTTTCCCGACGGCGAGGCGATCCGCATGCCGGTCGAACGCCCGCTGCCGGCCGGTACGCTGATGCTGCCGCCCCGCCCGGTGCCGTTCACCGATGGCTGGGGCGGAACCTCCGACTGCTACCGGCTGGGCGACCTGCCGGACGAACTGCGACGCGTTAAAACCCTGCGCCGTCTGCCCGGCCGGCAGGACTGGGTGGAGGAACAGGTCGCACTGGACGTGCCCGATCTGGCGGTGCAGGTGGCGCGCATGGCCGGGGTCGAGCCGGACAGGACGGAGGACGTGAATCTGCTGATCCGGCCGCACGTCTCCACCGAGTTCTTCTGGACGCTCACCCCTGACGGCGGCGCGCTGACATTCCAGTACCTGCATTTCTTCAACCCCGACGGCAGCCTGCCGAAGCGCGGCGCGGTGGCGGTGTTGCGCTCCGACGACCGCGGGCGATCGTGGCGGCTGTGGAGCGTGCCGGGGTATTTCGCCGATGCGGCAGCCGAGCGTGACGCCTGCCTGCTGTACCTTGAGGACCCGGACAGCAATTACAACCGACTCTGGGGCGGCACGGATGCCGCGCCGGTGCCCAACGTGGATGCCTGGGGCTGCTACGAGCCAGGCGTGGTCTCGTTCGGCGACGGCCGCATGCTCTGCGTCATGCGGACTGACAGCGGCGGCACCCATCAGCCGGTGTTTCTCGCGCGCTCGACCGATTGGGGCCACACCTGGACGACGCCGGAGATCCTGACGCCGTTCGGCGTGATGCCCAAGCTCGTGCGGCTCGACAACGGCGTCATCGCCCTGCTGTACGGCCGGCCCGGCGTGCAGTTGCTGTTCTGCACTGACGGCACAGGGGAGCGCTGGCACACACCGGTCAACGTCATCCCCGAACCGGGCGAGAAGACCCGCGCGCCGGTCGCACCCTCGCGGGGCACGGTGACCACGGAAGTGAACGCCGGCTGGGACGACACCTGCGGTAATTGCACGCTGCTGAAGACAGGCTCCGACCGCTTCCTGATCGCATACTCCGATTTCCGCCACCCCGGCCCGGACGGCAAGCGCCACAAGGCCATCAAGGTGCAGGAAATCACCGCCAACCGCCCTGAAGCGATTTGAGCCGTCGTCGAGTCGCCGTGATGGCGGATGTATGGTGAGCGACAATAGGATTTCCTGTGCGATCACCAGAGAAAAGCTGTCTCACCGGCCAGCCGGTGCGCCTGAGGTTCGTGCTGAAGGATGCGGATCTGCGTGCATTGCGATTCGACTGACGCCGAGGGGAAATGATATACATTCGGGAACACGACGCACCATTGTCCACGCTCCCCGCGCCTGGACAGACCTGTTACGTGACAAGGGGGATATGATGAGTGAGCACGCCATGCGACCCAGCCGCGCGCTGGCCAGGTTGCGCGCCGGTGAGGTAGCGAGTTGTTTTAAGCTGAATCTGACCGACGCCCGCGCGGTGGAGATCGCCGCGATGGCCGGCTTCGACTGTCTCTGGCTCGATATGGAGCACGTGCCCAACGATCTGGCCACCATCGAGCACGGTATCCGGGCGGCGAAGGCGCACGACGCGGACGTGATGGTGCGCGTGGCGCGCGGCAGCTACAGCGACTATATCCGCCCGCTGGAGATGGACGCCGCCGGCATCATGGTGCCGCATGTCATGAGCCTGGCCGACGCGCAGGCGGTGGTGCGGATGACGCGGTTTCACCCGCTCGGTCGCCGCCCGGTGGACGGCGGCAATGCCGACGGCGCCTATGGCGGCCTGGACTTCGTCGAGTATCTGGCGCAGGCGAACGCGCAGCGGTTCGTCGTGGTGCAGATCGAGGATCCGGAGCCGCTGACGGAATTGGACGCCATCGCCGCGCTGCCGGGCATCGATCTGCTCTTCTTCGGGCCCGGTGATTTCAGTCATGGCATCGGGGCGCCGGGCGTGTGGGATCACCCGCAGCTGCTGGAGGCTCGCCAACGCGTGGCGGAAGCAGCACTGGCGCACGGCAAGTTCGCCGGCACGGTGGCGTCCCCCGCCACCCTCACGGCATTGATCGACCAGGGATACCGCTTTCTGAGCCTGGGCGCGGACGTCGTGGGGCTGTCGCAGTACTGTAAGGAAATTGTGGCCGAGTTCACCAAACGGCCGGTGGGGGACAGCCAGAGCATCTACGGGGGAAAGGCGTGAAGAGTGGAGCGTGATATGAGTATTATTGAGTCTTTTTCCCTTACCGGCAAAGTGGCACTCGTCACCGGCGGCGCCGGTCTCTATGGCCGGCAGATCGTGCGGGCCCTGGCTGAGGCCGGCGCGCGGGTCTACGTCGCGTCGCGCAACCTGGCGGCGCTCGAAAAACTGGCGGCGGAGCACCGGGCGCTGGGCCACGACGTGCGCGCCCTGCGGCTGGATCAGACTGATGAAGCGTCCATCTTCGCCGCCCGCGACACGATTGCGCACGAGAGCGGTACGCTGCACATCTTGGTCAACAACGCCGTGGCCCGGCCGGTGAAACACGGCTACTTCGATGACGCCGCCGCGATTGACGAGAGCATGCGGGTCAACGGCACCGGACTGATTCTGGTCACCCGTGCGCTGGGCGAAGTCATGGCCGATGGCGGCTCGATCATCAATATCGGCTCAATCATGGGGTTGATCGGTGTGGAGCCGCTGAACTATCGCGGAACGGAGATGAGCGGCTGGTATCCCGATTACTTTTTCAACAAGGGCGGCATGGTCAACCTGACCCGGTTCTGCGCGAGCTATTACGGATCGCGCGGCATTCGCGTCAACTGTATCCATCCTGGAGGCGTGCAGACCCCGGACCACCCCGAGGCCTTTGTGACGAATTACAGTGAGCGCACCTGCCTCGGGCGCCTGGCCAACGACACCGATTTGATGGGGATCATCGTGTTCCTCGCCTCGGATGCGTCTCTCTATGTGACCGGAACGAACATCCCGGTGGATGGCGGATACACGGCGAAGTGAAAGGACAAACATGACAGCGCAGTCCAATGTACTTATCATCGGCACGGGCGGCATCGGCCAGCGACACATTCGGGGATTCCTGAAGACCGGCCGGGCGCGGGTATCCGTCGTCGAACCGATCGCCGCGCGGCGGGAGGAGGTCCTGGCCGCGTACCCGCTGGAGCGCGGCTACGCGGACCTCGCGGAGGCGGACCTTGCGGC
>JAGUZN010000259.1 GCA_020060775.1 Armatimonadota bacterium
AACGTCCGGATGTCGTGCGCAATTACTTCGAGGAACCGCACGTCCAGTACGCCAAAGCCGAAGCCGCCTAATGTCTACATTATGATTGTCGGGGTAGTACATCCATAGCGCGCTCTGGCGGAATCATCCTGAGTACCGGCGGGTGCCCTACCGCTTTACGAAGTTTACGGATCGAGCGTTTGATTACAGTTGGCCGGAGGTGCGCGCTTATCACCTGGCATTGATCCGCGAGGTAGTCGAACGTTATGATTGTGATGGGATTGAACTCGATTGGATGCGTTTTGGCTTCCATCTACGTCCCGGGCACGAGATGGAAGATGCACTGTTGCTCACCGAGTTCATCGCGGAGGTGCGCAGCCTTCTTGACGTCTGGTCGCAGCGCCGCGGCCGCCGTATCGCGTTGAGTGCTCGCGTGCCGTCGCGACCCCAGACCGCTCTGCGGCTGGGGATGGATGCGATCACCTGGGCGCGGCGCGGGTTGCTGGACCGGCTGGTGATCACCCCCTTCTGGGAGACGATTGAGACGGATATGCCGGTAGAGGTCTGGCGCGCCGTGCTGGAGGGCAGCGGTGTTGAGTTGGCGGCCGGCTTTGAGATGTTATTGCGCCCCTATCCGGCGTTCAGCAACCGCCCGACGAACTCGCTGGAAACCGTGCGCGGGGCAGCGGCGGCCTTCCTGAATCGCGGGGTCGACAGCATATACCTCTTCAACTATTTTGACAGCATGACGGCCATGGATGATTTGGGGAACTACCCCGTGTTGCTGCGCGAGATTGGCAGTCTGGCGACACTGCAAGGCAAGCCCCGGCGGCATGTACTGACATATGCCGATACCTGGGCGCCCGGCGAGCCGCCGGCAATCCCATTGCCTACTCCGTGTCCCGCCGATGGATGGTGTGCGTGGCGCCTGCCCACCGGGCCGACGCCGGCGGGGGAGGTGACAGTTATGCTCGGCCTGCTGGAAGGCACAGAAGATACCGACGACATGGAGGTACGTCTCAACGGCACCCCATGTCCCCCGTGTGGCCGCATCACTCTGCCCGCACCCGCCCCTCCATTTCCCGTGTATGGTTTCACGGTGCCCCGTGAGGCTATGCAGTGCGGCGAACAGGTGATCGAAGTTCATTCACCACAGGCGGTGACATTCGGGTGGGTGGAAATCTCCGTACACGGATAATCGGCAACGCACTATTACGAGGTTCCCCATGAAGACTCACGGACTTATTGCGGCTCCACCGACAGCGTTTCATGCGGACGGCCGTATTGACCTGGAAGTCGTCACACCGTTGGCGAATCATCTTCGACAGCAGGGCGTGATTGGCGTATTCGTCAACGGCACGACCGGCGAAGGGATGTCGCTCACCACCGAGGAGCGCATACAGTTGGCTGCAGCCTGGCGGCGCGTGTTGCCGGACGGGATGAAGCTGTTCGTCCATGTCGGTCACAACAGCCTCGGTGATGCACGGCGACTTGCCCAGCACGCCGAGGATATTGGCGCCGATGCGGTGGCGGCAATCGCCCCGAATTTTTTCAGACCATCCGATCTGCACGGAGTGGTGGACTGGTGCGCCCGTGTGGCAGAGGCCGCCCCGCAGTTACCGTTTTACTACTACCATATCCCGTCGATGAGTGGCGTTTCAGTGAGCATCGCGCGGTTTCTCGAGCGTGCCGGAGATGGTATCCCTAACCTGCGGGGGGTGAAATTCACCTTCGAGGCGTTGGGTGACTACCACGAGGCGATGTTACTGGGGGGCGGGCGGTATGATGTGCTCTGGGGGCGTGATGAGATGCTGCTCGGAGCGTTGGCCATGGGGGCTACAGGCGCAGTGGGGTCGACGTATAACGCCATTGCTCCGGTCTACCTGCGCATGATCGAGGCGTTTACTCGGCATGATTGGCCAACCGCGCGAGAACTACAGGCACAGTCGATCGCATTCATCAATCGCTTACAGGCTACCGGCAACTTCTTTTCCGCGCTGAAAGCGGTGTTGAGCATGCAGGGCATACCGATCACACCGGCTGTACGCCCACCGCTATCTGCCGTGGCCGAGGAAAGGTTGGTTAGCCTCACACTGCCGGAGGCCTGTCAGTTGTAATATGCCTGCAGGTATTGTGCTCCTCAAGTCAGGTCAGGGCCTGTATTGTGTACAATCGCTTTGCCGAGGGTGTATAATGCCAATCACTCTCGCCTCGTGAGGAAGCGCATGATGACAGTCATACAACCCGAATCCTCCAGCTTGGAAGAGCAGCTGAATCTGCGCAACCGGTTCCTCGAAACGATCAACCGCATCCATTCCGCGCAGAGCATCCGGCAGATTCTGCTGGATGTGAACGCGCACATTCTCACTCTGTTCAACGCCCACGCCATCACTATTTATGCGGTTGATGGCGCCACGAGCACGATCTATTCGATGTTCCTTAGCGGCAGCGAGATCCAAGAGATCCGCGTGCCCATCAGCGATACGAGCGTAGCCGGTTATGTGGCGAACCATCGGGCCATCGTCAACATTGCCGATGCCTATGATGCGGATGAATTGCATGCCATTGATCCGGCACTCGCGTTTGATCAGACGTGGGACCACCAGACGGGCCTGCGCACCCGCCAGATGCTGGCCGTGCCGATTCTGTACAGCCAGGAGTTGATGGGCGTCATCCAGATTATCAACCGCAAGGGCGGCGGGCGGTTCACCGATGAAGATCAGCAGTTCCTCATCGAGGTCGCCGTGACGCTGGGGGTGGCGTTCTACAATCGTCAGCGTTCCGGCCGCCGGTATCGCTCACGCTTTGACTACCTGGTGAGCAAGGGGTTGATCACCGCAGAGGATGTACAGACGGCCACCGAGGATGCCCAGCGGGAGAAGATTTCGACCGTGTCCTACCTGATGCGCACGTTTGCCATCCCGAGAGCGGAGATCGGCAAATCGCTCGAAGTGTTCTACGGTTGCCCATTCATCGGGTACGACGATCGGTTGCCGGCGCCGACCGCATTGCTGTCAAAGCTCAATCCGGAGTATCTGCGGCGCGAGTGCTGGGTGCCGCTGGACTGCGCCGACGGCGTTGTGCGGGTCGCGATCGATGATCCGGACAACGTATTGAAGCACGACGCCATCGCGGTGCTCTACCCTAACTACACGGTCAGCTATCAGGTGGCGCTTCCAGAAGAAATTCACAAGTATATTGCCAGATTTTTCAACAAGGCGGAGTCCGCGTCCATCGACCAGATTATCGAGAGCCTGGATGCCGGCGAGGGCAGCGACATCAGCGCACTGGAGGAAGAAGAGGCCTATGCGGAAACCGACAGTGAGATTGTGCAACTGGTGAACCGCCTGATCAACGATGCGGTGGTGCGCCGTGCCTCGGATATCCATATTGAGCCGAATACGGGGAAGCGCAATATCGATGTCCGGTATCGCGTGGATGGCGAATGCCTGATCTATCAGACGATTCCGTATGGTTACCGCAATGCGATCGTTGCGCGCATCAAGGTGATGTCAAATCTGGATATCACCGAACGGCGCAAGCCGCAGGATGGAAAGATTCTCTTCAACCGTCCTAGCGGAGAGAGTATTGAGCTGCGCGTGGCCACCGTCCCCACTGTCGGCGGGGTAGAGGATGTGGTGATGCGCCTGCTGGTGAAAGGCGGCACATTGCCATTGGAAGAGATGGCGTTGAGCCCGTCGAATTTCACGGGTCTCTGTGGGATTGCTGAGAAACCGTACGGGATGATTCTGGTGGTCGGCCCGACCGGGTCGGGGAAGACCACCACCCTGCACGCCACCCTGCAGCATATCAACACGCCGCAGCGCAAAATCTGGACGGCAGAAGATCCTGTGGAGATCACCCAGTATGGCTTGCGCCAGGTGCAGGTGCTGCCGAAGATTGGTTTTGACTTTGCCGCCGCTATGCGCTCCTTCCTGCGCGCCGACCCGGATGTGATCATGGTGGGGGAGATGCGCGATCTGGAGACGGCGAAGACGGGTGTCGAGGCATCACTGACCGGCCATCTGGTCTTCAGCACGCTGCACACGAACAGTGCGCCGGAGACGGTTGTGCGCCTGCTCGATATGGGCATTGATCCGCTCAATTTTGCGGATTCCCTGCTGGGCATTCTCGCGCAGCGCCTGGTGCGCACGCTGTGCCCGCAGTGCAAGGCAGCGTATCATCCCTCGCGCGAGGAGTATGACGGGATGGTGGAGTTGTTCGGCGCCGAATGGTGGGAGCCCTATGCGGTACCGTATACGGATGATCTGCGTCTGTACAGGCCGGTCGGATGTGCGGATTGTGAAAAGACCGGCTACCGCGGGCGCATGGGGCTCCATGAATTGCTCATCAGCACTCTCGAGGTTAAAACCCTCATTCAAAAGCGCGAAACCGTCGAGGCGATCCGCAGCGTGGGCATGCAACAAGGGATGACCACACTGCTGCAGGATGGCATCCTGAAATGCTTTGCCGGATATACGGATCTTAAGCAAGTGCGCCGCGTATGCATTAAGTAACACGCGGTACCGATAGCTTGCACCCGTAACATGTACATACGCTATTGGAGTACACGAGCGATAGCTTGCCGAAGGCTCCGTTCCACCTCGCGCCCTACTTTCAACGTGTTTGGAGTCTGACATGCATGATCTTCGTGTGTCAACGCAGTTGTGGGCGCTCCCTGAACTCTCGGCGATTAACCGTCTGGAGATGCACTCCTGCTTGATCCCGTTTCCCAATCAGCAGGATGCTCGCAGCCGGGATCGTGCGCGATCACCCTGGTTTCTCTCGCTGAACGGCACGTGGGATTTCACCTTGCTCCATTCTCCCGACGAGGTCACCGACGCCCATCTCACCGGGGAAGCATGCGCCGGATTGACCATTGCTGTTCCCGCCAACTGGACGCTACAGGGGTGGTGGGATCAGCCGATCTATACGAACTCGGCGATGCCCTTTGACAATACGCCGCCCATTCCCCCGGACGAGAACCCCACTGGCGTGTACCACACCACTTTCGAGATCCCCGGGCGTTGGACGGGGCGTCGCGTGGTACTGCACTTCGGCGGCGTTGAGAGCTACTACGAGGTATATCTCAACGGGACGCTGATCGGCATGGCGAAGGATTGTCGGCTGCCGTCGGAATTCGATATCACCAATGCGCTGTGCGAAGGAACCAATGCCCTGGTGGTGAAGGTGCTGCGCTGGTCCGACAGCAGTTATATCGAGGATCAGGACCAGTGGTGGATGGCGGGCATCTATCGCGATGTCTATCTCTACTCCACGGCTGACGCCTATCTCGCCGATGTGTTCGCCAGGGCGGATTACGATGTGCAGACCGGCGACGGCCTGCTGACTATTGATACGCCACTGGGCTTTCAACACCTGGCGGCTTCAGCGTGGAAGGCGCTCAGCGGCCCCGAACAGGATTACTCGGTGGAGGTGGAACTCTTCGATGCCGAGGGGGCACCCTGCTATACCGCCGCCGAGACCGTGGATCACTCCTTCCGCATCAGCAATTACCGGAGTTGTCTTGCCCATCGTTTCGCCGGTGTGCATCCCTGGTCAGCGGAATCGCCGTATTTGTATACCCTGACGGTGACCCTGCGCGATGGCGACGGGCAGGTGATCGATGTGCGCGGTCTACGGGTCGGCTTTCGCAACATCGCCATTCAGCAGCGGCAACTCCTCATCAACGGCCAGTGCGTATTGATCAAAGGCGTCAACCGCCATGAGCACGATGAGGTGACCGGCAAGACCCTATCTCGGGAGATGATGCTCAAGGATATCCTGCTGATGAAGCGGTTTCATATCAACGCGGTGCGCACGTCGCATTATCCGAACGATATGCTCTGGTACGATCTTTGCGATGAATATGGCCTGTATGTGCTTGATGAGGCGAATATTGAAGCGCATGCGAATTACTCGACGCTCTGTCGCGACCCGCGTTGGGCCCGCCAGTTTCTGGAGCGGGGTATGCGCATGGTGCAACGCGATAAGAATCATCCGTGTGTGATCGGGTGGTCGCTGGGGAACGAGACCGGGCACGGGGAGAACCACGTGCGGTTGGCGGAGGCCATTCGCGCCTATGATCCGTCGCGCATTATCCACCACGAAGGCGAGTTACAGCAGTGGTGGCATCAGGGCCAGGTGAGTTATGCGCACAGCACCGGCAAATATAACGATGTTGCCGACCCGATGTATCCGCATGTGGATGTGTTGATCGAGTGGGCGCAGGCGAATCAGGATGCCCGTCCCTTCATCATGTGCGAATACTCACACGCTATGGGCAACAGCAACGGCAACTTGAAGGAATACTGGGAGGCTTTTGAGCAGTACCACGGATTGCAGGGTGGCTTCATCTGGGAGTGGGTGGATCACGGTATACGGCGCGTGGACGAACGAGGACGCACGTACTGGGCATATGGCGGTGACTTCGGAGAGCGCGTACATGACGCGAACTTTGTCTGTGATGGCCTCGTGTGGCCGGACCGCACTCCTCACCCGGCGATGTGGGAGTTGAAGAAGCTTGCCCAGCCGGTAGGTATGGAGGTGCTGGATTGGGCTGCTGGACGCTTCCGCATCACGAACAAGCAGTACTTTAATGATCTGTGCTGGTTGCGGGGCGTGTGGGAGGTGACGGTTGACGGCGATATGGTGGAGACCGGCGAACTGCCTGATTGCACAGCGCCTCCGCAGGCATCGCAGGAGATCACCCTGGCGATGCCGCGCCCGACGCTACGCCCAGGGCAGGAGTGCCACCTTACCCTGCGCTTTCTGGCGCGCGAGGCGACGGCGTGGTGTGATGCGGGATACGAGATCGCCTGGGAGCAGTTCGAGATGCCGTGTCCCGTGACCGCTGTCCCGGAGCCAACGCCGGTCGCCTCGCCTGCCACGTTTGCGGAGCAAGGGGATACGATCGTTGTCACCAGCGGCAGCCTGGAAGTGGTGGCCGACCCTTCGGCGGCAGTGATTACCCGCATCGCCTGTGACGGCCGTCCGGTATTTCAGCAGGGGCCCGAGTTGAATCTCTGGCGCGCGTGCATCGATAATGACGGCATTCGCGGGTGGAGCGGGCAGGAGCAGAAGCCGATGGGGCAGTGGCTTGCCGCCGGTCTGGACTGCCTGCGCTGTACGGATCGAGCGCTGTCGGTGATGCACGAGGAGGACGCGGTGGCGGTCACGATGTCACGGACGTATATCGGCACGCAGCCCGAGTGGCCGATCCACTACCGGCAGACGTGTCGGGTCATGCCCGGGGGAATCGTGCGTTTCGACCATCACGTCGAGATCGATGAGCGCCTTCCCTCGTTACCGCGCGTCGGCGTCATCTTTGCCACGGTGCCGGGGTTCGAGCAGGTGACCTGGTTCGGCCGCGGGCCGCACGAGAACTACATCGATCGCAACGCGGGGGCCGCGGTGGGGCGGTATGGCGGTATGGTGGATGCGCAGTTCGTGCCCTATATCATGCCACAGGAGAACGGGAGCAAGAGCGACGTGCGCTGGTTCACCTTGAGCAATGGTGAGATTACGTTTCGCGTGCAGGCGCAGCCGCGCTTCGAGTTCTCCGTCCACCATGTCACGCCGGCGGATCTGTTCGCCTGCCGGCACACCCCGGACGTGGAGGACGCCCGTCGTCCGGAGACGATCATCTGCATTGACTATAAGCAACGCGGACTGGGAACCGGCTCCTGTGGCTCACAGACCCTTGAGCCGTATTGCGTACCTCCGGGCATCTACGACTTTGCGTTTACCATCAGTTGTGAGCGGTGAGGGGCGTCATTCGCGGACTTCTCGAATCATACCGCCAACATGCCAGGTCGCATGCATTTCTCGGTGCGCCTCAGGCTGGTGTCGAATGATCAGCGTTCTGGCCCCAGAGCCGGTATAAGAGCCGCGCGGTTTCCTCGACGATCTGGTAGCCGGTATACGGCTCCATCCGCGCCCAGTGGATGGCCTGTCCGGAATACCCGCCGCCGAGAATGCCGTAGATGGTGGGCAGATAGCCGAGAAAGTCATTGGTGAGTTGGGCGATCATCTGGTGGCGTGCGGGGCTGCGCCGCCGGATGTCGAGGCCGTACTGGCAGTACATTTCGAAAGGATTCGTTGCGATCGCCAGGTCACCGATGCGCACGGCGCAGAGCGGGACGGTTTCACGCGGCGCCTCATGATAATCCTCCCACAGGCGCAGTACGCCGCAGACATCGATGATATACTGCCACCGTCCGACGGCCTCTTCTCCGTGGGCTTGCGTCTCCCGTGCGGCTGCCAACTCGGCATCTGTCGGTAAGCGCACACCCATCACCGGTTCGGCATGTTCCACGAGGATAAGCGGGTCTGCGATGTACTCGACTTCTCGCTGCAAGCGCAGTGTTTCGGCGGCGAGCATGGCTCCCACCTCATGCAAGCGCTGCTCTCCCGCGTAGCGAGCGGGCTGGCGCAACATATTCCAGGGAGAAAGATCCCCGCTGGCTCCCTGCAGGTAGAGCACCGGTACTTCTTCGGCCAGTGCCTCGCGGATGAGGCGTCGAGCTTCGCCGGGGAAATCAGCCGAAGCGAAAAGTGCGCACTCCACGCAGGTGCTGTGCGCCGCATTGTTATGGCAAATTGCAATGATCTTTCCCGCTTCATCCCGTGCGAAGAGCACGGTGTGTGTGGGGTCATCCGGCCCTTCGAGGCCGGTAAAGCCCGGGGCTGTCGAGTCGCCGTACATGGTGTGCGATCCATCTTCCCAACAGAGCCGGCGGTTGTAGCCAATATGTGCTCGACCGGTGGCCGTGCCGATTTCTGCCGGGCGTGCGTTCGTAACAGCC
Organism: Armatimonadota bacterium; assembly: GCA_020060775.1. Taxonomy (GTDB): domain Bacteria; phylum Armatimonadota; class Hebobacteria; order CAIYQO01; family CAIYQO01; genus JAGUZN01. Next base: position 8,787 of record JAGUZN010000259.1, read on the forward strand.
TCGCGTGCCGCCTCGGTCAACTGCTCGAGCACTGTCGTGAAGTAGGAGAGATTATCGGGTGAATCGTAGAGTGTCGACTGGATTGTTGCGGCGGTATGGGTATGGGTGCTGGCGATCAGTACATGCTCCCTCGGCAATCCGGTTTCCTCCGCAACCGTACTGCGCAAGCGCGCGATATGCTCTGAGCCCATCACGCCTGAATGGTCGAGGCTGACCAGACAGATCCCTGTTTCACGGTTCGCTAAGTACAGCAGATTGATCTCCAGCGGATCGCGAACGGATGTCATTTCGCGGATATGCAGTTGCCCCTGCAAGTGCATGCCCAGCGTGGGGGTGATGATACGCGAGGCTGCGCCTGCCCGACAACGCCGGCCCATTTTCCGCGTCATATAGAACTCGGGCATCGCCGGAGAGTCCTCGCGAGCATCGCGCATTTGCTGGCGCTGAATGATAAAGCCCATGCGCTGATACAACTTCCATGCGCGTTCATTTTCCGTCTGCACGGTGAGGGTCATCACCGGTGGACCATAGAGGTCGCCGACTTCCATCAGGCGCGTCATGAGAATTCGCCCCGCCCCTACGCCCTGCATGGTGCGGCGGATATAGATGCCGAAAAGACTCTGTGCCGTTTGTTCTGCGCTCCATCCATACCAGGCTTCGCCGTGGATCATCCCGGCGTCATCGACCAGCACCAGACAGACTTCGTACGGGCTGTCGGCCGCCGCCACACGCTGTAGAGCTCTCTCGCGCGTGCGTTGGCTGGGCGGTAGACAGTAATAGATGCCATCATCGTCGGGAATGGAAAGGTACAGGTCCACGACGCTTTCCGCGTCGGTGGTCTCTAACAAGCGGATGGTAACCTCTCGACCGTCGCGCAAGGTGAGACGGCGAGGTTCGACCAGGTGGCGATCGTCAGGGTTCATAGCAGACTCCTCAGGGAGTTGGTGCAGTTACACGTGTATTCATGATGTGTTCGTTACGCGCCAGTTGTGAATATTTCGAATTGTGGCGTGCGATCTCGCTTGTTCTCGCGAGGGTTTGTATGCATGACCTGACCTGTGGTGTATGAACCATGAGAGAATAACCGCTTGCGACATTGAGCATCGGCCCGCGTGATACCCCGGTACAGATTGTGCATAGAAGGAAATAATTGCGCTTAGGGTAGCGGTCACGGTCGCCTGATGCAGGGCAGGGCCGGCGGCGGCTTCATCCTCAGCGTTGGCGATCAAACGTCCGACGCCACGCCGGAGGAGAATATGCGCGCCTTTGTCGCCGCAGGCCGTATGCTTTGCTGGTACGAGGAATTGGCGGGTGTGCGCACAGGCCACCGATCCGCGCATCGTGACCTCGTCGTTCTTCCATCCGACAACGCGACGCCACCCTGCGCGGATTCCGGTATGGCTGTGGGCCACCGAGATCACCATCGTTACCGAAGAACTCCCGCTGGTTGGCCGGCCATTGTTTCCTGTCGGGCGGCTGCCACGATGCGGTCGATTTCGCGGGAGATATCGTCGGGAAGCGGTTCTGGTTGATGGGAAGCCAATAGCGCACGTTTTCGTTCCCTGATGCGTTCTTCCATGCTCATGGCGCCCGAGCTGCGCCACGCTTCGTAGTACTCCCGGTCGAGCAGGGTGGGGAAGAAGAGTTCGCGGCGAAAGAAGTTGGCGGTAAAGTCCCGGTCAATATACGACCCGCCCGGGCCCACGGCGCTGATTTCATCGAACCCCAGTGCTTCGTCGCTAAAATCGATGGCACGCAGTGTGCTTTCCACGTAGCGAATGATTTCATGTTGCATCGCCAGCATATCTAACGATGCCGCCTGATCCATCCCGCTAATGCCCAGATGGCCGAAAATGTCCGCGCCTGCTGCCGCCCCCAGCATGAGGGTGATGCCTGCCTCCATGCCCGCCTGCGCATCCGGGCGTTTCGCATCGGTGAGCCCGACATTGATGTAGACCGGTAAGCCGTAGTGCTTGCCCATTTGCGTCATTGCGACCCCGAAGATCGCCTGCTCCGGTCCACTAAAAATCATCTGGGTGGTGCGCATGTCAAAGGCGTGGCAGATACCGCCGTAACAGACCGGCATGCCGGGCCGAACGAGTTGGGTGATGCAGAGGCCTGCCAGGATTTCAGCGTTCTGCTGGGCCAGCGTCGCCGCCACGGTGCCGGGCGCGGAGATGCCCATCTGCGCCATGGGGCCGATGGGCACGGGGAGGTTCAGCCGTGCGGTCTCGAATAACAGATCGATGCCGTGGAAGGGAAAGCGCAGCGGACTGATCGGCTCAAAGAAGGGATAGCAGAGCGGATAACGCTCGGCACGCTGGACATCGCCGCGCAACACGATCATGATTTCATTGAGCCAGCGTGCGGCGGCACGGTCATAATACCAGAACGTGAGGGGTTTGGTGGTATTGGCGAGCAGGGTGGCAAGCACTTCGACACAGCGTACGCCAACCGGCACCTCCTGGGGATCGGCCATGGCGCCGACAATGGTGAGAGCCTCAAGGGCATCGCCGAATCGCGCTGCGGTGGCCACGTCGAGCAAGCTGGTCGGGCGCCGTTCGCCGCCCGGTTCCTCGACCCACAACCCTTCGCCGGCGATGCTGTTGTAGTTACGCGCCCCCTGTCCAAACTTCGCCGTGCGCGTCAGATCCCGTCCATACAGGGTGTACGTTTTGCCAGCGGATTGCAGCGCGCGTTCCACCAGGGCAGATGGAATGAACACACGCTGTGCGGGATGATCTACGCGCGCACCAGCATCAGCAAAGCGTGCGAGCATTTCCTGATGCGGCACCTGCACGCCCACCTTATCCAATATTGCCAGTGAGGTGTGATGAATTTTCAGAATCTGTTCGTCGGTGATCAAGTATGCCTGCATATAGTTCATCCTCTATTCGCGCCAGTATCAGGTCAAAAACGCCAAATCCTCAATAGCATAGCAACCTTTATGCGCGTCGTCATTGACTACTCACGCCATCGAGTGGTACGTTAGCGCCATCAGTGAAATTGGGGTGCCCAATGATCCCTTTGCCCTCCTGGCCTTACACGCCGCAGGAAATACGCCTCGCTTGCCGTACGTTGCAGGAGACGGTGGGCGTGGTGAAGCTTCATGGGTATCCGTTCACCCTTCAGCATATCGGCCTGATCGCACTGCCGGCCTTCGGGGCTGTGCGCGACCACCGGCATGCCGAGTATGAAGGGTTAATCTGCCTGCAAGGCCGCGCCGCTTCGGCGCACGGTAGAGCGCTCCAACCGGGGAGTGCCAGCATTTACCCGCCACACGTCTCACATGCCTGGCAAGCGCTGGGCAGCCCTTGCCTCTTTCTCAGTCTACACATCCAGAGTTGCCTCCCCTTGCCTCGCTTTGAGGGAACCGGTTGGCCGATCATGCCGGAACTGGTCTGGTTATGCTACCTGGCGGTCACGGATATCCGTAAGGGCGCCCTCGGATGGGAGGATCGTGCCGCTGCCTATTTGACCTGTCTGACTTCATCGGTGCTTTCCCTCACCGGCTGGAACGGCGAGCATGGCCGCAAGCCGATTCGCGCCGACGAATTACTGCAGGTTGTCGACCACTTTTTGCTCGAGCACATGAGTGATCCATTGACGCTGGAAGACGTTGCAGCGCATGTCGGCATGAGCACACGCAGTTTGGTGCGTCGTTTTCCCGAGGTGGCGGGGGAAAGTGTCAAAGCGCGTTTGCAGCGTTTCCGCCTGGAATTCGCCGCTCGCATGTTGGTGGACACCGCGGAATCTATCTCCATCATTGGCGCGCGAGTCGGCATGGATGAGGTCTCCTACTTCTGTCGGCGTTTTCGCGAGTTTGCTGGAATGACGCCGTATCAGTATCGTCTCGCCCAGCTCGACGCACCCGCGAGGAGCGAAGCGACGCCAAACGATGGAACGCGCGAGAGTGCATCGTAGAGAAATGGGGTCAGCGATGACAGAACACATTGTCTGTATAGGCGCGGGCAGCTTGCTCTTTCTGCGCGGGTTGGTGGCCGACCTGATCAGGTATCGTAGGCCATGCGAATTAGCGTTAGTGGATATTGAGGCCGAATCGTTGGCGATCGCCGAGCGCCTGGTGACCAGGATGGCTTCGGCACGTCAAGCGGAAATCACCGTGCGTGCCTCGCTGGACCGCCGTGAATGTTTACGTGAAGCGACAACCGTAATCTGCACGATCGGGTTAGGGGGGCGCGAGGCTTGGGAGCGGGATGTGTTCATACCGCGGACGTTCGGTATTTACCAGCCGGTCGGCGATACGGTGCTGCCCGGCGGCGCGTCCCGCGCCCTGCGGATGATCCCTCCAATGGTGGCGATTGCCGAAGATGTGCTCGAACTGGCCCCGGACGCGCTGTTTCTCAATGTGGCTAATCCGATGGCGCCCGTGTGCGGCGCCGTCCGTCGGGCCACCGGAGCACATATCGTCGGCCTGTGCCAGGGGGTATACCACCTGGCGCACTATCTGGCATCATTACTGGCAATTCCCCCCTCCACCCTGACCTATGCTGCGGTCGGCATCAACCATTTGACCTGGCTCACCAATTTTCGCCGGGAGACGCTCGATCTCTGGCCAAGGTTGATGGATTTGTGCGCGCACATGCGGGCGCAGGAACCGACCGCCGATACGGTCGGCGGGCACTTTCTCGAGCGACCTATCGAGCCGAGTGAAGCACTGTTGGAAGATCTCAACCCGTTCAGTTGGTGGCTCCTGGATAACTTTGGCGCATTGCCCGCGCTGCTCGACCGTCATGCCGCGGAGTTCTTCCCCGCTCTCTTCGCGCGCAAGGGGAGTTACTACGGCCAAACCCTCGGGGTCGATGTCTATAGTTTCGAGAATACGCTGGCATTCAACGACCTGGCCTATGCCGAGTTGCGCGATGCCGCCCTCGACGAGGAACCGTTGTATGCCGATTACTTCACGCCGATCAGTGGGAATCACGAGGGGATTGTCGAACTGCTCCTGGCTCGCCATGATGGCCAACGCACCTTTTCGGTGAATATCCCAAACAGCGGGCAGGTGCCGAATCTACCGGCGGGGGCGATTATCGAGTGTCCGGCCGTCATGCAAGACGGGCAGATCGAACCCATTCCGCAGCCTCCGCTCGCTCCGGCGTTGGTCGGCACGTTGCTCCCCCATATCGCCTGGGCTGATGTGGTGGTTGAGGCAGCACTGCGCGGCAACCGTGACCAGTTCATCCAGGCGTTAGTGCTGGACGGCTCGGTGTCCTCACTGGAGGTTGCCATCCAGTTGGCCGATGCCCTCCTCCAAGCACAACAAGAGCACTTGCCGCAGTTTGCCTCGACGTTGATGTCTTCGGCTGGCGTAGAAGTATCCTGATTGGCTGCTTTGCAGCTTGCCGAGGCTTTGGCCATCCTATTACGCTGAGCCATCAAAGGCACTGCGGGGGGCGCCCTCCGCGGTGAAAGCCGAGGTGTATTGATGGAGCATCATTCTGTATCGACAGCAGTGCATCCGAATCTCGCACGCAAGGCAGACGTCCTCCTTCCCGACAATCCCTGGAAGACCATGCTCGTGGCGTGCGCCGATTTGCAGGACCGCTCGATCCATGCACCCAATGGCCCACTGCAGTTACCCTGGGTGGAGATCGGCCTGGGATACCATTTCAGCGGCTTCTCCTCCGGCGTGGCCTTTGGCCATTGGGATCTCGTACATATCGCCATGGATGCCCTGCCGTATGATCCCAGGCATGCTCGCAATCAACTCATCAACTATTTCGGTTTGCTCAATGCGGCGGGCATGATGCCCGGCACCATTATTTCAACGGCGCGCGAGCCGCTTGAGATGGCATTGCCGATCGATCCTGTCGTCAGCCATCCGCCGCTCTGGCAGGAGTTCGTCCATGATTACTATCAGTTGACCGGCGATGCGGATTTCGTGCGCCATGCCTTTGACTTCGGACAGCGCAATCTCGCCTGGTGGGAACGTGAACGCTCTGCCCCGGAAGGCGGGTTCTTCTACATGGACGTGGTGAAGCGCTGGTGGGAAAGCGGAGTGGACGCGGGCGTGCGCTGGGATGAGGTCGATGGGCGGCCGCATGCCTGCATCGATGCCACCTGTCACCTGCAATCCGTCTATCGCCGCATGGCGGAATGGGCGACCATCCTCGGGGAGGATGCGACGCCCTACGCCGGTCGTGCGCAGGAATTGCACGCGTTCATCAATGCTGAGCTTTGGGATGCGGCGTCACAATTTTTCTACGATATCGAGATGGTGCGCGGTCACAAAGGCCGCATCAAAACGTACGAGGGGCTCTGGCCGCTCATACTGGGGAGCGCTGATGCGGACAAGTGGCCCGCCCTGGTGGCCCATCTCATGAATCCGCGCGAATTTAACACCTACCACCCGGTGGCCACGGTGGCATTGGATGAGCCGACCTACAGCAATAATTGCTGGCGCGGCCCGGCATGGAACAGCATCAGCTTTTGGGTCATCCGTGGATGCCGGTTGGCCGGCTACCGGGACGAGGCGGCGGTGCTGGCGCGGAAGGTGCTCGACGCCACAGCCGTGCGTTACGCACAGCATGGCGCCATCTTCGAATTTTACCATTCCAGCGGTGAGTCCATGGAGGGCATGAGCCGCAAGACGGAAGACCGCGGGCCCTGCCGCGACTACCTGGGGCACAACCCGCTGAATGCGATTTACTGGATGTTGCACGAGAGTGGTCCTGCAATAGGAGAATGATGATGACCGGACGTGAACGCGCTCTTACCATGTTTCGCCGCCAACCCGTGGACCGGCTGCCCTACTTTGACCTGATCTGCAATGATGCGGTCATCGAACATTATGCGGGGGAAGCGTTGACCATTGAGAGTGGACGACGGGTGGTCATGCGCGCACTGGATAACCTGGTGGATGCCACCCGTCCCGCGATCCTCACGCCGCAGGAACCGGAGACGCATGTGACGCCTGACGGCTGGGTGCATCAGCAGCAGCGCTGGACGGGCTGGACACACCCGCCGGCAGGATTTGATGTCGAGGATGCGGTAGCCTTGCTGGAGGATGCCATCCGGCAGATGGATGCCTGGGGCGATGAGGATGTGCAGGCCGTGCACGCTCGCGAGGATGCCTATTTTGCCCTGCGCGACGAGTTCCGCAACACCTATGTCACCGCGAACTACCTGATGAAAACCGGCATCACCGTTTACGAGGGCATCGGTCTTGACCTCTTCTCGTATATTCAAGCCGACCAGCCGGAATTGATCAGTCGCTACTTGGAGTCGCACACTTGCCGCTCGGTACGGGCGCTGGAATCGATGCGGCGTTTGCACGAAGTGGAAGTAGTCTTCAGCGGCGAGGATATCGCGGCGGGCGACTTGCTCTTCTCTCCGGCGTTTTTGCGCCGGGAGTTTCTTCCCCGGTTGGAGCGGATCATCGATGTGTACCACCGGCACGGCGTCACGTTCCTCTTTCATTCCGACGGCAACCAGATGGAGATCCTCGACGATCTGGTGGCCGTAGGGGTGGATGCGTTGAATCCGCTGGAGACGAAAGCGGGCATGGAGCTGGCGGCCGTTCGGCGGCGGCATCCTGATCTCGTGCTCGTCGGCGGCATTGATTGCTCCGCCGTGCTGCCGTTCGGCACCCCGGATGCAGTGCGGAAGGAGACGGAGAAATGCCTGCGCGAGGCATTGCCCTGGTACCTGCCCGGCTCCTCCAGCGAGGTGCATAACCAGGTGCCGCTTGCCAACGTGCAGGCGATGGTGGAAACAATTCATAACTTCCGCTGGTAGCTTGCACATCGCACTCCCGAATAATTGCCAAGCAGAACAAGTTGGCGAAAAAGTCATAATGTCGGCGTGATCGTTACTTGTTCAGACGCATTGTCAGGTATACGATTAGGATGATGAGCGAGATATCATCAAACGATTCGTTGATACCGAAAGGAGTATATCATGGGTAACTCTCACCGTTCCTCACAGGCAGTTCGCTCGGGGTTCACCCTTATCGAGCTGCTCGTCGTCATCGCCATAATAGCTATTCTCGCCGCCATTCTCTTTCCCGTCTTTGCGAAAGCGCGTGAGAAGGCCCGGCAATCGAGTTGCCTGAATAATCAGCGACAGATTGCCGTGGCGATTCTCATGTACGCGCAGGATCACGACGAGGTGCTGCCCGACCACTCCAGCGTCTGGTCGGAGATCAACGTCGACCGCAACATCCTCATGTGCCCTACCAAGGGCAAGAAGGTTGCCAATGCCTATGTCTTCAATAGCTACGTGAGCAGCATGTCGCTGGGCGAATTGCAAGCGCCGACGGAAACCTTCCTTACGACCGATGGCCAGCACGCGGCCACCACCTCGCCACTCACCTACGACAATGTGGCCTACTTCGCCGAGGATACGGATCAACGCCACAGCAACGCCGCAGTGACCTCGTTCCTCGATGGCCACGTGGAAATCGCCAAGGGCGTGCTGCCCCTGTCGGGGATGAAGGTGTGGTTGGATGCGGAATCGATCACGCAGTCGCCGTTCACCACCTGGCCCGACCGCAGCGGCAACGGCAACGACGCGAGCATCTTCTGGGACTACAACAATGTCATGCGCGGCTCGAAAGACCTCAATGTCATTCCACAACCGGCAGGGTTGAATGGCTTCCCCGCTGTGCGCACGCTTTCTAACGGCACATATGGCACCGGCCGAGCTGTCTCGGGGACCTTTACCTTAAGTAATACTTCAAGTCTCACGGTCTTTCTTGTGCTGGGCTATAACCGGTCGGGAAGCGGTTCGGGCAGCGACCAATTCAGTGACGGCACCAACAAGCACCTCTTTACCATCAGTCCAGATGATCCTCCGGCCACGTCGAATACCATTAAAATGTTTGGCGGAGATTTGACCTGGATCATTGTTGAACCCCCCTCGAGCACCGGGTGGATCTATGCGGTATCGAATACCGGGGGATTGCGTCCAAAGAAAGGCGAGTACTGGGTGTCCACCACTCGGTTGTCGGGAGCGAACCTCGATACGTATTACAATGCCGCCAAGTTGAATGCGTCGACAACGGTGACCGGCACCTTCCTCGCGCAGCGCAACATGTATTCTATCGGTGGGTGGAATTCGCCGTTCTTGCCCCCAGGTATCCCGTATTATGGCAGTAACTTCTCCAATATCGACATCGCGGCATTTCTCATCTATGACCGTGCGTTGAGCGATACGGAAGTCGTGCAGATGAACCAGTACTTCACTGGCAAGTACAATCTCAAGTGGCTCGGCGCGAAGTAGCACTACAGATGATGCCCCATGCGATCAGGCTCTGGGGGATCGATCCCCCGGAGCCTGTTCCATACCACTCTCCGATATTTTGCCGCCTGTTGGGTTGCGAGGAGAGTAGGTTTGACATGCCAAGTCCTTGGCCAATAGATGCTCTGTCTGGCGCGAGGTGTCCTTGAGAAATCCTGACACTCGGAGTATGCTGCCATCAATGCTGCCCCTTCCCAGGAGGATGGTCGTGCGTGTTGTGACATTGGTATCATGCCTGGCAATAGTCGTTCTCCTCGCCTGTCGTGCGACCGCTGCCGAGGAGATTGGGCCGAACCTCATCCGTGATGGGGGAATGGAACAGTGGCGCGACATCGGGCCGCAGGAGCCCTGGTGGGATTATCTCACGGTATCCTTGAAGACCTGGCAATTTTCGAAAACGTCGGCAGGCCGCGTGCTTGCGCCAGCAATCGCCTCGCAGTTTTACGGGCAAAATGGCCTGTTGCTGCGCGACGAGCAGGCCCATCGTGGGCAATATGCCATGCGCTTCACAGGGCAACTCTACCTCGCGGAGGCCGGGAAGGATGACTATCAAACGGCCGACGCCCAGGAATATCTGGTGCGCTATTGGGCGAAAGGCGCTGGCGACACGGTGATGCACGTGCACGTCTACGGTGACGGCGTTCCACAGGTTGAGATCGTCTCCCGCACGGGCAACGCCGAACCGGATCGCTGGACGCTCATCGAGCAACGCATGCGCGTGGTCGGCAAGGGGGCAACGACCATCTACCCGCGCCTGTACGCCGCGGCGGAAATGCTGATCGACGACGTATTTGTCGGCAAGATCATCCCGGAGGCGGCGCTACCCCAGGAGCCTGTCACGCCGGACCTGGCGGCACGGGTGGCGATGGCCCCGCGCGCGGAGGCCCCACTGACGATCGATGGCCGGTTGG
>JAGUZN010000068.1 GCA_020060775.1 Armatimonadota bacterium
CGTGCACGGGGTGCCTGATCACGGGCGTTTTGAGATCGTGGAGGGGCGCTTCGCGGCGCTGTTTCGCTACCAGCGCCACCTCTACTTCCGGCTCGACGATGCGCTCATCCTGCTGGATAACGCCGTCACGGCCACCCTGCGCGCCGCGCCGGATGGACGGCGCACCCTCACCCTGCGGCGGGGACCAGACGTATTGCTCACCTGGTGTTACCGTCCCAACGAGTACGAAGAGGATGTATTGGATTGGGACTGGAAATCGGAACCACACATGCACGATATCGGTTTGCTGACGGCGGTGGTGCTCGACGACGAGTACAATCGCCGGGTCTATTATCAGGATCGCGTCGACGACCCCGCCATTCTGGAGAGTGGCCTGCGCTGGTCGCAATTGCGCTGATGCGTCGGGGTGGCGAGAGAGCCGCTGCTCCCACCACCCACCTCATGGCATCACCGAGGGCTGCACCGCGGCCCTCGGTGTGCTGTTGACCCGTTCACCTTCGTGTCGATCAACACCTGCCCCCGCCCAAGCTTGCGCTCACTGATCAACGCGGGCAGACGCTGGCCCTGCAGGACCGCGTACTCCTCCCGCAGGGGCAGGCGGAGGGCGTGATCGTCGGGGTCGAACGCGGCCGCTTCGGGGAGCCGAGCCTTTCAGGCTCGGGAGCGCGGAAGACCCCCTCTCCCCACCTTCACTCTGCAACCTGGAACCTGGAACTTGGAACGAAAAAAGGGGCCGCTCGCGCGGCCCCCTCCTGTCTTCTATCTTCTATCTTCGTCGCCTACAGTGCGTACTTCGTCTTCAAGTAGTTCTCCACCCAGGCGCGGCTGAGGTCGCCCAGCGCGGGGGTGAACACCACGACCTCGGCAATATGCCCCCAATAAAGGTCTGCCCCGCCATAGGCCGCCCCGAGACGCATGTTGGTCAACGGCATGGCCAGGGTGGCGGCGGAGGCATCGTTGCTTTCGTCAACCATGCCGCCGTCGAAGAAGGTGCGCGCGGTGTAGCGCTTTGGCGAGAAAGTGCAACTGGCGACGTGGAAGGTGTCGATATCGGTGGTGACACTGGTGGTCACCGTCGAGGCCCAGGTGCTGGTGGCGGTGAGGCTGCCGATGGTGCCGGAGCCCGTGCCGGGATCGACAAAACCGAGGCTGAAGTTCATATCGTCCGCCGTGGAGATGGGCCCATTGGCGGAGAGCACGCAGCCGGTGACGCCCGGCATGGTGCCGGCGCTGCTGGCCACGGCGATCACGGTCAGGCCGTCGCCCTCGGCAGTATTCGGTTTAAAGGCGCTCTGCGTGGCATAGGGATAGTTGCCCAGGGTCACTACCGGGCGCATCACCGTCTTACTGTCCGTGGCGCTGTCCGTGATCTCCAGGGTGTTGACGGCGGGCGCAACGTTGAAAGTCATGTGGTTCCCCTTGCTGCTCGCGTCCTGCCACACGGGCACGGTGGCGCCGTCGATGGCGTCGGCCTTCAGCCAGAGCACCAGCGCGCCGCGCACCGGCAGCTTGTCGGGGTTCAGCGAGGCGACTTCCACATGGCCGTCGGCAAAGGTGCAGACGAACTTCTGGCTGTGGCGCGCATCGAGATCGTTGATCGTGTAGGCCACGTTGTCGTAGGTCACCGGCTCGGCAGGCGTAACGCCGGCGGTGCCGGCAACGGCGTTGGTGGCGGCATGCTGGCCGTCAGCGGTGAGCAGCGCGCCGGTGGGGTCGGTGAGTTCACCCAGCGATAGGCTGGAGACTTCATCGTTGTAGACGTAAGCGTTGGCCACTTTTTTGCCTTTAGTCGGGCACATGAGGATATTGCGATCCACGTTGATCTCCGGCCACACGTTGGAGGAGTCGGGCAGAATTTCGTCGTGGTCCTGGGCGTACATGAGAATCGCCACGGCGATCTGCCGCTGGTTGCTGAGACAGCTCGACTGGCGGGCTTTCTCGCGGGCTTTGGCAAACACCGGGAAGAGGATCGCCGCCAGGATGGCGATGATCGCGATGACGACCAATAGCTCAATGAGCGTGAAGCCGTGTCGTCGAGCGTGGGGTGAAGAAACAATACACATAGGGACACTCCTCTGTAATGTGTGATGCACCGGCAACGCACGCCGGCGGGATGCCTGCGATCGCCCAAAGGTTCAGGCAGGCGAAAGAAACTTTATACAAAGCTTCCATCGCATCGTAGCGAGGGCGATTATGCCTGTCAAGTAAATATGTGTATGCGATATCGGTATCATAATTATTAATTTATAAATATATCGGTAAACCCCGCGCACAGGTCGTCAGAGCGGTGTTTTGTCGCCGGTTCTCGTATCTCTGCGCTGCCATTTCCCCTCCCCTGTCGCTCGAAGACCGTGAGCACCGTCGAACGGAACGGGGGAGGGTAGGGCCGCAGGCGGTGAGCGAGCGCAACGAGTCGAACAGTGGGAGTAGGGATGCCCTGCATCATTCCGCCCCTACAGGCTCCATACTATCGTCGAAACCCCTGACCCAGGGCGTTCCCTCTGCGCCAAGGCTACGGAGGACAAGTGCCCTGAGCTCGCAGCCTCCGAGCCTTTCAGGCTCGGGAACGCGGAAGACCCCCCTACCTCCCCACCTTACACCCCAATCTGGAACCTGGAACTTGGAACTGAAAAAGGGGCCGCTCGCGCGGCCCCCCTTCTATCTTCGTCCCCTACAGGGCGAACTTCGTCTTCAAGTAGTTCTCCACCCAGGCGCGGCTGAGATCGCCCAGCGCCGGGGTGTACATGATGACCTCGGTGACATTGCCACCCAGGTTAATCCCGACGGCCGTGTCAACTAAATCGACGTTCTGCGTGCTCGTCGCCGCGGCGGTATTCTCGACCAGTGCGCCGTCAAAATAGGTGCGCACATTGCCGATCTTCGGGTTCATGTTGCAACTGGCCACATGGAAGGTGGCGGCATCGGAGGCCACTGTATCGGTCGCGTAGGTCGCGTTCGGCCAGTAGATATTGGCGCGGATTTGCGTGATCGCCGCCGCCGTCCCATCGCCGGTGAAGCCCACGTTGAATTCCGTGGCCAAATTGGGGGCACTGTTCGGACCGGCGCTGAGAAGAATATACTGGTAGGCCGTGGCTGCCACGGTGCTCGCATTGCTGCTGAGCACGCCGAACATCGTCACGCCGCTCTCGGCGATGTTCGGCTTGAAGGATTGATTATTACCGCAGTTGGCGCCATCGAACGCCACCGCCTGCGACATCACCGTTTTGCTGTCGGACGTGCTGCCCTTGATCTCCACTGTGCTCACGTTCAACGTGGCGGCGGCCTGCGTCGTCGCATTGATGATGTTCATGTTGTTGCCCTTGCTGCTCGCGTCCTGCCAGACGGAGACGCTGCCGCCGTCGATGGCATCGGCCTTCAGCCAGAGCACCAGCGCGCCGCGCACCGGCAGCTTGTCGGGAAAGAGCGAGGCGACTTCCACGTGGCCGTCAGCATAGGTACAGACGAATTTGTTGCTGTGGCGCGCATCGAGGTCGTCGATGGTGTAGGCGCAGTTATCGTAGGTGGGGAGCACCGGCGGGTTGGCGGTGGAGTCGCCCGCGGTGGCGGCATGCTGGCCATCGGCGGTGAGCATCGTGCCGGTGGGATCGGTGAATTCACCCAGCGACAGGCTGGAGACTTCGTCATTGTAGACGTAGGCGTTGGCGACCTTCTTACCTTTGGTGGGGCACATCAGGATGTTGCGGTCCACGTTGATCTCCGGCCAGACGCTGGAGGAGTCAGGCAGGGTTTCATCGTGGTCTTGCGCATACATCAGGATCGCCACGGCGATCTGCCGCTGGTTGTTCAGGCAGCTCGACTGCCGCGCTTTCTCACGCGCTTTGGCAAAGACCGGGAAGAGGATCGCCGCCAGGATGGCGATGATCGCGATGACAACGAGCAACTCAATGAGCGTGAAGCCCTGACGAGCTGCGCGCGGGGGCAACGAAACGCTACGCATAGGATACTCCTTAGTGATGTGGGTCATACCGGCGGTTCACACCGGCGGGATGCCTGCGCCGCCAGGAGTAAGCTCCGGAACGATCGCAGACAACTTTATACAAAGCTTGCACCCAATGCTAGTAACACCGGTTTTGTCTGTCAAGTAAATAAATGTATGCTGTACCGGTAGAGGGAAAGAATTATTTATAAATATAACGGTAAAGTCTTCGGCAGGGGTGGTGTATCAATGAGTTACTACCGCATATGTAACGTTGCAGGAGTCTGCCGCATGACACGGAATAAGAGAGAGGTTTGTTTCGTGGAGGGAGTCGAAAATGACACGTATGCCGGATCTTCCCGCGCTCGCCAATCCGAATCTGCTGCGCCCGGTGGTAATGTGGTTCCTCAATGGACCGTTCGATGATGCGCATACCGCGCGGCAAATTCGCGCCTACGCCGACCAGGGCTTCGGCGGGGTGCTGCCCATCCCGCTCACCAATGCGAGCGCCGGGAAGTTCGCCGCCTTCGGGGCCAACCTCATCGCCGAAGAATACCTCTCCGACGCCTATCTCGATCACTACGCGGTGATCGTGGAGTGCTGCCGGCAGGCAGGCTTGCTCATCTGGCTGTGGGACGACGTCTTTTGCCCCTCAGGCTGGGCGGGCGGGCGGCTGCTCGCGCAGTACCCGCACCTCTACGGCCGCCTGCTGGCGCAACTGGCGCCCGGCGAGGCGCTGCCTGACGGTGCGACGGTGGTGCACGCGGCAGGGGACGTGCGCTATGTCGAGCTGCATGAGGGGAGCATCCGCACCGATCTGCTCGATCCGGAGACCACCCGGCGCTTCATCGAGGTGGGCTACGAGCCGTTCACCCGCTTTGCCGATGATTTCGGCACGACCATTCTCGGTTTCTTCACCGACGAACCGGGGGTGGCGGGAGTGATCAACGGCCTCTACCGCTCGCGCGAAGGGTACCAACCCTCGATCCTGCCGTGGTCGCGCGATCTGCTCCCGCGTTTCCAACAGCGCTACGGCTACGACCTGACGCCGTACCTGCCCGCGCTCTTTGGCTACCAGGGCGAGGCGGCGCAGGAGCGCGAGGATTTCGCCCGCTTCATCGAGGACGGCTTCGCCGCATACTACATGCAGCCGCTGCGCGACTGGTGCCACGCGCACGGGTTGCTCTACTTCGGCCACCTGAACAACGACGACAACCTGAACTCCAACCTGATTAACAACGGCAATCTGCTGCGCCAGTTGCGCCTCTTCGACCTGCCGGGGGTGGACACCGTGGTGCGCCAGACGACCCCGGACAAGTACAAGATCGCCGCCGAGCGCTCGGTGTGGGACATCCTGCCCTACAACGGCAATTTCTACAAATTCGCTTCCAGCGCCGCGCACCACAACGGCACGCCCTACGCGCTGTCGGAAACGGGCGACGGCAACGGCTTCGGCCAGACGATCCAGGATCTGAAATGGCTGCTCGACTACCAGCTCGTGCGCGGCGTCACCCTCTTCAGCCTGGGGCAGGGCAAATACAGCGAGGCGGGCTACGCCGTGCAGACCACCGCCACGCATTTCGGCCCGGGCAATCCGCAGTGGCCCTACTACCGCGCGCTCAACGACTACACCGCGCGCGTGGCCGGGTGGCTCACCCAGGGCACGCCGCACATCGCCACCGCGGTGTGGACGCCGATGAGCACTCTCTACCGCGAACACGCCGACGGCTTGAGCGAGTCCTTTGAGGCATTACAGACCTATATCTTAGCGCAGGGGGGCGACTTCGACATCGTGGGGCTGGCCGAGATTTCCGCCGAGACTTTCCCCTACCAGACGCTGTGCATTCCCGCGTTGACCACGCTGAACGCCGACGAACGGGCGGCGCTGGAGCGCCTGGCGGGCCGCATCCCCGTGCACGCGCCCGCC
>JAGUZN010000031.1 GCA_020060775.1 Armatimonadota bacterium
CCCCCAGCGCCGCGCCGTAGGCCGCCGTCACGCCGATGAGCGGTGCGCCGCGGACGGCAAGAGTGCGTATGGCCTCCGCCACCTCGTCAACGGTGGTGCAACGCACGTAGACGCTCTCACCAGGAAGCCGGCGCTGGTCGAGAATCGCGAGATGGCCGTCCTCCCAGCGGACCGGGATGATGTTTGTCGTATACCGTTGGGCATCCATCGGGTCATGTTTCTCCAGTAACTTGCTTATTCGGTCGGGGAGCGCGTATCCCTCCCGGCATCAGGAAGGAGGTCGGTAGCCGCGGAGGCGCAATGAATTGCTCACGACAAAGACCGAACTGAAGGCCATAGCGAATGCAGCAAGCGCCGGAGACAGATGAATGCCCAGCGCAGCGATCGCTTCATTCGGCACGGCGCGCAACGGCGCCAACACCCCCGCAGCAATGGGGATACCCAACACGTTGTAGATAAATGCCCAGAACAGATTTTGTTTGATCGTGCGAAAGGTGCGCCGGCTGAGATCGATGCCGACCACCACCCCGGTCAGATCATCGCCTATGAGCGTGATGTCTGCCGCCTCCATAGCCACATCGGTCCCACTGCCCACCGCAATGCCTATGTCGGCTTGCGCGAGCGCGGGAGCATCGTTGATGCCGTCGCCCACCATGGCCACCACAGCCCCCTCCTGCTGTAGACGTGCGACCGCTTCCGCCTTATGCGGCGGCAATACATCGGCAACCACCTGGTCTATCCCGACCTGGGACGCGACGGCTTCCGCCACATCGCGACGATCGCCGGTCAACATGACTGTACGCAACCCCAATGCGCGCACACGGCGCAGTGCCTCGGCGGCATTCGGACGCACGGCATCGATAATGGTCATCATGCCGATCAGTTTCCCCTCAGCAGCCACGAAGAGTGGCGTGCGGCCCGTGCGTGCAGCATGTTCAGCCGCCTCAGCGATGGCCATCAGGTCGATATCCCGTTCCGTGAACAAGCGGGCATTTCCGAGCAGCAGTTGCCGCCCCTCCACGACCGCTTCCACCCCGCGCCCGGGGATCGCCTGGAAATTCGTTACGGCGGGTAGAGCGAGGTCACGGTCACGCGCCGCGCGGAGCAAGGCCTCGCCGAGTGGATGTTCGGAGGCGACTTCGACCGCGGCCGCGTTACGGAGGAGCATCGATTCATCCCCATCAAGCGCCGTGATAGTGTCGACAGCCGGCTCACCGCGTGTGATGGTACCGGTCTTGTCGAACACCACGGTGGTCAGGGCACGCACGCGTTCCAGCACTTCGCCGCCTTTGATCAGGATGCCCATCTCGGCAGCACGCCCGGTGCCGACCATGATGGCGGTCGGCGTAGCGAGCCCCAGGGCGCAAGGACAGGCGATGATGAGCACAGCGACGAAATGCAGCAGCGCTGCCGTCAACGGCGTGCGGTCAGCAAGGTAGGCGGCGGGCGCGAAGAGCCAGGCGATCAGCGTAACCGCGGCAATGACCAGTACAATCGGCACGAAAATCCCGGCCACGCGATCTGCAACCCGTTGGATTGGCGCTTTACCGCCCTGCGCCTGCTCGACGAGACGGATGATCTGCGCGAGCACGGTATCCTTTCCCACACGTTCGGCACGCAAGATGAGGGCCCCGGTGCGATTCACCGTCGCGCCCACCAGGATATCTCCCGGCCCCTTTTCCGCGGGGATCGGCTCACCGGTGAGCATCGATTCATCCACCGAGGAGTGCCCATCGACCACCGTGCCATCCACCGGCACTCGCTCACCTGGCCGCACCAGCACCAGATCACCGGGGCGCACGGCTGCAATGGGGACATCGCTCGGTTGGCCGTCCTGCATGACCCGCGCGTATTTCGGCTGCAGGCCCATCAGCTTCCGCACCGCTTCCGATGCTTGATTGCGTGCGCGCGTCTCGAAGTATCGCCCGAGCAAGATGAGGGTGATAATCACCACTGAGGTATCGAAGTAGAGCAAGTGCAATACCGACATCGACGGATCTTCCCCCGGTGGCGCGAACCAGGCAGGGTTGATGACGGCCAGCATGCTGTAGCCCCACGCCGCAGTGGTGCCGAGAGCGATGAGGGTATTCATATCAGCGGTGAAATGCGTCAGCCCTTTCCAGGCGCCAACATAGAAACGCCAGCCGGGGCCGAATTGTACGATTGTCGCGAGGATGAGCAAGAACCAGGCGATGGCGCGCGGCGGGATCGGCCAAACACCGGCATGCAGGAACAATCCCAGATGGCTGACGACCATGACGACCACGGCAATGCCGGCCGCGATCCACAGATCGTGTCGCAGGCGGGCGAGTTCGCGTTCCGCCCGCAATCGGTGCACATCGACATCATTGGCGGGAACTCCGACCGTTTCGGGCGTCTCCATCACCGGCACCGCATAGCCGATATCGCGCACAACGGTGTGGAGGTCACCCGGCGTGACCACGCCGGCTAAATACGTGACAGTCGCGGCGCGCGTAGCAAAGTTCACTTCCGCCTGCAGCACGCCGGTCGCCCGCTCCAGAGCGCGTTCAATCCGCGCAACACACGCCGCACAGGTGATGCCCTCCACCGGGAAAGTCGTCGTCAGGGTGGACACCTCATATCCGGTCTCGCGGATGCGGGCGATCAGATCACCGGTGGACCGGCGTTCTTCATCGAAGTCAATGGTGGCGACCTGGGTGGCAAAGTTCACCGACGCCTGTTGCACGCCATCGAGTTGCTGTAGTCGCCGCTCGATGGCGGCTGCACAACTTGCACAGTGCATGCCCTCGATCGGCAGATCAATTCGTCTCACACACACTCCGTTCTAGTGCCGACCGGCACGGCTGACGACCGTAAATCCCAGTGATCCGATGACACGCTCGAGCGTATCGGCGTCCGTCACTGTCTCATCATACGTGACGCTGGCCGTTGACGCCTCCAGGTCGACAGCCACCGCTTCGACACCCGGTTGCGCCTGCAGTGCGCGCTCAACACTGCGCACACAACCGGAGCAGCTCATCCCGCTCACGTTATATTGCACTGTCGTCATAGCGCCCCCTCTCTGATACGGCAAGTCAGCATTCCCGGTTCCCTACTTTATAAGTATATCACCAAATAGTAATAAAACAAACTGCGTGCTTCACATTGGTCGCTGTGGGGATTGTACCCTATGTCCAGCCACCTATGCTGGTGAAAAGCCAGCGATGTATCAGGCGCATCCACTCGGTTCAATCACAGCGATGCGCACTTTCTTCGGGTAGGGTATACTGGTCAATGTCATGCGCTGGATTTTACTGATATGCCTATTGCTCTGCAGTCTCCCCGTGTGGGCAGACACATGGACACACTACACTGTGCCCGGAGCGGTGATCTTCGTTCCGGCCGGCGATGAGGCGCTTGCCCGGTACGTTGGCGGATTGACCGTGCAGGAAATCCCGCGCATTGCCGCAGCGCTGGGCGTGACCACACCACACCCCCTTCCGATCTACGCCTATAATGACCGCGTCGCCTTTCTGCGCGACGCAGGCGCGACCCCTATGCTGGAAGGGGTGAGTTATCATCCATCAGGATTGATCCGCATCGATGCCACCCAGGGGGGATCCATTCGCACCACACTGGCGCACGAGCTCACGCATAGCTTCCTCGCTCAACGTCTGGGGTCGCATCTGGGTGAACTCCCGTTATGGCTCAACGAAGGGATTGCCGGCCATCTGGCCGATCCCATCCCGGATGAGGAGTTGCCGGACGTGTCGTTCCCCGTGTTTCGCGGCCGTGTCCTGACGCTTGAGGAGATGGACCAGGCATTTCGCACGCGCGGCGACACGACAGCCGCCTACATCGAGAGTCGGTCATTGGTCGCCTGGCTGGAGCATCACCATCCGGGGAGCATACGACGTATATTGGCCTTTCTCGCGGAGGGAGCATCGTTCGACGACGCCGTGTATGAGACCAGTGGACTCACGCCGGAGGCCTGGTGGGAACGCTGGCAGCGGAGTATCCCGAACTGGATCTTTTGGCTGACGCTGCTCTCTTCGCCGGTCATTTATGTGCCTTTTGCACTTCTACTGGCTATTGTCGCCATCCTTCGCCACCGGCGCCGCCATGCCGATGAGGAAGATGAGGATGAGCCCACCGACGAGACAATGGATGATCCTTCCTCTCGTCTCGACAGGCCGTGTGAGCGGATAGATTGACATTCTGCCGTGGAATGGTATCATCTGTGAATATTACATTTATTGTAAAGCAGCAGTGCAGTAGTTGCTGGACCCCTTATGGCAGCAGGGGCGCCTTCGCCCCGGAGAATGCACGGTGCTATCATTCCGATCATGGCCTGTCATTACTATCGTCGGCCTGCTCGTGGTGTGTTTGCTCGAGTGGGCGGCTCACGCACAGCCATCTCACACCTCTGTCCGCCACTCGTTGTATGCTTTGGCTGCTGAAGGCGTAGCCCTTGCCTATGCCTTACTCGCCATCAATTATGCCCAGCGCCATATTACTGTCAGTCGTGAGCGCCTTGGCTGGACAGCGATCGGCCTCTTCCTGATCTTGCATGCCACCGGCAATATCATCTGGATCGCCATGCGCTGGCACACTAAATCTGCTTTACCCATTCCATCATGGGTTGATTTTCCGTATCTCCTGGCGATGATTCCCCTGTGGTTCGGTCTCAACGCCCAACCAATATTGCATGCTCGCGAACGCTTCAGCCGCATTGCCCTCGCCCTCGAGATCTTAATTACGCTGGCTGCCGTGCTATCACTGTTCTGGCATTTCAATGTCGGACCGGTACTGGAGTTCACCTATCAAATTCAAAGCCTGCCGCGCACGGTGACCATTGCGTATCCCACTGCCGATCTGGTCACCCTCTTTCTCGCGCTGATGTTGCTATTCTGTACGCCGTTCTCGTTAGTTTCCTGGGTGCCTCGACTATTACTCTGCCTTGCCGCCCTGCTCATCGCACTCTCCCACCACGCCTACATCCTGTCGGCCTCGGCCCAACCGGCCTCATCCGTATTCCCACAGCCGTTCTGGCCCATTGTCGCCTTTCCCTTCGGCATGGCCGCGTTATTGCATGGCTACAGTTACGTGTGCGGGGTCGGCACGATGCCTGAGTCGGTCTTCCTGCCTACACGCTGGCGTCTATTTCTGCCGTATGGGCTGGCCACGGCTACCGGCATAGCCGCATTGGTGGTACTGGGCAAACAGCTTACAAACCCGACACTACTCGGCCTGCTATTCGGCACGGCGCTGGTCTTCTTCCTGGTGATTGTGCATCAATGGTTCACGTTCGAGGAGAACCGTCGGCTGTATCAGCAGTTGCGGAACGCGTATCACGAAAAGGCGCGTGACGCCTATACCGACCCAATCACCGGATTGCATAATTACCGCTACTTCATCGAACATCTGGAAGATGAAATTGAGCGGGCCAATCGGTATCATTCCTCACTGGCGCTCATCTTTGCAGACATCGACCATTTCAAGTCCGTCAATGACACCTATGGTCATCTCGTCGGCGACCTTGTGCTCAAGAAGATCGGGGAAACTCTCGGGCAGCATATCCGCTCGATTGACTTGCTGGCGCGGTATGCCGGCGAGGAGTTTGTGATTCTGCTGCCGCAGACGACACTCGATTCGGCCTATTTGCTGGCAGAGCGTTTGCGCCAATGTGTTGAGCGGATGGTCATCCCTGTCGGCGACGGTCGCACCCTGCAGCTCACCGTGAGCCTGGGTCTCTCGTCGTACCCCGCGCCCTCCCCCACTCTGCAAGCGCTCATCCACGATGCTGACGCCGCGATGTATCACATCAAGCAGAACGGCCGCAACGGCACATATGCCGCACACTCCTCCACCAGCCTCGTTACCCCCCCCTAGCTCCTATGCTGTGCATTTCCAGTGCAACAATGGGCCAAAACCCGGGTATGCCTGTAAAAGGATAGCCTGATCACGTGCCGAAAGTGAAAAAGACGTGAGTGTGATATGCCGGCATCGCGAGACGGTCGTGTCTCCATGCACCCGGCCTATCTTCCTCTGCATGAAGGATCGTGAACGTGGATTCGTTATTGGGACGCATACAGTCGCCGGCTGACCTGAAACAGCTCAATCCGGCTGACCTTCCGATAATTGCCAATGAAATACGCTGCCTCCTGTTGGAGACACTGGCCCGCACCGGGGGCCACCTGGGTGCGAACCTCGGCGTCGTCGAGTTGACGCTCGCGTTGCACTATCTGTTCGATAGTCCGCGCGACCGGCTGGTGTGGGATGTCAGCCACCAGATATATACGCACAAGTTGCTCACCGGACGACGCGAGCAGTTTGCCACGTTGCGTCAACTCGATGGCCTTTCAGGTTTTGCCAAACGCGCCGAGAGCGAACATGACTGCTTCGATGCCGGC
>JAGUZN010000408.1 GCA_020060775.1 Armatimonadota bacterium
CTATAACCCGTTTCCCCGACGATCGCAACCGCGCGCTTCCGGCCGGGACCGGGAACCGGCCCCGCCGGAAACACCCGTTACGGTTCCCGGTAATCGACAGACGGTCCCCTGCGAATTCGCGGGGGTCCGGCGTTATTAATGGCATGCCCATCCCCGAAAGAATCCTGGCAATCCTCAGCAGCGCAGCGTGCGGGCTGCTGTTCCCCCAATCCTGTGTCCTCTGCAACCGTTGGGTCGTCAACCCGGACTGGGTGCCCCTGTGCGAGGGCTGTGCCCAGGCGCCGCGACCGAAATGGGGTCCCCGGTGTGACATCTGCGGGACGCCGGTCCACGCCAACTTCCTCGATCCCGGCTATCCGTGCAGCCGGTGCCGCAAGGGGAAGCAGCCGTGCGACCGTATCCGCAGCTGGGGAATCTACGAGGGAAGGCTGCGGGAACTGATCCACGCCTTCAAATTCAACGGACTGCGCAGGCTCGCCCTGCCGCTGGCGTCGCACCTGGTTCAGTGTCTGCGGGAGGATTTCGACGGACTTCCGATCGACGCCCTGGTCCCGGTACCGCTTCACCGGGCGCGCCGGCGCAGCCGCGGCGTCAGCCGCACGCCTCGCTCCGACGCTGCCTCGAACTCGCGCCCCTCGCTGCAAAAGAACTTCAATCCCTTCTACCGTGATGCATCGGCAGCGGTGAGTGCGGCAAACGCAATGGAGGATCGCCGGCAACGGCTCTTCACGCATCTGCAGGAAATCGCCAGCAGACCGTGATGCCGTTCGTGGGGTGTGACCTCCATACATCCAACTCTCCTCGAACTTACTCCGGCATATGGTATGATAGAACATATCGGCATGGTGGTCTTCCGCTGTGTACGCACCAGAATGCTTTCAAGTCGAGGAAAACTGATGTATCGAGTTACTCTGCGCCTGCTGTGCACCCCGCTCTTCCTGCTGCTGATCTGCAGTGCTCAGGCATGGGCCGGGCAAATGGGTGGTCATATTTACTCGGCTCTGCTTGCCAAACAGTATCTCAGCGGATCAGCGCGCCGTGCGGTTGACGCCCATCTCGACCTCTACCTGAGTGGGGCGCAGGGACCGGATATCTGCGGCGTGGTGATGCCGGAGCTCAATACCGTCTCCTTCTTCACCGCGATCGGCGGGGAAACCCATTACAGCGAGAAGAAAGCGCTGCTGGCGTTGAACCTCCTGGATTGCGCAACCACCGATGGTGAGCGAGCCTACGCGCTCGGCTGGATCACCCACTATATCAACGACATGTTCGTCCATGAGACGGTCAACAACTATGGCGGATACTACAAAGAGTTCGGCGCACATCACAAAGAGTTGGAAATGCTCGAGCAAAAGCATGTGCTCGCCCGCCATGCCGACCTGGTCACCCCCGGTAGGAGCACCACTATTCCCACCACGGGGGGCAAGGCGGATTTCGCCAACTTCATCTTCGATGCCTACCATCGCACCTATCCCGACAACCCCATCTACCAGTCCGGCAATGAGTGGTTCGTGGAGAATAAACCGTATTTCAGCAAGCGGTATATCGAGGCCTCCGACCTCTGTCGCGTGGCGAATGGCGCGTTCTTACGTTCACATACCGACGGCACCGGCAAACATGGCTGGGCCATCGGGGGCACGGCAGTATTCCCGGCGATGCCTGATAAAGCGGCTTACGCCCGCATGACCAGGGCGATCGAGATCACCTCGGTCGAGGCTGCCGCCGACCGCTTGCGCGTCACCGTGGCGGTGCATGACACGAAGTTGTACGGCCGCTTCCTTGTCGATTGGGAGGCCGCGATTACCGATGCGACCCGGTACGCCAACCAGGTGTTCACCCTGGCCTCGGCATACCTGGATGAGAACGAGCCGGGGAAGAAGGCCGGGTTGCGCAAAGAACTGCTGGCGGTGATACCCAACGTGAACCTCGATCAGCCGCGCGCCAACTTTTCTTCGGCAACAGTAACGCCGGGCAATGTGGACGCCAAGCAGGTGAGTTACCTGCTCACCCTGTATCCGCAGACCACATCAGGTGCGCCGTTGCCCAAGCCCGTGCTGCTGGAGGGCCGGTCGCCGGTGGCCAACTTCCCGACCAAGCATTTTGCCGGTTCATGCGAAGGCACACTCACCTTTGACATCACCTTGCCCGCCAAAGCCTCTCCGTATCACTTCACCTTGCAGGTGATGCTGAGCGGGAAAGATGCGCTGAAATGCCCGGAATACCGTGATGTCGATTGGGTGGAAGTCCAGGGCCAGCATCCCGGAACCTGGATGAGCGGTGCGGGCGGCGTGAAGGTGACCGATCTCTTCACCGTGCGCGTACCGATTCCCGAGACGGTGGATACCGCCCGGGGCGCACGCCGCTGGGTGGTAATGGCGCCGAGCCATAGCCTGGCCGCCGAAGACCTCGCGATCATACGCGCCAGCTTGCCGCACGAACAGTACCGGTACGACGTGCAGGCCATCGAAGAGCGCATCGAGGGCGACACCCTGGTGGCGACCCTGCAAGTCACCGATACCTATGCCGATCGTCAGGTGGTGAAAGGGCCCGCCAAGCTGATGTTGGTGTGGTTCACTGAAGGCAAAGCGCATAACACGACCGATGAAGTGTTGGGCGAACTCAAAACCGATTTAGACCAATCGCTTGCCGACCTGGAGCGCGTCGAAGAGATTATGGACAATCTACTCACCGATGAGCAGGAGGAGAAGCTGGGCAAAATCATGGAGCAGTACGAGGCATCGCTGGTGAAGCAGGGGAAATCGGAGGAGGAGATTGAACGATTGATGGAGGCGCGTGCGTTCGCCGAGATGGAGAAGATGGGCGTCGATATGAGCGTGTTCGACGAACTGAATGCCATTACGCAAAAGGCCAATGACGCGATGGCGCTGCCCTTCCATATCACCTCGGACGTCACCCTTGTCCCGGTGAGCTTATCCATGGATGTGACCGCCGGCTGGAAACGGGGCGACCATGCCACCGCTGCCTGTGCTGAGACGCGTAAAGATGACAAGGGGCGGTTGATGTGGAGCATGGATGGGCATGTCAGCGCCTTCATGAGCGACGACGAGGATGCCATGGCGAAATTCCAGAAAGCGCACGCCGGGCACGCGAGCGCGGTGCCGGTCACGGTGCAGGGATTCTCCGGCATGCTGTATGAAGAACGGACGCCGGTGAAAAGCGATGGCGGCAAATGCGAATATGCTTACTCGGCGGAAGGCTACCTGGCTAAAGGAAAAGCCTATATCCGCATTTACCTCTCCGGCTCGGCAAGCGGGTATAAAATCTTTGAACAGGATGAGGATAAAAAACTACAGTTAGTGTACGATGGGAGCGATGACGCGAAAACCGCAATCGAGCGCATCATCTCCGAAGGTACGGCCATGCTGCGGGGCCTGCGCCTTCAGCCGGCGCAATGAACGATACGGGATAGACCCGGTGGCCGTGGGCGAACGACTGTCGGGTTCGCGTCTTTGGACGCCTCGCTTTTCCACAACACAACGTGCAGCCGCCACCGCGCATTGTCGCCATCATGCCCACCCCGCATCACTTTGCCTGCGTACAATGGCAGAAAATGCATCACGCCTGACGCCCAGGTGTCAACAGCGAGACACCGGGATGGGGGGAGAGATGACCGCACAATACCAGGATGGAGCACATACCTCGCTCTGGCTTGCCACCACCACGCGGCCGAGTTACGCGGAATTGCAGGATCGCCTCACCGTGGATGTCGCCATCATCGGGGGCGGCATTGTGGGGCTCACCGCCGCCTCGCTTCTCTGCCAGGCGGGCAAGCGCGTGCTCCTGTTGGAGGCCCGGCGATTGCTGACCGGCGTGACCGGACACACCACCGCCAAGCTCACCACCAGCCATGGCCTCATCTATGCCAGCCTGCGCGAGCAGTTTGGCGATGACGGCGCGCGCACCTACGCTGTGGCCAATCAAGCCGCGATGCAGCATGTGCTCGACTATCTGGAACGCCATGACATCGATGCCGACATGCAGCGTTTCCCCTCCTACACTTATGCGCTGGATGACGAGCAACGCCCGCAGATTGAAGAGGAAGCCCGCGCCGCAGCCGCCTGCGGACTGCCGGCCTCCTTCAGCGAAGAAGTGCCGTTGCCCTTCCCGACAGCGGGCGCCGTGGTCTTTCAGGATCAGGCGGTCTATCACCCGCTGAAATATCTGCAGGCGGTGGCTGAACAGGCGAGCGTGCTCGGTGGACAAATTGTCGAGCACACGCGAGTGCTGCAAGTCATCGATGAAGGATCGCATTGCCTGCTGGCCACTGATCATGGGTTGGTGCAGGCGGCCGATGTGATTGTGGCCACCAACTACCCGATCTACGATCCCGATTTCCTCTACACCCAGTTGGCGACCCATATGTCCTATGCGCTGGCCGTGCGGGTGGACGGTGACATTCCGCCGGGATTGTTCTACAGTGTTGAAGAGGGCTTTCATTCCCTGCGCCCATACCGTTGGGGGCAACAGGACGCCCTCATGCTCGTCGGCGGCGAACCACACAAAACCGGGCATGCCGATGACACCGTGCAGCGCTACCAACGGCTGGAAGCGTGGACGCGCCAGTACTTCCCCGTGCGCGAGGTCGCGTACCACTGGGCAACACATGACTCGGATACCCCGGATGGCGTGCCGTACATCGGGCGGATGACCTCGCCCTCGGGCCGCGTCTATGTCGCCACCGGCCTGAAAGGCTGGGGCATGACCCAGGGCACGCTGGCCGGCATGCTGCTCACCGACCTGATCACCGGCAAGGAGAATCCCTGGGCATCATTTTACAGCCCGGCGCGGGTGGAGAAACAACGTGCGCAATTCCGCGAGGAAACCGAGAAGATGGCGCCGGGCGAAGGCAAAATCATCGAGTTGGGCCATACGAAACTGGCGGTATACCGGGATGACGACGGCCGCGTGCATGCGGTATCCGCCGTGTGCAAGCATCGCGGGTGTCCGGTGCATTGGAACGCCGCCGAACGCACGTGGGATTGCCATTGCCACGGTTCGCGCTACGACGTGGATGGGCATATCATCCACGCTCCGGCCTCGGCCGACTTGGAGCCGTATCGAGCACGATAACAGAGGAATCGGTAGTCGTCATCCTGGGTGGTGCTGCTAAACAGTACCGCTCTCGAGTTTAGGTGGTGTTCGTGCCTGCTCATCCTGAGGAATCACGGCGAGAATTGAACGGTCAAAGCTCTGGGATTGACGTCGTTCTTTTCATTCCGACAGGCCTCGACAAACCGCCGGATATGCATGCTTATCCCTGGCCAATCCTCTGCCGCCACCAGCTCTTTGGGAAACAACGGGCTCCCGATGTCGCACCGGCCGCGCCCGCCTGCATGGCGAATCATCACCCTTCCGCTATGATACTGGATAAGCCCGTGCCGGTGTGCGTCGATCCGGAGGCTGCTAACTGGTCGAAGATCTCCTGCACGGCCTGATAGAAGATACCTTCCCATTCCTGGGCGAGCAGACATTCGGTGGATTCGTAACCCCCGCGACCGTAATAGGCAGCCGGGGGAGAGTAGTGCAGATAGCCATTCGCGTTGGAGATGATGTAGGTATACTTGAACGGCGACATCTCCTTGACGTTGAACCCGATTTCCGCCAGCACCTCTGTGGGAGAGGCGATAAAGACGCACTCGCCAATCCTGATGCCCTTGATCTCTGCCGCCACGGTGTCGCCGCCGAGCTCGTCGATGATCTCCTGATGCTTCTCGAGGGTGGCGATCTTTAACTCGTTCACGGAGATGAGTTCCATCGCCCGCAGGCTCTCCAAGTACTTCGCGACGTCGATCCGATTTTGCTCGTCCAGTGCACGGAGCGTGTCATCGCCGCAACTATCTGCCTGCATGTAACGGTATGGGGAGTGGTTCGGGTAATCGGGGTGCAGCGCATACTTCAGGTAGAGCGGCAGGAACGTTTTGAAATTCAAGCCTGTATAGCGTATAGACGCGGTCAGTGCGGCCTGTTCCTGTTTAACCGCCGCGACTGCCTGCGGAATATCCGTCCTGAAGGGAAATTCGACATGCCTCGTCGCGATGGCGACCGTGGCAGGACCGGTCTCGATCGAACGATACGACTTCAACACGCTTTGTCCCAGGCGATACCCGAAGTCGTGCATGGTGGGGGGGTTCTCACGGTCGTCGTAAGAGGCTTCCATGATGTCTCCGTTCGCACCCTGCAGGAAAATGGCCGTCACGCCACCGCCGAGCTGCTCTTCCAGGTACTGCGACGTAACGCCGGGGAAATCGGCGGTAATCAGGCCCTTACGGCAGCCGACCAGCAAGTGACTGGCAAAATCGTAAAGCACGGCCAGCGGACTGCCGTCCAGGCGGTCGATGCGGATGATGCCGATTTCTGGGTCGATCGGGCGCAGCGCCTCAACCTCTTCATCCGGCGGCTCCGGCCGCCACGTGTAATCGGTCCCGTTCTTCAAGACCACGGTCCGGTTGAACGTCAACGTGTCTTCATGGCCGGCGCCGACGCCAATGGTCACAGGGGTCAAACCGTTCAGAGCCTGCCGGATAGCCTCAACGGTGCGGTCGATCTGTTCGGCATCATCGCAGAGCAGGCGACCCGGGGGATGCGTATGCGAGGCACTGATGCTGATGCAGCCGCCGGGAATGCCCAGTTCACGCTCCACACGAGATCGCACGTTGACGAGGAAGTCATCGGCGCTATCGATCAAGATGTACTGGCTGGTGGTGCGCGCGCAGATGGCCGTCGCATCCATGGTCACCAGCACTATCTTGGCGTTCCCGTCATCCAGCACCAGAGCGCGGGCATAAAGCGGATCGCCAATGCGCACGCGCTGATCACGATACTGCGGGGGAATGTGCGCCATCGTCTTTTGCGGATAAATGCCGTACGAAAGCTCCCCCTCGGGACAGGTAATATCGATCTTGCCGACGCCTGCCTTCAGCCCGCAATTCTGCTTCGGTGTGTGTGATGCAGCATCCATCGTGTGCATTTACTCCTCGAACGTGTGATATTTCTCCCGCGGTTCTTCACAGGGCATGATTGCTGAGCAAGGATCACCTCGACATGCTTTCCCAACTATCGATGTCCGCTTGTACGTCGCTGGGGCCTGGCGGTGTGCAGCAGCCCCGGAATCCTGGCAGCATCACAGCACAAGGCTTCTGATGGTCAGGATCGCCCTGTACAGAAGGGCAGAGGTCATCCAGTACCCCAGTATCGTCCACGCTCTCTCGTCCGTCAATGCCGTGCCGGGATAAAATTCCGGTACAAGTACCGACCAGGATGGGCGGCGGCGTGCCGCCGATGTCGCAGCCTATGCTCCACCTTGTGCATAGGGATTGCATCCAATAGCCCGTCGCTGGCAAGGTAGCAACGGTTCTCTGACCATTTCATTGTGGAGGCTCTTGAGGAGGTATTGATGATATCCAGAGCGCCTTCACTCCCGAGGGCTCGTTCAACTTCATCTTCGGGAAGCCTCGGTACGGGCGTTGGCGATCCCTACTCGGGGCACTCGCTGTGCAGATAACCAAGTCCGATTTGCGAATCGTGTGAACAAGCTGAAATTTTCATCCATCACACAATCCGCGGGAAGCGGGGTTAACGACGGGAATTCACGCGTCAAAGGTGGCGGAGAGGGCGGGATTCGAACCCGCGAACGGTTTATACCCGTTACACGATTTCCAGTCGTGCTCCTTCAACCAGGCTCGGACACCTCTCCGCGAAGGACAATGACATCATCCTGATGCCGGCACAAAAGTCTACCAAAACGACTTGGCCATGTCAATGTGACGAGCCGGCGGAGTGAGCAGGGGGTGTCAGCGTCGTGCATGCAACGAGGGGTATGAGGCACTTCGTGCTGTTCCCCCACCCCGGCACGCCCCACCGATGGTTGACTTTTTTCGAAAACAGGTTGCGAACCGGTTTACGAACGCGCCCCAGCATGGTACATTAAAATCAAGCGGAAGGAGGTGGTGTGGATATGGATTATAACCAACGCATCGGAGGTGGCGAGCGCTAAGCTCCCATCAGACCGTACACGGGGAACGCCTGCAGGCGTTCCCCGTTTCTGTTAGTCACCACATACCCCGGGGGCGGTGGAACGCGCGACCATCCGTACAGTTCCACCGCCCCCGCTCCACGCCGGCAACCGCAGGCGGATCGTAAGTCCGCAGCGCTGGTCACAGCAGGCACCTGGGGTAAAACACCCCGTGATGCGGGTTCCCGCCCGTTTCGGCACGATTGGTCCGCCTCGACATTGGTTGCGTCTGTGACACCCTCGTCGATTGCCAGGCAGTTCTACCTTCACTGTACCTCAGTTTTGTCAGGTGTCAATACGTAATCGGAACGAGTTTTCCACAGGTAGAAAAAAACCGGCAGGCGTGCCACTGCACACCAGCCGGTTAGCATCAGATACGCGTATGCGCTTATGTGCCCGAAACGCGTACCAGCTTGACGATACGCCGACGCCCTGCACGGAGCACCGCACCCTCGGTCGGCAGCACCATGGCGCGCGGGTCGGTGATGCGCGTTTCATCAATGAACACTGCGCCCTGCTGAATGAGCCGGCGGGCTTCACTCGACGACCCCACCATGCCCAGGTCGTGCATGAGCTTAGCGAGCGGAACCTCCTCGGTGAAGGCCGAAGTCAGCAATGCCGCCGGTTCAGCAGCCGCACGAAAGTCATCCAGCGTCTGGTTGCCTCCGCTGAAGGTGCGGCGGAAATGCTCCGCGGCAGCCTGTGCCGCATCAGCGCTGTGCAGCGCCATCACAATCTCGCGCGCCAGACGGTCTTTGGCATCACGCGGATTCAACTCGCCGCGCTGCATCGCCTGTCCCATCGCCTCAATGTCGGCCAGCGGCACGTCGGTGAGATACTCGAAGTACATGGCAATGAGGTGGTCGGGAACGGACATCACCTTGCCATACATCTCATCAGGCGCATCGAGCACGGCGATATAGTTGCCCAGGCTTTTGGACATCTTCTTCTCGCCATCGGTGCCGGGGATGAGCGGTCGAGTGACGACTACCTGTTGCGGCTGGCCGAAGATGCGCTGCATCTCCCGCCCGACCATCAGGTTGAAGGTCTGATCAGTGCCGCCGAATTCGATGTCCGCCTCAATGGCGTACGAGTCGTACCCCTGCATCAACGGGTAGAGCAACTCGTGCACGCCGATGGGCGATTGTTCCGCGAAGCGCTTGGCGAAATCCTCGCGCTCGAGCATCTGCGCCACGGTGAACTTGCCGGCAATGCGGATGATATCCTCTGGCGAGAGCTTGCCGAGCCACTCGCTGTTAAAGCGGATCTCCGTTTTTCTGATGTCGAGGATCTTCTCCGCTTGCGCTACATAGGTCTGCGCATTGGCGTCCACCTGCGCACGTGAGAGCTGCGGACGGGTGGCCGAGCGTCCGCTCGGATCGCCGATCATGGCGGTGAAGTCGCCCACGATGAACACCACCTGATGCCCCAGATCCTGCATCTGCCGCAGCGCGCGCAACTGCACGCAATGCCCGAGCGTGAGGTCGGGGGCGCTGGGGTCGGCGCCGAATTTCACGCGCAGCGGTCGCCCGAGTTTGAGCTTCTCGGTCAGCTCCGCCTCAGTGATCAGTTCGATTACGCCACGCTTCATACGGGCAAGCTGCTCGTTAATAGTTAATTTCATGGCAGGTACTCACTACTGATGTCAGAGGCCGGGAATGCCCGGCCTCGTGGAATAGTGTTGATAATCGCCGATATTCGTGCCGGCCGTTACAATCCAGAACGCTGGGTGGCGACCAGCCAGCATAACAGCACGCTGACTGCCACCGCCATGCCGATGCGCGCGAGATAGACCAGTAGCGCGAACCAGGACGGCAGGCCGGCTGCTACGATCAACACGAGCATCAGGATCGCTGCCGCGCCCACGGGCATCAACAGACCCAGCCAGAGCGCCCAGGCCCGCGTGACGGGATTCCAGGCGCGCCCACTGCGATGCCAGATAGCCAACCCGACGGTGATACCGGCCAGCGCAGCGAGCGCCAGATTCGGCGTCCACACACCGAGGTTGATGCCGCTGAATATGCCGACGGCGACCATCAGCACGAGCCATCCGATCGCTAATCCCAGTGAGAGGCGTTTAGCGCTCGCCACGCGCTCGGGCGTCAGGAGATGCCCTCCCTCTCCCTGGGGATACAGGCAATCCCGGCAGCGGATTCCCACCGGGCCATGCACCATGCAGTCCGGGCAGACAGGCTTGCCGCAGCGCCCGCAGCTCAC
This sequence comes from Armatimonadota bacterium, assembly GCA_020060775.1. Lineage (GTDB taxonomy): Bacteria > Armatimonadota > Hebobacteria > CAIYQO01 > CAIYQO01 > JAGUZN01. The sequence goes on from JAGUZN010000408.1 coordinate 10,250, forward strand.
CCAGGTCTCACGATCCGGATGGCGATAACAGGCGGGGGTAGTGCTCGTTGTCGGTTGTGTCTGTTCCGTCATCATGTTCCGTTGCCATGCTGCCCTCACCGGCCCGCGGCAACGTCTTGCTATCCTTCCACGAATTGGCCGATACGCCGGAACTTATTGTACCGACGATCGAGCAATTCCGCCACGGGCAGCGCCTGCAATCCGGGCAAGACCTTGCAGATGGACGCTTTGATCAGCTCGCCGGTCTCCACCGCGTTGCGGTGCGCGCCGCCCAACGGCTCCGGGATCACCTCATCGACAATGCCCAGGCGCAGATTATCTTCCGCGGTCAACTTCAGTGCCGGCGCGGCTTCGTGGCCACGGCTGCCGTCGCGCCCAAAGGTATCGAGGATGGAGGCGCAGCTTTCGGGGGGAATGACCGAGTAGACGGAATGCTCGAGCATGGCGATATGGTCGCCCACGGCAATGCCGATGGCGCCGCCGCTGCCGCCCTCACCGATCACCGTCACGACGATCGGCACACGCAGGCGCGACATGAGCGCCATGCTGGAAGCGATCGCTTCTGAAATGCCCCGTTCCTCGGCCTCCAGGCGCGCTTCAGCGGCAGGTGTATCGACAAAGCTGATCACCGGCACGCCCCGACGCTCGGCCAACTCCAACACGCGCATGGCCTTGCGATAGCCCTCGGGTCGTGCGCTGCCGAAATTGCGAAATTGCCGCTCCTTGACATCGCGCCCCTTCTGGTGCCCGATGATCATCACCGTCTGCTCACTCAGGCGTCCCACGCCGGCGACAATCGCCGGGTCATCACCGAAACGTCGATCGCCATGCAACTCGATGAAGTCATCGAAAATCATGCGCACATAGTCCAGCGTGTAGGGGCGATTAGGATGGCGCGCCATCAGGGTCTTATCCCAGGCGGAGAGGTTGGAAAAGATCTGTGCGCTCAAGGTGGCGTGCTTTTCCCGCAGATCGGCGATCTTCTCCGAGCGGTCGATGCCATGCGAAGCGGTGTACTCCTCAAGCGAACGAATCTGCTCTTCGAGTTCTTGCAGCGGTTTTTCAAATGGAAGCCAGCGACTGGTGGATAACATAGCCGGTTACCTTTACGGCGCCGGTGCCGGCACCTGCTCCACGGTTTCTTCCAGGAAAGCAGGGGCAGCGGCAGGGGCGAGATAGTTGAGCAACTTGGCGAGGGTGGTGCGCAGTTCGCGGCGATGCACCACCATATCGATCATGCCGTGGGACAACTGGAATTCCGAGGTATGGGTGCCCGGCGGCAGCTTGACTTTCAAATTCTGTTCGATCACGCGCGGACCGGCAAAGCCGATAAGGGCATGTGGTTCGGCGATAATGATATCGCCCAGCGAAGCGTAGCTGGCCAGCACGCCGGCGGTCGTGGGATCGGTCATCACGACGATGTAAAGTTGCCCGGTTTCGCGCAGGCGGGCGCAGGCGGCCGAGGTTTTCGCCATCTGCATGAGCGAGATGATGCCCTCCTGCATGCGCGCTCCGCCGGAGGCACACACGAGGATGACCGGGCGATTCAGTTCAGCCCCGCGCTCCAGCGCGCGCGCCACTTTCTCGCCCACTACGGAGCCCATGCTGCCGCCCATAAAGGAGAAGTCGGCGACGCCCAGCACCACCGGAACGCCGGCGATGACCGCATCGCCGTAGATCAATCCTTCTTTCAGCCCTGATTTGGCACGACCGCGCTCCAGCTTCTCTTCATAGCCGGGAAATGCTAACGGGTTGCCGGGCTGCAGGGCCGAATCGCACTCTGCGAAAGTCTCAGGATCGACGAGCATATCCACCCGCTCAACACACGAAAGCGGGAAATGATACTGGCAGGCATGGCACACACGGTTGCTCCGCTCGAGTTCTTTGACATAGAGCATCGTGCGACATTTGGGACATTTTTGCCAGAGTCCGGCGGGAATCGCCTGGACACCGGCGCCATCGCCAGATGACTTTGAGTTGCGCAAGCTGTTTTGCATCTCTGATGAACCTCACATACAGCGCTGCCGCAACGGAGGTCGCGAACGGCGGGTCAGGAAATGCGGGCGAATCCCGAGAGGGGTCATACCCGATATGCGGAGAATTCCTCTGCCAACCTGTCGGATTTCTCCACCACGCGTGCACATGCTCTTACCCGAAAACAGTATCGTGCCAGCGCGGACAACGCGGCTGCAGCGCCCTTCTCGACGGGCCTCATTTGGCAGGTCATCGTAGCAGGTTTAGCGAAAGTTGACAACTGTCCGCCTGGAAAAACAGGAAAAATGCCCCTCCGGGGAGAGGGCCGGCCCACCAACCGCTCCGTTGTCCCTTCTCCTTGTATGTCCAGTGATTGATGACCAACATCAGCGATATCTGCGTACTTCGCCGCTAGCTTACTTACCATTCACTCCAGCGAACTCTTGCGCGTCATCACACGATGTGCGATGATTACGACGAGGTAAGAAGCGATGCGCGAGCAGGATCTGCTGGACGGACCCAATACCATTGATGCCCTGCGGGATGCCATTGATGCGGTGGATGAGGAACTGGTGCGGTGGATCAGCACACGCGCCGAACTGGCGAAGCGGATCGGTGCGCTGAAAGATGCCTCGGATACGATGACTTTCGTACCCACGCGCGAGCGCGCAGTGCTGCGCCACGTGCAGGCAGTCAACCAGGGTCCGCTGCCGAACGAGGCGATCCGCGGCATCTTCCAACAGATCATCGCCGCCAGCCGCAACCTGGAACAGCCGGTGACCGTGGCCTTTCTGGGTCCGGAATACACCTTCACGCATTATGCGGCGCTGCAGCACTTCGGCGCCACCGCCAATATGATCGCCGTCGACACCATCGGCGAGGTCTTCGACCTGGTGGAGCACGGCAAGGCGCACTACGGCGTGGCGCCCATCGAAAATTCCACTGAAGGGGTCGTGCGCGAAACACTGGACGCCCTCTATCGCTCGACGCTGAACATCGCCGATGAACTCAGTGTCCCGGTGCGCCATACGCTCTGGGGCTGCGGCGCGCTGGAAGACGTCACGATCGTCTACTCCCACTCGCAGGCGCTGGCTCAATGCCGCAATTGGCTGCACCGCAATCTGGCGGCGAAGGTGAAAATGCAGCCCGCCGCCAGCACCGCCCGTGCGGCAGAACTCGCTGCCGGCAACCCCAATGCCGCGGCGATCTGCCAGGCGCTGGCCGCCGAACAACACGGGTTGAATCTGCTGGCGGACCGCATTGAAGACTCACCCTATAACCGCACGCGTTTCTGCATTGTCGGTCCGGCGATGTCACAGCCCAGCGGGAAGGATAAGACCTCTCTCGTTTTCTCGGTGAAGCATGAGGCGGGGGCATTGAATCGCGCGCTGTCCGTGTTGGAACATAACGGCATCAACCTGACGCTCATCGAATCGCGCCCCACGAAGGAGATGCCCTGGCAGTATTTGTTCTACGTTGATTTCCAGGGCCATGTGACTGAGCCGCACATTACCAGCACGCTGGAAGCCATGCGTGAACACTGCCTGTTCCTGCGCGTGTTCGGCAGTTATCCGGAAGCGGCGCAAGGCACGGCGTAGCAGAGGAACTACTCGGCTATTGTTGCGGTGTCGGGTGCTGCGTCCTCGCCCTCCGGCGCAGGAGTATCAAGTCCGCCGGCCACGGCTTCACCGGTGCCAACGCGCACAATCGTCGGTTCACCGAGATACTTATCGCGCGAGATGAACTGGCTCACGGCATCCGGTCCTTCGCCCACCACGCGCGTCACCGTCACGGCAATCCCCGGTTTCCCCTTCTTCTCCACCTGCTGCGTGCCGGTGGGCAGCGAGGGGTCCTTTTTCGTCACGGTGCGGCCGGGCAGCGTGCCGATCCCGCTGCGCAGGATGCGCACTTTCGGCGCCGGCCCGTGTCCGAGAATGCGCACGGTCATGCGGCGCCCGCTGACGGCGGTATCAATCACCACCGGGGACTCCAGCGAGTTTTTGCAGCGGAAATCGATCGCCCCATAGGCGACGGTGGCATCCCGGCCCGACGGGACGTAGCTGACCGGCAAAGAGTGGTGACTGCGCTCAACGATTTGCAGATTCGCCAGCAACACGGCGTTGTACATGGTGGAGGAGACCTGGCATATGCCGCCGCCGATGCCCGGCTGCAGTTGCCCGTTGACGATCACCGGCGCCTGTTTGAAGCCGTTCTCCAGATCACGCGGTCCGACAACTGTGTTGAAGGAGAAGATATCGCCCGGCGCGAGCAGCGTGCCATCGATCGTGCGGGCGGCGGTTTCGACATTGCTCGCACGATTGCGCGAACTGGTGGCAAATGATGTCGTGTATTCACCGAGCACGGTGTCGATGGGCTCGAGCATGGCGGCCGTGATCGTTGGCACCTTCGGCCAGTACGGCAGTGACAATTCGTCGGGCGCGGCAATACCACGTCCGAGGGCATCGAGCACATCCGTGCGCACCAACGCCATCGACGCGGGCTCATTGAGCTTGCCGCCCTGCTGATCCGGCGTGATGACAACCTGGCCTGCCGCCTCATCCCACTCGGCGCGCGCATCGCGCGGCGGCACGTTGATGCTGTCGCCCACGGCGCGGATGACCGCTTGCGCCGTCGGAGCATCCAGCGTGAATGCTGATGGAATCGCCTGCCCGTGCACGCGTGCCTCCACGGCATCGAGCACGCGCCGGTGGAACGCGTGCCGGCGTCCGATGGCATACGCTTCCGCCACCAGCCGCTCGACATCCACGCGCACGCCCAACTCCTGCAACGTGACCTCCCGGCGCACACTGGCGGCGGACAGGGTGATGCGGTGTCCGAGCCATTCCTCGGCTTTCGCGGCGATGGCGGCCTGGGCCTCCACGCGCGTCATACCGCTCACATCGACACCGGCAACAGTGACGCCGTGAGCCATGGTGTGCGGGCGCGGCAGGACTGCGTAGAGGCCTCCAACTGCGGCGAGCAGAAGGAGCAGCAGGCTGACGAGGAGCACCAGCGACGTGCGCTGCGCTCGACGTGGTACAGGTTGTGCGGATGACGAACTTTTTGTAACCATGGCTACGACGATTATGGCATAGATTCCCGCGCTCGGGTAGTAGTCAGTACGGATATGCGCTAGGCAAAGTACCCGAGCAATAGCACGACGTCATCGCACGAGGGCTTCGCAAACAGGCACGGCTTCCGGCGCTTCGCCAAAGCCGTGCAAAAAACGCACGCTATGCAAGCGGCGTTCAAGTCGGTATTCCAGATAATCGCGGAAGGTTCCTTCCAACTCTCGCCGTAATTGATCGGAAAGCTGCAACTGGTCGAGCACGGCCAGACCCTGTGTGAGCATGAGCAGGGCCACCTGGGCGGTGCCCGCGGCGATGCGCCGCGCGCCGGGCACGGCAGGCAGGCAGTCCGGGCAGAGTGCGCCGCCGGCACTGATCGAGAATCCCAACCACGTCGGCCAGACCGGATCGCCCTCCGCATCGAGGCGCGACAAGGGACGGCGGCAGTGCGCGCAGATAGTCAACTCGGGCATATATCCCAGCATGCCGATCAGACTGATCTCCACGTACCGCGCCAGCAGATCGGGCGCGCATCCCTGCGCCAGACGGGCGAAAGCCTCAGTCAGCAGATCGAAGAGCGCGGGGTTGCGTTGCCGCTCCTCCACCGCTTCGTCAACGAGTTCGGCGAAATAACAGGCGTAGGCGAAGGCATCCATGTCCGCGCGCAAGCCGTAACCGGGATCGAGCACGCGCGCCTGCGTAATGACATCAAAGCGCTTGCCCCGGGCTAAATGAATTTGCCCGAGCATGAAGTGCTGCAGGGCCGAAGCGAGTTTGGCCCGCGGCTTTTTCACCCCTTTGGCCACGGCGAGCACCTTGCCTTTTTCGCGCGTGAACAGAGTGATCAGCCGGTTTCCCTCGCCATACTCGCGCGAGCGCAGGATGATTGCCGTCACCTGATACTGTCGTGTATCCACATATGTATTGTAGCAAAATTCGTAAAAGACCGGCAGCAGTCGCCACCAGTATTGCAGGGCAAGCCTGCGCTGACGCCCACCCGTCGTTGACGGTTGCGGTGACACCTGATTTAATACGCACAGTACACAACTGATCCAAAGGTGGCCGCATGACTTTGCACTCGGATTCAACAGCCCAGGCCGTTCCCCAGGAGATGCCGCCCCCGCCACATCCCGTACGGGATTGGCTTGCGGCCATGCGTCCCCGCCAGTGGGTGAAAAACTTCGTGGTGTTTGCCGCGTTGCTCTTCACCGGCCTTTTCCGCCATCCTGACGCCATCGTCTCCGTACTCGCTGCCTTTGCCCTCTTTTGCCTGCTCTCCTCGGTGGGCTATCTCGTGAACGATGTGCTGGATGCCGTGCGCGACCGTGAGCACCCGTTGAAGCGACGCCGGCCGATCGCCGCCGGCCGCATTCGCCGTTCAACGGCCATCACGGTAGCCGTGTTGCTGGGCATCAGCAGTCTGCTGGCGGCATGGGCGCTCGACCCATACTTTGCCATCGTCGCCCTCGCCTATCTGGCGGTCACCCTTACCTATACGCTGTTCTGGAAGCGCGAGGTGATCCTCGACCTCGCCGCCATCGCCGGGGGGTTTCTGTTGCGCGCGTTGGCCGGCACCGTGATCCTCGGTGTGGAGATTTCTCCCTGGTTGTTCGTGTGTATTTCGCTGCTGGCGTTGTTGCTGGGTCTGGGGAAACGACGTAACGAACTCCTCGTGCTTGCCGACAACCATGAGGCGCATCGCCCGGTGCTCGCGCACTACAGCCGCAACTTTCTCGATCATGCGATGACCACCGTCGCTTCCGCCTCGCTGGTCACCTATGCCGTATACGCCATCTCCTCACCCACTGCACACGCGCATCCGCAACTGGTGTACACCGTTCCGCTGGTCATCTATGCGATCCTGCGCTACTGCTACCTGGCCCTCCACCACGATCAGGGCGGCCAGCCCGAGGAAATGTTGCTCACCGACCGCCCATTGGTGATCACCATCGGGTTGTGGGCAGCGGCGATTGTAACCATTTATCTGCTGGGAGGCCGTTCGTGAGCATGGCGCCCGCTAGCACAGTTCTCACCGATGCACCGGCTGTTGCGATCCCCGCAGGCCTGCGGCATCCGCTGGCGGCCATTCCTTTTCTACTCGGTTCCGGCCTGGTGGTGGTGTGCGCCGCAGCCCTGTTGCTCGCCGCGCTTGCCTTCGCGTTCGGGTTCACGCTCTCGCCAATCCTCACCGCCGGTGCGTTAGTGCTGCTCCTGCTCTACCTCTGCTGGGGCGCGCGCACCCTGCTGCGCTGGGGGTGGTTGCCGGCGCTGGGACTGTGGGTGGCGCTGCTGGGGCTCACTGCCCTTGCTGCCTATGTTGAAGGGCAGTGGTATGATCTTTCCAGCGATGGGATGTATTATCATCAGGAAGCGGTGATACAGCTCATCGACGGGTGGAACCCATTTCATCACCCCTCTTCACCCGTGAAAGACTATCAGCGAGTCTGGGTGAACCACTATCCGAAAGGGGCGTGGATCCCGCAGGCGCTCCTGGCGCAGGCATTTGGGGGTATCGAATACGGCAAAGCACTGATGCCCATGCTCATGGCTGCCGCCTTCTTCCTCACCTTTGCCGCATTCCAGGTACTATTGCGTTGCCCGTTTATCGCCCTGGCGGCGGCGGGAGTCGCGGCGCTCAACCCCATCATCATCACGCAAATATTCACCTATTATGTCGATGGCATTCTCGCGGCCTTACTCACCGCGTTGTTGGCTTGCATGGTCATCGCCTGGTCGAGCCGCATGGCAGCAGTCTATCTGGCGGTCGCAGCCGTCCTGCTGCTATTGGTCAATATCAAATTCACCGGCCTGTTCTATGCAGGCTTTTTTACCTGTGCCTACCTGACAGCCTGCACTTTCTACCAGCGCGCTGCCCTGAAGCAGGCGTTTACCGTGCTGGCGATCAGTCTGGTGGTTGGAGCCGGTCTCATTGGTTTCCAACCCTATGTCACGAACACTATCAGCCACGGACACCCGTTATACCCGGTGATGGGCGTGCAATATATTGATGTGATCGGTGGGCAGTATAATCAGCGTTTTATGCAGGAGCCAAGGCTTAAGAAACTGTTCCTTTCACTGTTTTCCTACGTCGAAAATGATGTACGCACCATGCCTTATCCGACACTCCGCCCGTACTTACTGCCAGGACCGGCCAAGCTGGGCGGGTTGGCATTTGACACGCGCATCGGCGGATTCGGCCAATGGTTCGGCCCGATTCTGACGGTATCGCTGGCGCTGTTCATGGCCCTGCTGCTCATGTCACGCAACGAGCAGGCACGACAAATCCGTATTGCAGCAGCGGTGCTACTGGGGATAATAGCCTCCGTGTTGGCGATACCGGAGTGCTGGTGGGCGAGGTTCATACCGCAGTTGTGGCTTGTCCCCGTTCTGGCACTCGCCATGCTACTTTATGCCGGACATCGCTTTCTGTTGAAACCCGTGGCATTGGTGCTCCTGGCGCTTCTGATGATGAATGTCTACCAGGGCATCGATCCCGGTATCCATTCGCTTCATTACACCAACGTTCTGCTGCACCAACAGCTCACCGAACTCGCTGCAGCCAGTCGCCAACAGCCGCTTGATGTGTCCTTCCTTCGTTTTCCCTCAAACCGAGTGCGCCTGCGCGAAGCCGGTGTGCGCTTTGTGGAAGTGCCTGAGGACCCTTCACATCCGCACGAATTGCTCATCGGTACCGATGATACGCGAATCTATATCGCTCCTGGCAACGCGGGGCGGTAGAATGCGTCGCGAAGCATGCATCACCAACTCCCCTGCCATCAATGCCATGCCGATCACCAGAACATCGAATAGCAGGTTAAAGAGAAACAGGTGCTTCCAAACATCCTGATCACCATCGCCCAGCGGCACGATGACCAGTTGCATGAGTGCCATGAGCATGAGCACTCCCCAGAACTCCGTACTGAGCCGTGCATACCGCGTGCGATCCAATAGGCGGTAGCGGGCGATACCCAACGTCGCTCCGAGGCCAAGTACCGCCAGCAGGCACCACCAGTGATTCAGGCAGGACTGCCACAGGAGGTTATGCCACACCCGAAACTGTGTCGCATGCGTGCGTGGCGGATATCCGGATTCGGCGGTGTAATTCCCGAGTTCGGGGATGTGAAAGCGGAAGGCGTTGGCTGACCCTCGATTAAGTAGTTCGCTCCATCGCGCAGGACGGAATAGATAGAACAGAAGGATGCGACGATGATTCATCGTCGCAAAGAAAGTGCGCTCCAGTATCGGGTCATCGAGGTCCAGCCCACCGCGTTCATAGTCATTCACCACAGTACCGGCATACTGAGCAAGCGAAGGATCAAGACCGAATGCCCTGACATCGACGGCGGGATCCTTAGAGTGCAGCAACACCCCGTAGAAGAAGGCATTGTACACACCCATCCGTCGCGCGCGCTCCGGGATGCCGATGGCATAGAATGCGGCGGCGAGCATCACCATTAACAACACGCAGGCGAGCCCTGACCAGACCACTCGGCGTCTCGATGAAGGCAATGCAGGCCACCCCACCGTGATGACGCGGTAGGCAAGCCAGGCCAGCGGCAACACCAACACTGCATTCTGCACTTTAGCGGTGAGAAAGCCAAAGAGCCCGATGAGGCACAACACCACGAGCCAGCGAGCATCTATTGCCTTCCACTCGTCCGCCATGCCCAATAACAGCATTCCGGCGAGCAGGAGGAGGAGAAAGAACAACGAAGCGGGCTCGGTGAAAAACGAGTTCAGATATTGCACATACCCGGCGTCGGAAAAGATGAGCAGCAGCAACCCGGCGCCACACACGCGTGGCAGCCAGTGCAAACGGCTGAACGCGAGCAGGCTCAAGGCAATCACTCCAAGCAGGGCTATCGCATGAACACCCCCCAACAGGCGCAGGTCGAAGTGATCACTATGCACGAACACGGCATGGATACCCCGAGCCAGGTAGACGAAAATTGCCTCGGAGGTGATCCACCGGATCTGATCGATATCCCGCAACACGAAATCCGTGTGAACGTAATTGAAATATCGTTCGGAAAAAGATAACTGCGTCGGATGGTCGAGTCCGGCGCTGTGCATGGTGCGCCAGTAATCGCCGTTATCAGCCATGCCGATGATCGGAGGTATCAATAGTTGATAACCGATAGCACACGCAAGCAACAGCCACACGATGAGTTCAAATACAGGAAAGCGGCGGTGCTGTACTACGTTGTGTGGCAGATCCATAGCGCACTATTCTCCCTGTCGCATGCCGGTCGGTACCGTCACCGGGAAAGAATCCGTCTCCGTCGCCTTCCGCCGTGTGACGTAACCTATCCTCTCACTGAACTCTACTCCCGAGACAACGACCCCCGGGGGCAACTCCTGCGCAAATTCCTTAAGCTGGCGAGTTAGGTGTTGCGCCGATGCCGAATCCATTGCGTAAAAGGATACCGTCTCACTCCCACATGCGACATTGTTCAGGATGGTCCATTGACCGACGGGAATCCAAGCCTTCGGTATCAGGTGAGCAAAGTAAGAATCGTAGACCAGTGCAATCTCTGCCCCCTGTGCACCTGCCATCGCCGCCAGGTCCGCAGCAGTGAAACGATTGGCGAGTTTCTTACGGGTGATCGCGGTATCCGCCAAGCCCCATACATCGATGCACTGGATGTCAGTATAGTAGGTGATCGCCCCGATGTCGTTGGCAACAACCGTCGACCGGGGGTAGTACCGCTGCAGAAAGTGCGCCATCTGCACCTGCTGCTGGTAGATATTTTGCGAGGCGATTGGAATGAGATGCAGATAAAGAACCGCATGCCTGATGCCCACAAGCAGGCTGACGACAGCCATCAGCAGGATCATCTGTCGCCACAATTGACCGCCACCCCGCACGGGCGTAGACAGGTGTGCGCGTGTGAGTGCATAGGCGATTGGGGCCAATACGACAACACCCATTGCCGCCAGATATCCCACGTAACGGGTGAACGCGCCTTCCTGCGAGAGAAGGAAGTGGGCACACAGTACGAGACCCAGCATTGTACTCGCGGCGCTCAGTCGGCTGCGCTCCAGGCTGTGGGGTAGTGTCCGAAGGGCAACGACGCTGAAGATACCTGTCATCAGCAGCCAGAGCATGTGTGGTGTACCGGCTAATCGAACAGCACCGCTCTGCAGAAATATGACAAGCGCATTCCAGGAAGTAACGTCCGGCCGCATGCCTTTCATCAGCACGGAATTGGGTAGCCAGAATCCTCCGTGCTGCCAGTACAGATACCCAGGGATAGCGACCGCCAGCAAGGCAAGCCCCAACATGCCGCCTGCCGGCAGCCAACGCTTGCGCCAGAGCAACAGCAGACACGCCACGCCAATAACAAACAGGCTCTCATAACGCGCCAGCACCAGCAATGACACCAACGCAAAGACGCCCACGATGACCCACCACGGAGGCGGGTTATCGCCTGGCATCAGGTAGGGAATGAATAGCGCGAAAAAGAGGACGACCAACCAGGCGTGGAGCAAGTGCTCCATGCCCGTGAAGGCCAGCGTAGGTATGGGAGTCAGCAGCAACACCGCCAGGAGTGCGCCGAACAGGATGCCGGCAGGTAGTCGATATGGCCGCAATGCGAGATAGATGCCATGCAGGATGAGGGTGCCAAACAGTGCATTCAACACCAGCGGCACCCAGGTATGCACCCCGATGACGGCGTAGATGCCGGAAAGGAGCAGTGTCCAGAGATTTGACGATGAGGCAGGTGCAAATGCATGACGGGTCACGCCCCACACGCCATCCTGCACGACATGCTTGGCCATGGACATATGGATATAAGCATCATCCAATGTGTAGGTGAATTGGTGAAACGTCTGCTGAAGGCATATCTGAAAAAACGCCCCGAGCATAACCCAGAGTACCAGGATGCTGCCAAGTAACGCCAGATGGGAGGCGTTTCGGGTCTCGTCTACAGAGATCGACACAGGATTCCCGGCAGATGTTCGATACACGAACCAGCGGCGTGCCAGGTAATTCCAGAAGAAGACGGCGACCACCGCAACCGTCTTGGTGACCAGCAGGTGCCAGCCGAATGTGTGGTGGCAATAGAGTGTGATCCCTTCCGTTAACCCCAACCCGATGATTTGGATGACGACCACCAGCGTGAATTCCAGGTTGGCCGGCAGGTGCGATGGGCGGAAAATATAACGCCGGGCGATGGCGTAATTCACCACCGTCCCCACCAGATACCCCGCCGCGATAGCCAGCGAGTCGAAAAGAGAACCGGTGGGCAACACCGCCAACAGTGCGGCCAGTACGAGATAATCGATGGTCGTGGCAATGACACTGACGACGCCGAAGCGCACGATCTGCCAACCGAAAACGCGACGCAAGAACGCGGCTAATGAACGGGATGTCTGTTCCGACTCCGGTGTATGCGAGTTGACAGCGGTATCGGGCGTCCGGGTTGTGGGTGTCTGAGCCATGGGCAAGTCTCTTTCCGGTGTGCACCGATTATCCCCTCCCCGTTCAACCTCTGTCAACCGTCCGCATTTTCGTTTGACGAATCAGGGTATAATTGTTTAAATACGATGACTTTCTCCCGCCTTTCGCGGGTATACCGTGGATCACCGCCGGAACGGATACATTACATCATGAACAGTTCACCATCCACCCGCAGTAACGTCGCTGTCCTGAAAACATCACCGGAGACCGTGCTGGACGACTATGCCCGCCTCATGCGCATGGCGGAGTACCAGCAACACCTTCCCCATACGCAACAGACGCTGCTCAAGCTCAATCTCTCGTGGACGAAATATTTCCCCGCCTGTTCGTCACAGCCCTGGCAAGTGGAGGGTGTGGTCAAAGCGATGCTGGCGGATGGCTACACGCCGGATGAATTGCTGCCGGTGGAGAATAAAACCGTCGTCACCAATCCGCGCAAAGGGGCCGAAAATAACTGCTGGATGCCGGTGCTGGAGGAATACGGCCTCACCTTCACGCCGTTGCCCGAAGTCGAATGGGTGAAATACCAGTTCAAGAGCCCTTTACTGAAATTGAACGAGATTTTCCCTGAAGGCATCGAGATCCCAAAGATGTACATTGGACGCAATGTGCTGCACCTGCCCACGGTGAAAACCCACGGGCACAGCACTACCACGGGAGCGATTAAAAACTCCTTCGGCGGCTTGCTCAAAGAGGTGCGTCATTATGCGCATAAATACATGCATGAAGTCCTCGTCGACCTGCTCTATATGCAGCGCGAGCTGCACCCCGGTCACTTCGCCGTGATGGACGGCACGGTGTGCGGCGACGGCGCAGGCCCGCGCACCATGCATCCCAAAGTACAGAACTATATCCTGGCCAGCGCCGACCCGGTCGCCATCGATGCCATTGCGGCAAAGATGATGGGCTTCGATCCGATGACCATCCCCTATATCCGCATGTGCACCGAACGCGAACTCGGCATGGGCGATCCGGCGGAGATCGACATCGTCGGCGAAGACATCAGCGACGTCAATTTCCATTTCGAGACGAAACGCAGCCTGGTCATCTGGGGCGACCAGTTAATTCGCAAAGGATGCCTGCGCCCGCTGGAGAAGCTGTTGCTCCATTCGCCATTGGTCGCCTGGGCGCCCTTTGCCAGCAACGTGTACCACGATTCGCTCTGGTATCCCACCATCGGTCAGGCGCGCATCCGCGCCTTTCAGCAGACGCCGTGGGGGCAACTCTTCGCCGAATACGCCTCCCGGCGTTCACGCATGCAATCCCGAGTGAGTGGATAAGACTGCTCAGCCGAGGGCAGGTGAGGTGATATGCCACTGTTGCCGTTCATCACGTTGGATCTCTCCGGCTTCTTCGGCCTCATCGTCTGGGTGGTTTACACCCTCAGCTTGCTGTGGTGTGCCTGGCTGGTCAGCGCGCGCTATCTCGCCGATGGACGTCCGACCCAGCGCTTGCTGCTCACCCTGCTCCTCGCCTTTGCAGTCCAGGCGGTGACCGTATACCTGCTGGGCATCCCCAAACTGCTTCACCCGGCGTCCTTTGCCGGGCTGGCAGTGCTTTATGCCGGCATCGGCTGGCTGATGCAACGCCGTGCCCATCATCGCCTCGTGAGCGACCTCCAACTGGCACTGCGGCAATTCCTCGATCCGTTGCCCGCGGCGATGCGCCTCCTCCTGCTCGCGGCACTATCGGCATGCTGCGTCACGGCTATCCTGCCGACCGAAGAGTGGGACACGTTATCGTTTCTCCTCCCGGCCATTGCCGGCGCCGTAACGCAACATGCATTGCCTGCCGTGGGGGTTGACACCTTTGCCTACCCGAAATTCTGGGAATTCCAAAGCGTGCCGAGCCTGGTGCTGCTGCACAGCGATGGCCTGCTCTGGGTACCCGGCCTGCTGGCCAATGCCGCCATGGCGCTGGTCATCTACGAGCTCGCCCGCGCGCTGGGCCTCAGCCGCCGCACCGGCGCCGTGCTGGGGTGGATCGCTCTCAGCTATTTCCTCTTCCTCTGGCGTATGTTCGGCATGGCGTCGGCAAAGGACGATGTCATCCACAATATTGCCCTGCTGGTCATCATCCTCGTTGTCATGCGAGTTGTCGCCTATCGCGAGGCCCAGCAGGCTACCGGCATGGTGCTGTTGGCAACCAGCGCCTTCGTCATGCTCCTGGGCACCAAACTCACCGGCATCGTGTATGCCGTTGCCCTCGCCCCCGCCTGGATACTGGGCTTCTGGGCGTTGCGCCGGCATCTGCCATGGCCAGCTATATCTCTCGGTGCTTTCAGTCCATATCTGCTGGCGGGGCTCGCGGTGTTGCCCTACTTTCTGACAAAGTACCTCCATCACGGGTCCCCGCTGTATCCCTTCCCATTGCATATCGGCAATATCACACTGCTGCATGGTCCCGCCACCGTCGAGGGTACGCGCATTATCGAATATATCGGTGACCCGCAGATGTGGCTGCAATTCCTGCTGCGCGGGATGAAACTTGCCGGACCGGAATTCCCTCTCATACTGGGCATCGGTCTGTTAGCCCCCGTCATACTGCTCTGTGAACTGCGCCGACGCACGCTCTCACCTGCCGACCAGTCGTGGATGATCGTCGGCCTGTATGCCGCGCTCGGTTGGCTGCTCTACTTCAACATGTTCTGGACCTACGGCGATAACGCGGGAGCCCCGGTATACCTTGGGCACAGCCTGCGCTTTGCTCTCGGTACGCTGTTGCTCTCCACGCTCTTTGCCGTCGCCTGGCTTGCCCGGCGTCGCTGGCCATGGCTGCTGGGAGTGTTGGGCATGCGCGATAGGCAGTGGAGCGCGCGCACCTGGGTCATCCTCGGCATGCTGATGGGGTTCCATGCGCTGTTCCTGGGGTGGGTGTGGTGGAAGCTGGGCACGGCCGGGGCTTGGGGGGTGCTGGCCGGGGTGGGACTGGTGTCCGGCGCGCTGTTCGTCGAGATCTGTATCCTGCTGCGCCGTCCGGCCAGATCCGCTGGGCGTCTCCGCCTGACGCAAGTGGCGAGTCTGCTGATCCTTGCGTGCATCTTCATGATTCTCTTCCGCGACAGCGCGCGCCCGGCAATGTGGTGCCTCGATTCTCAAGCTGTCTGGCAGACGGTGTGGCTGCGCTTTCCGCAGGGGAACACTATCCTCTCATTCGATGCGGGGCGCGATCACTTTCCGTTGCTCGGGCCGCATTTGGGGAATCGCCTGGTGAAAGTGGAGACACCTTTGGAGATCCCGGCACAGGCATCCGCGGGCATCGATCTCATCTACCTGGAGACCCATACGTGGCCGCCGGAGACGATCGATGCCGTGACGGCATCACTGCGTGCGCAGGGGTGGCAGGTGGTTGCCCAGGGGAATAAAGGGCGTCTGCTCGCGCAGTAACCCGGGCGGCGGGATGCTTGCTCCCACCACCCGGCAAGCCAGTTAGCGCGTCATTGCATCGAACTCAGGCACTTCGCCGCCGGTGATGCGCGCGAGGCCTTCCTCGATCGCCGTCTGCATCACGGCCTCGGCCACGGCGGGAGCCACCGCCGGATTAAACGCCGACGGGATGATGTACTCGGGCCGCAACTCCGCCTCGCTCACCGTATCGGCCAGGGCGCGCGCGGCCGCCAGTTTCATGCCCTCGGAGATCCCCGTCGCCCGGCAATCGAGCGCTCCGCGGAAAATGCCCGGGAAGGCAAGCACATTGTTGATCTGATTGGGGTAGTCAGAACGGCCGGTGGCCATGACGGCCACATACGGCCCCGCCTCTTCCGGCATGATCTCCGGCACCGGGTTGGCCATGGCAAACACGATGGGACGGTCGGCCATACGGCGCACGTCGTCCACAGTGATCGTGCCCGGTCCGGACAGGCCGAGGAACAGATCGGCCCCGGCAATCACCTCGTGAATGCTCCCGCGCTCCCCCGCTGGATTGGTATGTTCGGCGTACCAATCCTTCATCACATTCATATTTTCCGTGCGCCCGCGATAGATGGCGCCGCTCCGGTCGCAGCCGATGATGTTCTGCACCCCGGCAGCCATGAGAATCTTCGAACAGGCCACGCCGGCAGCGCCAACTCCGGACACGACTACCTTCAGGCTCTCCACCGGCTTTTGCACCAGCTTGAGCGCATTGATGAGGGCGGCCAGCACTACCACCGCCGTGCCGTGCTGATCGTCATGGAACACGGGGATATCCAGCTCCGCCTTCAGACGATCTTCAATCTCGAAGCAGCGCGGGGCTGAGATATCCTCCAGATTGATGCCGCCAAAGGTGGGGGCCACCGCCTTCACGGTGGCGATGATCTCCTCGGGATCTTTGGTGTTCAAGCAGAGGGGGAAGGCATCGACACCGCCGAAGGTTTTGAAAAGCATCGCCTTGCCCTCCATCACCGGCATAGCAGCCTCCGGCCCGATATCGCCCAACCCGAGCACGGCCGTGCCGTCACTCACCACCGCCACGGTATTGCGCTTGATCGTCAGGCTGTAGGCGCGCAGGGGATCGTCGTGCACGGCCATGCACACCCGCGCCACCCCCGGGGTATAGGCCATCGACAGATCGGCGCGCGTGGCGAGCGGCATCTTACAGGTGACTTCGATCTTCCCGCCGTCGTGGAGCGCAAAGGTCTGGTCGGCAACGGTGAGCACCTCCACGCCCTCGATGGCGCGCACCGCATCGGCGATCACCTTTTCATGCTGTAGGCTGCAAGCATCCACGGCGATGTCGCGTACGGTATATTCGCGCGTCTCATCGAGCACCACGACGTCGCCAATATCGCCGCCCGCTTCACCGATCACCATCGCCACACGGCCGAGCATGCCCGGGCGGCTTGGCAGGCGTAATCGCAATTGTACACGGTTGTTGGCGCTGGGAACGGTGGCCATGATCATTCCTTTCAGAACTGGGGAGTGACGGGGCGTATTGTAGCATATCCCGCCTATTTCGTGGAGAGAAGCGACGGAACGGCACAGGAACGCTCGGTTACTCTTCGATGGTCACGCCTTGCAGGATGCGGGTGTATTTAGCGACATTGGCCGGATTCACGCGCAATCCGGGTATGCGCCAGCGCCGATGGTGGCCGTTCGCCATCGCCACGACGATCTCCACCGGCGACTCACCCTGGCAGGACTGCAGCAGCGAGGGCAGCGAATCGAAATTTTCCGATTGCACGAACGTCTCACTAATGCTGATGCGGCAGGGCTTCGACTGCGCCTTCTCGGGAGCAGGAGGAGGGTCGGTAGACATGGGCATTCCATTCTCGGCAACGGTCGCCGACGTGTCTTTCACGAATGAGGGTTTGAAGACCGGCAGTGAAACCGCCGACGGCTGATTGCCCCGTCCATGGCCGTTGCCGTTGCGACGACGTCCGGCGGCTTGCAGCAATTCCTGAATGGCATCGGGATTTTCTACCGGAGCCACGGCAATGGCCAGCAGCTTGGCCTCGGGCTTCTCCTCTTCGCCCTCCACCGCCGTCACCGCACGTGCCGCCCCGAAATCGACCGTGCCTTTGACGAGCACCACCGTATCCGTGGTGAGATAACCGAGGTACTTGTCGTACACATCGGAAAACGCGGTGATCTCTACCGTGCCTGTCAGGTCATCCAGCGAGAGGAAGGCCATCAGCTTGCCGTTTTTCGTGGTGTACGGCTTGACCGAAGTCAGCATGCCCCCGACGATCACCTCTTCGCCGGAACGCGCCTCCGCCAATTCCTCCACGGCGGCCGTGCGGTGCTTGGTGAGGATATCCAGATGCGCGTTGATGGGGTGATCGGTGATATACAACCCCAGATACTCTCGTTCCATCTCCAGCAGTTGCTTGGAGGGGAACTCATCGAGGTCTGGCATGCGCGGCACCATCATCGGTGCAGAATCGGCCACTTCACCGAACAGGGAAATCTGGCCCGCCGCCTTGTCGCGCGCCGCAGCCTGCCCCATATCGATCGCCAGATCGAGCACCGCCAGCTTTTGCGCACGGTTGCCCGGCATGCCATCGAACGCACCGCACTTGATCAACGCTTCCAGCGCCAATCGATTACAGACCGTGCTCTCCACCCGGCAGCAGTAATCGAACAGGTCGGCGAAGGGGCCATCCTCTTCCCGCGCGGCAACGATCGCCTCCACCGCACCGCTGCCCACGCCCTTGATCGCCGTCATGCCAAAGCGGATATTTCCGTCCTCAATGGTAAACCCATTGCGGCTGGCATTCACATCGGGCGGCAACACCACGATGCCCAGGTTGCGACACTCCGCCACATACAGGCTGATCTTATCCTGGGAGTCCACCACGCTGGTGAGGAGTGCAGCCATGAACTCCACCGGATAGTTGGCCTTGAGGAACGCCGTCTGATAGGCCACAATCGCGTAACAGGCCGAGTGCGCCTTGTTGAAGGCATACTTGGCAAATTCCTTCAGGCGATCCCACATGGCATCCGCCTGGGAGTCGGTGAACCCTGAGGCCTGCTTCACGCCCGCTTTGAAGATCGGCTCCAGCTTCTCCATTTTGTCGATCTTCTTTTTGCGCAGGGCGTCGAGCAGGTTATTGGAATCGGCCATGATCAGACCGGCGACATCGCGCCCGATCGCCATCACCTGTTCCTGGTACACCAGCACGCCGTAGGTTTCCTTTAGAATGGGTTCCAGCGAGGGGTGCAAGTAGGTGATCATACTCGGATCATGCTTGCCCTGGCAGAACTTGGGGATCTCCGCCATCGGGCCGGGACGGTAAAGCGCCACCATGGCGATGACATCGGTAATACGATCCGGACGTAACTGACGCAGGGCGTTGCGCATGCCCACCGACTCAAGCTGGAAGACGCCGGCCGTCTCACCGCGAGACATTAATTCGTACGCTTTCGTATCATTCAATGGCAAGGCACTGATGTCATAGCTGATACCGTGATGTTTGTGGATATACTTGAGGGCTTCCTTCAACACGGTGAGCGTGCGCAGGCCGAGAAAGTCCATCTTCACCAGACCGGCGGCGGTGACGTTGTTCATTTCCCACTGTGTCTGCACGCCGGTGCCATCCGTCGTGCGCTGCAACGGCGCAATTTCCGCCATGGGATCTCGGGAGATGACCACTGCCGCCGCATGTGTGCCAACATGACGCGCCAATCCCTGGATTTTTGTCGCCATATCAAGTAACTGCCGGGTCGTCGGTTCATCCCCGTACCATACCTTGATTTGCGGGTTTTCTTCGATAGCCGTTTGAATCGACTTCGCCATGCCAATCGCCTTAGAGAGGCGATCGGCCACCGGCAGGGGGATCCCCAACGCGCGGGCGGCATCACGCACCGCCAGGCGCGGCTGCAGCGTGCCGAAGGTCGCCACCTGCGCGACCTTGTCGGCGCCGTATTTATTCACGACATATTCGATCACTTCGCCGCGGCGGGAGTCCTCGAAATCGCAATCGATATCGGGCATGGATGCGCGGTCCGGCGCGAGAAAGCGCTCGAACCATAGCTTATACTCCAACGGATCCAAGGTACTGATGCCGGACAAGTAGGACACAATGGCGCCGGCGCCGGAGCCGCGGATACCCACCAGGATGTCATTCGTGCGCGCCCAGTCCAGAAAGTCGCGCACAATAAGGAAATAGGCGGACAATCCCTTTTGGCTGATGACATCGAGCTCGTAATCCAGCCGTTCTACCGCCTGTGCGCGGAGGGTGGCATCATCACGATATACCTGCTCCAAACGTGTCGCACACACCTCGCGCAAGTAACTATCCCAGGTATAGCCATCTGGGAGATCGTACTGCGGCAGTTGTGGATCATCCAGCGTGATGTCGACATCGCACAGGTCGGCAATGCGCCGCGTATTCTCCAGCGCTTCCTCGTCGTCGGGGAAGGAGGCGTACATCTCGTCCGGGCTTTTCAGGTAACATTCGGTCGAATAGACATGCCCACGCTGTCGATGCTCTTCGACGGTGACCTGCGTACCGATGGCCAGCAGCACTTCATGGGCGTCGAAATCGTCCCGGTTCATGTAGTGGGTATCGTTGGTGACCACCAGCGGAATACCCAATTCACGAGACAGCGCGCGCAACGTCTCGTTAAGTTTCGGTTGATCGGGGTAGATCAGCCGCTGCGGGGTATTGTGGTCTTGCAATTCCAGGTAGAAGCCATCCTTGCCGAACAGTTCCTGGTACCAGCAGCAGAGGGTTTTCGCCCGCTCGAAGTCGCCGGCGCGGATGAGCTTGGGGATTTCTCCGCCTAGGCAGGCGGTGAGGGCGATCACACCTTCGGCATGTCGTTCGAGCAACTGATGATCAATGCGCGGATGATAGTAGAACCCTTCCAGGCTGGCGTGGGTGGCGAGTTTCAGCAGGTTTTGATAGCCGGCAGCGTTGCGCGCCAGCAACACCATGTGGCCGGTGTTGGCCTTCCCGTCGCGTTTTTCACGGTGGTCATGTTCACAGACATAGGCTTCGTACCCGATGATCGGCTTGACACCCGCACTCTGGCAGGCCTTGTAAAATTCAATGGTGCCATGCATATTGCCGTGATCTGTGATGGCCACCGCCGGCATGCCAAGCGCGGCGACGCGTTGAGGAATATCCTTGACCCGGCACGCACCATCAAGCAGGCTGTATTCGGAGTGTAAATGCAGGTGGACGAATGAACGATTGGACATGATGTACTCAAGTGACCGCGATCCATCCCGGCGGGCACACCACGCGGCGGTCAGGAGCGGTGTACATCCCGGTGGCGGGACGATGTTATTGTATCACTCGCGCAACCGGCAGGACAAGGCAATGCGGGGCGTGGGACGAAAAAACCGTCGAAGTTGCCTGGAGAAAAGATCGATGCATCTCAGGTGCCACCGGAGACGGGAAGCAACGGCAAGGAAATGGTAAAGATGCTCCCCTGGCCTGGCCCGGCACTTTCGGCATGAACGCTGCCCCCGTGCAGTTCAATGATGCCTTTCACCAGAATCAGTCCCAATCCGAGCCCTCCCGACTTGCGGCTGACGTCGCTGAACGGGGTGAAAAGCGTGGGCACATCCTCGGCCGGGATGCCAATGCCCGTATCGCAGATGTTAATCTCGGCACGATGATCATCGCGTCTTCCGCTGACGGTAATGACCCCTCCGTGTTCGATGAACTTGATGCCGTTCTGCAAAATGTTGTCAAACACCTGGCGCAGCCGCTTACTGTCGCCAACCACGTGCAGGGGATGAACCGGCGGATGCAACGCAATGCTGATGCCCTGGTCGTGGGCATGAGCGCGCACATGTTCCACACTGTCCTCGACCAGTCGCCAGAGGTCCAGCGGCGCGCGACGCAGGATGAGCCGCCCGTGGAGAATGCGTGAAACATCGAGCAAGTCTTCCAGCATGGCGTGCTGGATTTCAGCGTTCCGCTGGATCACCTGCAGTGCTTCTTCGGTGATGTCCGGTGTGTCGCGCGCTTCGCGCACCCAACCCAGGATGTTGGACAACGGCGTCCGCAGTTCGTGTGAGAGTACCGCCAGAAAACGGTCTTTCGCGCGATCCGCCTCTTTGAGTGCTGAAATATCCTGCAATCCCAGTACCATCGCGACAGACTGCCCTCGCAACTTAACAGGTACGGCGAACACGAGCAGGGGCACCTCCCGGCCGTCCGGCAGCACAGTGATCATTTCCTGCCCGGCAACGGTCTCCCCACGCATGGCGAGTCGGTATGGCCGGCGTTCCTCTGCAATCGGCGTTCGTGTTTCCGGGGTGAGCATGTGAATGGCTTTCCAGTCCTGACCCGGCTGCACCCGTAACATTTCCCGGCTGTACGTATTGGCCCGAAACACCTTGCCCTGTGGCGTGAGGAACACGATCGGAAAAGGAAAAAGGTCGACCGCCGATGCGAGCAGTGCCCGCTCTTCCTCAAGTTCAGCTTGCACCTGCTGCCGTGCCCGGCGCGTGCGCAGCGCCGTGATGCCGTAGGCCAGATCATTGGCCAACTCCACGAGTAACGTCTGCTCCTGCTCGTCGAATGCATCGGCGCGCGTCGAATACAGCGTAATGGACCCGAAGGGTGTACCGTTCGCCTTCAGGGGCATCGCCATGGTGGCGGCGTATCCGCGCTCCTGCGCCAGCACACGCCACGGGGCATAGGCCGGATCGGTGAGTATGTTATGCACGACCTGATGCTGACCGGTCCGTACTGCTATGCCGGTAGGACCCATGCCGAATTCGCTCTCATCCCAGGTCACGTGCACCCGCTTGAGAAAATCGGCATTATAGCCCGACCAGGCGACCGGATGAATGCGCTGCTCACCATCCTGCGCCGCCATACCCACCCAGGCCATATGATATCCGCCCTCTTCGACAATAAGGCGGCACACCTCATCGAGCAACGCTTGCTCTTCACTGGTACGGATGATCGCTTCGTTGATAGCCGTGAGTACGGTTAATGCGCGATTGGCTTCCCTAAGCTTCGCTGTTGCATATTGGCGCTCGGTAATATCCGTCAGCATCATCAACAGCCCGGCGGGGGTGCCGTCGCCACCGGGATAAGGGCTCAACGACGCCAGCGCCCACAGCACAGCACCGTCCTGGCGCCGAAGCTGGACATCGATAGTGTCACCGACCCGTTGACGTGAGAGCCGCTCACAGATTGCTTCCCGCTCAGAGTCGTCAAGCACATCACCGATCGGTCGCGCGAGCAATTGCGCAGGGGCGTAGCCCAACATTGTCGCCAGTCGTGCATTAATGAAGCGGATGACACACGCGGCATCAAGCAAACAGATACCTTCCTGTGCGGTCTCAATGATGCGCCGATACTGTTGCTCTCTACAAGCGATTTCCTGTTGCGCGCGACGCAGGTGTGAGGCATGGCGTTGGATCAGTCCGTAAAGGAGGAGAGCGGTAGCGAGGATGTACAACCATCCCTTGACCGTCTGTGCACGCGTTAATGCTACCGGATCTCGGAACAACTCCACCACGACCCGGTCTGAGAAGGCAATCCAGAGCCCGCCAATCATCACGTAGATCAGGACGATCGTCAGCGGTGTTAACGACCCTCCTTCCCGCCTCACTCCCATTATTCTGCTCTCCGCACACCGTACTGAGTATACGGTGTGCGGAGAGCAGAAGGCGGTTACAATCCCGACATTCTGCCCGCCCTGTCGGATGACGACGAATCGGCAACTTGGAATAGGCACACCAAGCAGACACCCCCCGTCCATGTGAACGGAGGGTGTCAAGCTACGAAGGTCCTGCGCTTACTGGCGCAACGGGGCCAGCAGCAGTTCCATCAACCCGGGCGTATCACCCTGGGTGACCGGCGGCACATTGATCGTGGCCACCGGCAGCGACGGCTTCTCACCGATCAGAACGGTGATCGTGCGGTCAAGCAGGTTACCGGCCGAATCCTTAACCTGAATAGTAACCTTGTGCTCACCCGCCGTCAGATCGACCGGGCCGTCCGGGGAAACCAGCAGCACCCAGTGGCGACGACTGTTAAAAATGCCGCTCTGCGGTACCAGCGCTGTCCACGGACCATCACCGATGCGGAACTTTCCACCGGCCAATGGCGTCAGGTTGTCGACAATCTCGAAGCGCTGGATCGCTTCCCAACCGGCAACCGTTTCTGGAAGCGCAAGGGTCGGTGCTGTGTTGTCAATTACGAAACTGCCCGAGACCGCTTCGCCGGTCTGGGTATCACTGGGGCGCGCATACTTGTCGGTGGCAACCACCTTGATGCGATACACGCCATCCTTCTGGGAGTCGCTGCCCCACTTGATCGACGTTTCGGGGGTCTCACGTTGCACGTCCGCTTCCTTCTTTGGCTCTGAAGCTGCGGCATTTTCACCGTGAGCTTTCGCGTCTTCTCCATTGCTGCTAGCCTTCGGGGCTTGCTCGCTATCGTCGGCCGTCTCCTCACCATTGCCAGTTGGGCGCGTTAACTGCGTCCAGGTGAGCCCGTTGTCTTTGGATACGAAAACCGTATAGGTGAGTTCATCACCATCCGGGTCGCGCCCATCCCAGCGGATCTCTTTGGTACCCCGCCAGAAATCGCCGGCCTTCGGTTCGCGAATGAACACTTCCGGAGCACGATTCGTCGGCTGGTAGTAGAGACGGGCGAACTCGAGTGCGGGAGAAGCCGTCGCACTACCCTGCAAGCGCACACGGAACTGGGCGAACAGCGCAGGATCGCTCATCAGTTGCTGCCCATCCTCAGCGAGCGCCTTCCAGGGACTCCAGGTGGCATCCGGCAGCGCGGTGTAGCCGCTGCGGCTTTCCACAACGATCGACTGTCCTTCCGCGATCCTGGCATGGGTATTGAACTGTCCCCACTGGCTCACGGCCGGCGTCTGCAACACGGATGAGTAGAAGACCGCTTCGGTCCGCGGCTCGATCTTCAACACTTGCGCCGGCGCAGACGCGGCAACGAGCAACTCACCCGTGGCGGTCACCGCCAGATCGTTGGCCATCACCGACTCTGGACCGAGCGCAGAGTCTTCATCACTGGTGCGCAGATCTTCGCGCGCGAAGATCGCCACCACCTCGGGATTGGCGGCCTGCGGATCAGTAATGCGGTAAATCCCGCCAGCCGGCCCGGTGGCTGCATACAATTCACTGCCGACCATTTGCAGCGCCATCACATGGCGATTGCCGCGGCCCATGCCGCGCAGGATCTCATGCGGCACGCCGTCTGTGGTAATACGCATCACGCGACAGGTCGGCGAGGTGCCGACATACACCGTGCCCTGCGCATCGACCGCCAGGCTGCTCACCGCCCCGCGCGACTCATACACCGCCGCCAGTTGCTGGTCGGGAGTCAGGCGGTACACTTTGCCGCGCGGCATCGTCGCCAGATAGACGGAATTATCACTCCCGACAGCCAGTGTGAACACATGCTTATCGGGGACGGCACAGGCCAACTGCACCGGCACGTCCTTGTTGTCGCGCAACAGGTACAGGGCCCCTTGATCGCCCGCCGCAAAGCGCTTGCCGTCCGCCGTGACGATCACATCCCAGATCTGGGAACCGGGCAGCGCCCAACGCGTGATCACAGAGCCATCCGGCTTTACCAAATAGACGCACTGCTCAGGCCAGACACCTACCAGCAGGTTGCCTTGCGCATCAGCCGTGAGCGCAGAGATCGCTTCGATCTCCGGCCTCGGGGTTTTCGGGAAGACGGCCGTGGTCGTCCCACCATCGCCCAGTTGCAGCACCTGGTTGCAATCCCAACCGGCGACGTACGTACCATTGGCAGTCGAAACGACCTTCGTGGGAATGATGTCGGTTGACTTCAACAACGAGCGGACGGCCGGCACAATCACCAGCCTGCCCTGATTGGTGACGCCGGAACCAAAATGCTTGCCGCGCAGGAAATCACGACGATGAGTGAGTCCCCAGCTTGGACGCTTATGCGTCAGCAACACGCTAGTACCGTCTGCCTCAGCATCTTCGTCCTCATCTTCGTCGAGGCCCTCTTCATCATCAACGGACTCGTCATCTCCCGCAGCCTCATCATCTGCCGCAGCCTCGTCATCCGCAGGTGCACTGGGTTTGGCATCGATCACTACCGGGTCCTGCGGGTTTGCCTGCCGTGTCTGACCGCCGTGGTTTGTAGAGAGAGCGCCGACAGGCATCCGACCCGGCATGGTCAAATGCAGGCGCGGCAGTGGCTGTCCCTGCCCTAAGTCGCGCGGCATGATCTCGGCGAGCATGGCATGGCGCAGCCGTTGCTGCGGCGTCAACCACGGGGCGTGCTGATAGTACTCCTCATTGGCATCCGGACCACCCTTGGCCTCATCTTCTGACGAAGCACCTGAGAGACTGGCACTCAGCACCGGGGCCAGCGGGCCCATTTCCATCCCACCCATCGCGGGTTGCAATGCGCGTTCGTCGGTTTCCAGCGAGATGGCGACCACCTGGGCGCCGCTCAAGACGTAGGGCACCGGCTCAGTCGTCTGATAGATAGTCGGGCGCATGCCCGGCCCAAGTGCACCAGGATCTTCTTCGCCGCGGTTGCCATTCCCGGGGTTGCGCTGCAGCATGCCGCCCGACATTGAGAACTGTAAGAGGTCCATCATCGGCAACGGCATATCACGCAGCCACTTGCCGCGATAAGCCCAACTGGGCGTGGGCAGCGCTCTCAACGTCACGAGATTATCGCCGGCAGGAATGGCGGAGAGGAAGCGGATAATGCCCTTCACTCCTTCTTCCGGCATGGGGAAGGGCTCGGTCATCTGCATCAATTGCACACCGTGCGCGCCGCCGGCCACCATCACCATCATCATCGGTTCCGCCGTATTCTCGGGGATAGTGAGGGTCAGCTTGCGCTCTTCGACCGGCTTCCCGTACGGGCGGATCTTCGCCGTCAAGGTCACCGTATCGCCGGGACGTGCGACTGTGCGATCTGCAATCAGTTTTTCGAGAGTGGCAAAGTTTCGACCCGGCTTGTATTGCAGGTCGATAACAACCTTCTTTAATGCGACTGCCTCATAGGGGTTCGACATCAGTGAGTCGACCATGATCAGGAACTCGAACATCGGCAAGAACATACTGCCGGCCTGCGGGGCGACCACCATGTTCTGGCCGATCATGCCCTGCGTATCGGTTTCGATCAGGGTGCGCCCGGTGAAGGTGCCATCCGCGCCGAACAAATCGTTCAATTGAAATGCGCCGCTGAACAGCGCGTACAGGTACAGCAGCGAGGGTGTCAGATTCTTATCACTCACCACGTCGGCGGTGTAGCGGCGGACGAACTGTCGGCTCTCATCCTTCAAATACAAGAACAGCGGCAGCATATCAGGCTGCTTGCCGATCTTCCCGCCAACGGCAAAGCGCCGATCGGAGGTGACGGCGCCAACGCGTCCCATTGGCGAGGCCAGCTTGAACGAGGCCAGCGACGAGTTGATCATGCCGTGCACGTAGGCGGCAGACATCGGCATATCGATCTCGCCCATCTCCATGAACGGATGGCCGAAGGCCAGCACGGTGTCGCCCTTCACGTAGGTGACCGTGCCCACGGCACTCAGGTTGACGTCGCCCTCCATGAGAGAAACGGCTACCGCTGAACCGGGCTCCAATGCCGGCGCAGGACCATCGACCTGACCGGGACCGGACAGCGCACGCATATTGTAGGGGGTGAGCAGCTTCTGCAACGGCGCCATGGCGGCGTCGGGCATCCCGTTGACGAACAACGGGGTCGCAACCGGGGAAAGCACCATGGTGGTCGGATCGCTCTCGGCCTGCCAGGCGGCAGCCTGCTGATCCGTGCCGGCCACCTTCACCCGGGTGATCAGGCGGTCGCCGATGCGCAACACCCCGTTTTGCGGCTTCAACTGTCCGGTGAGGGGTGGGGTCACCGAACCGGGCTGCGTGCACTCGAGCATCGCCTCGATCGGTGTGACGCCGGCAATGGCCTCCTGCAGGAAGTTCCACCCGTAGGCGTAGGCGCCAATGAGACGGTCATCGATGTAAATGGGACTCCCGCTCATGCCCGAAACGTTCTGGAACTTGCGCTCGACCAGCGGTCCGCTGGTGACCTTGATGAGGATCATGTCAAAACCGAAGTCGACCTTCTTCAGCACGCCGATGACTTCGACATCGAAAGTCTCGACCTCTGTGCCCTGGTAGACGGTCTTGCCATAGCCCTTCAATCCCGGCTTCAGTTCGCCGATACCCATGAACTCATCCGGATTCCAGCTCAGTTGGGCGAATGCGACGCAGGGAAATGCTGCAACTAAAATCAGCGACAGGCTGATAAGCCACCCCAAACGTTTCACCGATGCCTCCTCCTCTGCTTGCCAGTGCTGCTGCGCAGGCAATACACGCCCTCCCCTGACCCATGGCGCGGGGGGAGAGACGCCAACAGCGGGCAGCCAGGTACAGGACTGAAAGTGAAGATACGTATTCTATAACATGTATTCGAGAGCACCCGCGGTTTCTCCTCCTACGGGTTAGCCTCGGGTCGCTCACGGACCGCCACTGTAGGCAATCTTCCACATTATACACGATCGGCAACATGCATGACACCCCACCAAACGATCATTATGAAAAAGCATGCTGTCTCTCGCCTGGTCACCGGCAACAGGAACAGGCCATCGTGTTGCCGAAAGTAGCGGATATGGGCAGAGTCGAGCTATGGCTGGGTCCTGCCGGAAGCGGGAAAACCGGCGATGCGCTGCAGGTGTTGCGCGAAGAACTGGCGCGCGACTGGCGCGGCGTGCGCTGCCTGGTGCCCACTGTCGGGCATAAGCGCAGTATCGAGCACCTGCTCGTACAGGGTGGCGCGCGGTCGGGCCTGCTCGGCGATCCGGTCACCACCTTCTTCAACTTTGCCGAAGAAGTCGCGCGACGGGCCGGGGTGGAAGACCGGCGCTTGAGCGAGATGCAGAAGATTCTCCTGCTCAAAATGCTGGTGCGCGACTCATCGCTTGAATACTTTGAGCGCGCACGGCGATTCCCCGGTTTTGTCCATGCGCTGCGCGAAGCCATCGACGAGCTCAAAGTCCACATGGTGCCGCCCGAGGCCCTGCTGGCGGCAGCCCAGGCGGCTGCAGAACAGGGCCAACAGAGCCTCCCACGAAAACTCGCGGAACTGGGCAGCCTGTACCAGGCATATCAGCAGCGCGTCTTTGCGGAGAACCTGTACGATAACGAAGGGATCATGTGGATCGCCGCCGAGCTGTTGCAGCAACGCCCTGGTCTGCTTGCCGATTTGCGCTGCCTGGTCCTGGATGGCTTTGCCCGCCTCACTCCGATCCAGGCGAGCTTCCTGCGCACATTGGCGCCGCAGGTGGCACGGGTGATCCTCCTCTTTGATTATGAGGGGACTCGCCGCGAGGCCTATCATCCGGTGAGTATCTCCCTTGACCGGCTACGCGTGCTGGAAGAGGAAGGCATGGAAGTGGTCCGCGTGCGCTATCCGCGCCCCAGCGCGCCGCCCCCTATGGGCGGGAATGCGCTGACGCGCATGCGCGCCCAACTCTTCGGCGAGAGTGGCAACCTGCTGCCACTCGACCCCTCCCTGGCATTGTGCA
>JAGUZN010000035.1 GCA_020060775.1 Armatimonadota bacterium
CGGCATCGACCCCGCGGCCGTGCAGCAGGGCTTGAGCGCCTACACCGCCACCCAGGGGCGCATGCTGGTGCACCACACGGCCGATGGCGCAGTGCTCATCGACGACACCTACAACGCCAACCCGGATTCCGTGCGCGCCACCCTCGACCTGCTCGCCGAAATGCCCGGCGGCCGCAAGGTGGCCATCCTTGGCGACATGCGCGAACTGGGCGCCGGCGCGCAGGAAATGCACCGTGAGATCGGCCGCTATGCGCGCGCATTGGGCATCGACGCCCTGCTGGCCGTGGGCGAATTGGGCCGCGCCTACGTGGAGGGGGGCGAAGGCATGGCCCGGTGGTACCCCGATAACGCTGCCGCCGCCCAGGCGGCCGGCACCCTGTTGCGCCCCGGCGACGTCGCCCTGGTGAAAGGCTCGCGCGCCATCCACATGGAAGAAATCGTCGCCGCCCTCCTCGGCAACCCCTGATCCTGCAATCGCATCGCTAATCGTACAGCCGTGAGGCAGAGCACGGTATAGAAGCCGACCCCAGTCGCGCCCGGGGTCTCGAGTGCCAGGTGGCACATGCCAAGGGAAAGGTGGCCTGGTCGGGCCGCCCGCGCCTGCCGTGAGCCGCGTCGAACGGTCCTGCCGGCCCCCAACACCCCAGCCTCCATGGTTGCTGTCGGCGGTCCAACAGAATGATGCGATGGCATATCACACCATCCACCAACCACTCACCACTCCGACGAGGGGAGTCTACCGCTTACGGCATCCCGCAGGGATGCCAATTACACTTGACCCCCTAAAACCCTATAACCCCAAAACCCCAAAACCTCACGCCGCCTTCCGCATCCCGCCGCCCCCGACCTCGCCAAACAACGCCGGATGCAAATCCCGCACCTGCGCCAGCGTGCGCTCCACCCGTTGCAGATCCTGCTGCAGCATCGCCGCCAGATCCATCACCTCCAGGCGTTGCGCCATCTCCACCAGCACCTGATACCCCGCCATCTCCAGATGCGCCATCGTCTCCACGGTGAACGCGTTGTGCAAATCCAGTAGCGCTGGCGGCGGATTCGTCTCTAAAAACAGCCGGTGCGCCCGCAACATCGCCTGGCTGATCGAGCTGTCCTCCGGCCCCACCACCCCGCCGAACTGATCCACCGTCTGTTCCAAGTGGCTGATGCGCTGCCGCATCGCCTCGTTCTGCCCCTGCAGCAACTGCGTCATCTGCGCTTGGCGGCACTCATGCGCCATCAGATTATGCATCTGCCAGAAATCGCGCACCATGAACAACAGCTCCGACGCGCGCATCTGAAAGAGATCCGCCAGATTCATTGCCATCCCTGACACCCTCCTCGCCCCTGCGACCTGTTTCTGAGTGTACGCACGAACATCTCGCCTTGCACTACGGCAAACGGCACAGTTCACCGCCTTGCGCCGAAAGCCGAACAAGACAGGAAAGCAACATGCCGCCGAACTATTTGCTATAATGCCGCCGGATCGTGCAAAATCTGAGAAATTATTTTGAAAGGATCTGTTCGAGGATCGCGCCGTAGATTTTCGCAGCGGTCCCTGCCGGGACGACGAGGTACTACCAAAAGCTGTCCACCAAGACGCTGTTCGTAGATCGCTCCGCAGATGTGCGTGACTGTTGGTCTGGGGGGCTCCGAGGCGCTATCAGAGACCGATAGGGTGAGGAGACCCCCAGACCAACAGGCGCGAACAGATCAAGCGAGACCGGACAGCGTCTTGGTGGACGGCTTCTCATGGGCCGATAGGGTGAGGAGGCCCGGCAGGGACCGCTGCGAAAAGATCAAGCGAGACCGGATAGAGACTTTCAAAACAGTTTCTGAGAAAGAAGACCCATCAATGCTCAAGCTCTGGCCCGTTCTATTGCTCACCTGTTCCAACCTCTTCATGACCTATGCCTGGTATGGCCACCTGAAAGACATGCGCAGCAAGCCGCTGCTCCTCGCCATCCTGGTGAGTTGGGGCATCGCGCTGTTCGAATACAGCCTGCAGGTACCTGCCAACCGCCTGGGGCACGGTATCTTCACCCTTGGCCAATTGAAAATCATGCAGGAAATCATCACCATGGTTGTCTTTGCCGGCTTCAGCATTTGGTACATGAAAGAGCGGCTCTCGCTCGACTATCTCTGGGCGGGCCTCCTCATGATCGGCGCCGCCTACTTCATCTTCCGCGCCCATTGAGTTGCCCGCACGCGGAACACGCGGCACGAGCACCCGTTGTACGTTGACGAGATGCCCCCGGCCCCCGTACAATGGAGATGCACACATCCACACCACACCCGGCCCGGGTGGCGGAATGGCAGACGCAGCGGACTTAAAATCCGCCGGCCGAAAGGCCGTGCGAGTTCGACTCTCGCCCCGGGCACCACGCATTCACGCACATGCCGATGCCGTGTCTCCCGCCCTGCCCGCCTGAACGTGCTCACCTGTATCCACCAGTCCGGCACCAAATCGGCACCAGTTGGCGCAGGACATGTGCTGTAAAACCCCGGGGCGAATGAAGATATTCATTTGTTTGCATAAAAAGAAATAGAATTTTGGGGTGTTACCGAGGGGAAATCCGTCGCAGGTATCACCGTTGCCGTGCAGGGGTTCGGCAATGTGGGCAGCGTCGCCGCGCGCCTGCTGGCGGAGCAGGGCGCGAAGGTGGTCGCCGTCTCCGATGTCAGCGGGGGCGTGACCAACCAGCAGGGATTGGGTATCGACGATCTCCGCGCCTACTGGCGCGAGAACGGCCAGCGCGTCAGCGGCTATCCGCAGGGGGATGCCATCAGCAATGACGACCTGCTCGCTTTGCCGGTGGATGTGCTGGTGCTCGCCGCCCTGGAAAACCAGTTGCGCGGCGACAATGCCGACCGCGTGCGCGCGCGCATCATCGCGGAAGGGGCCAATGGTCCCACCACCCCCGAGGCCGATGCCATTCTTGCCGACAAGGGCATTCTCACCATTCCCGACGTCCTCTGCAACGCCGGCGGCGTCACCGTCTCCTACTTTGAGTGGGTGCAGGGCTTGCAGGCGCATTTCTGGAGCGAGGATGAAGTCAACCATCAACTCGAGCGCATTATGACGAATGCGTACCAGACGGTGATGAATGAAGCGCGTCGTTCGCACGTCCACACGCGCATGGCCGCGCAAACCCTGGCCATCCGCCGCGTCGCCGACGCCACCCGCCTGCGCGGCATCTTCCCGTAAGTCGCCACACCCGGGCGCACATCGCTCCTCTCCTGCACCAGCGGGGGAGGAGTTTTGGCATGTCAGCGTGCGAAGGCACCACGCGCCTCGCCGCCTATACTTGTCTCGACATGCACGCCTACCTCATCCCCGAGTCATCGGCGGGTGCGGAGTAAACAGCGGCTGGTTTATCGCCGTAATGGGGATGAGGCCAAACACCTTATGATACAATAGTGCTGGTTTATCAGTTCGGTAATGCCAGTGTTGTATCTGCCACCCGATGCGATAATTACGTTCACCCTTTCCAGACCGCGAGGTAAGACATCATGGGGCTTGTACGTTCGTTCGTAATGCTTCTGAGTAAATGCTTTGGAAGTCAGCAGGAGGAACCGCCGGCCAATACGCCTGAAGTGCGTGAAGATCATACGCCAGAAATAGAACTGTCTGAAGCAGAGCGAATGGAGTACGTGCAGCTTCTGCCTAGTCTCGTATCCGAAGGGTCTTTGGTAATGAAAGAGAGACTTCGCAGCAGAGGCCTCCCACCAGGGGTAGCAACCGACATCGTCGCGGATTTTATTCTCACAATAGTGCGTGCGCGTCTCGATACCGGCCCTGCTGCTGATATGGACCTTTCTACGCTTAAGAACTGTTACGAATGCATTATGGACAAAGATGGTGAGGTGGTAGAGGTGCGGGCAGCGCAACCGCCGCAGGTAAATAGTTGTGCTGCAGCCCCCCAGCTTTTCGAAGCTGAAGCACAGCTCAACATCACCTTCCCAAGGCTATTTCACCGTCTGTATACCGAGATTGGTGAAGGGGGATACGGTCCTGGATACGGGCTGCTTGAGCTAGATGAAATGTTGGACGAGTATGGGGATCATGTGCAGACCTACGGGCGGCGGTGGCCAGTCGGTTTGCTCATGATTGCAACAGAGGGCTGCTTGTGCCGTTACTACCTCGACTGTCGGCATCCGCAGTATCGCGTCGTCATGTTTGATAGCGATTATGCAGCTATTGAAGATGATATGTTACCTATTGCCGATTCGTTCGATGATTGGATTGCCCACTGGGCGAATCCGGACTGGGCGCACGAGCGATTCCTTGCATTAAAGAACGAACGGTAGCTCAATAAGGAAATATGTTTCGTATTGATCCTGAGGGCGCACATCGCTCCTCTCCTACATCAGCGGGTGAGGAGCTTTTCATGTCAGCGCTCAAAGGTCACCACGCAGCCGCCGGCATATTGAGCACGGAACTCCCGCAGGGTAAGCACTTCCTTTCCGGCCATGGGGTCGCCGATGATCAGTTGATCACCCTGTGTGCCCAGGTAGGCTACGAAGTGCCCGAACGCCCCCGGTCGCGTGCCGAGCAGCGCGGGGGCGGGGACCTCTTCCAGCGCCATGCCGTTGCGAAGCGTCACACGCACACCCTGCGCGCGAGCGTAGCGGATAAGGTACCACAGTTCCGTGCCGCTGGCGCAGGAATAGCTCTGGCGGGCGATCCCCCGCTCGGTGGCAGGGATGCCAAGGTGGGTGAGGATCGTCGCCAGCGTGGCCGGCCCGCAGGTGGAATTGGAGGACTGCCGGCAGATCTCCCCCTCCCAGGTATTCTGCAATCGTCCCTGCCACTCCGCGGGCAGCAGCAACGGCTTCACAAAGGGCGCCAGCACGGTGCCGGCGGCGATGAGCAGCAGGAGCGCACGCGTGCGTCGGGAGGTGCGCCACACCCCGGCGAGGAAGCCGAACCACAGCGCGGCCAGCGCGGACGTCGCTTCAATGCCCGGCAGGGCGCGAAACTCTATGTACCATGCCGGTTCGCCGAAGAGGTGCAGGTAATAGGCGATGAACGACGCGGCGGGCAGGCACAGCGCCAAAAACAGCAACCCTAGCGTCAGACGCGCCCCCGGTCTGGTCACTCGCCGGGCGGCATTCCATCCGAACAGGAAGCAGGCCGCTCCCAGTGGCAGCGCGAGGAACAGGAACGGATTGACGAACATGATGCGGCCTCCCTACCGAGATATCGTAATCCTGGCGTACACACCCCTGCTATATTACCCCGAGCAGTGCTCTCACACAACTGCCGGCAGGGGTTGCTCATCCCTGGAGCCCAGATCTGGTGGTTGATCGGCAGGTTGGCGTCGTACAGCGCATCATCCGCCGCCTGTGCTTTCCAGCCGGAGGGGGACACGCGGAAGAATTTATTGAAGAGCCGGTTGGGGTACAACTGATCGGGAAAGCCGCACTGCGCCGCGGCATCTTTCACCGCGTATCCCTGTGCCAGCAAGGCGCACACCTGCGAAAACCGACGGGCGATGGTGGCCTTGCACACGGCGCCCTCCTGAGAAACTGTTATGAAAGTCTCTGTCCAGTCTCGCTTGATCTTTCTGCGCCTGTTAGTCTGAGGTCTCCTCACCCTATCGGTCTCTGATAGCGCCTCGGAGCCCCCAGACCAGCAGTCACGAACATCTACGGCGCGATCTACGAACAGATCCTTTCACAACAATTTTTGAGAATCGGATCATTTCCTCTCCGCACGAGATACCGATTCCAGGTAGGCGATGCGTTGGGTGATCGTCGGGTGGCTGCCGAGCAGCCAGTGCGCCCAGCGGGGCGGGTTCTCTTCGCTGATATTCAGGCGCGCCATTTTGTGGAAGGCGGCGATGCCGGCGTCGGGATGCGGGTAGACGCGCACGGCATAGCGATCCGCCTCGCGCTCGATATGGCGCGAATAGGCATTGCCGAGCGGCATGAGCAGCAGCGTGAGACCCATGCCCAGCACGGCCAGCAGCGGGTAACTGACCGGATCGCCCAGGGTAGCGATGCCCAGCCGCGCGCCGAAGCGCCGCAACAGCAGGCCGCTGATGCCGTACAGCGCCAGGCCGCCAAGCAGCACCCCGACGATCGAGAGCACGATCCCCTCGCGAATATGCCCCAGCACGTAGTGCCCCATCTCGTGGGCCATAACGAATTTGATTTCGTCATGCGTGAAGTGGTGCAGCAGCGTATCGTACAGCACGATGCGCTGTGTGGGGCCGACGCCGTTCACATAGGCGTTGATGGCATTGCTCTGCCGGCTGGCATCCACCTGGAAGACGTCGCGCGCCTCGATGCCCTGCGCGTGTGCCATAGTCAGGATGTCGTTGCGCAGTTCGGCATTTTGCAACGGGGTGAACTTATTGAACAGTGGGGCGATGAACACCGGCTGGATGAGCACGGTGAACAAGGTGATGGGCACGGCGGCCGCTGCCAGCCAGAGCCACCAGGTGCGCGGAGCGCGGCGCAGCAACCCGTAGAGCAACAGCACCACGGGAAATCCGAAAAGCAAATTCACGCCGCCCGCCACCAGGTAGTCGCGCAGCCAGGCGCCCACCGTCTGGTTGGAGAGACCGTATTGATGGGGGAAGAGAAAGCCCGCGTAATAATCGAGCGGAAGGGTGAGCAGCGTGCCGGCGACCGTAAGCACCCCGACGACGACGGCCAGTGCGGCGATCCAGCGCCCGCCC
>JAGUZN010000412.1 GCA_020060775.1 Armatimonadota bacterium
CTTCAAATAATCCAGCCCATCGCCCGATTCATCCACCACGCAGCGCAACTCGCCGGACTGGCCTACCACCATGTCCGACAGCGATTGCAGGTGCGCGCGGTCATCCTCGCCGATCGGGTTCCCATGCGGGCAGGTGGTAGGGTGGTTCAATGCGGGCATTAAATAGTCCTCGACCTCGGCATCGATCACATGCTCGAAACGGCAGGCGACATCGTGGGCGCGTTCCCATGGCATGCCCAGCAGATCGGTGAGCAGGCGCTCGGCCAGGCGGTGGCGGCGGCGCAGGGTGTCGGCGGCATCGCGTCCGCGATCGGTGAGCACGGCGCCGGTGCGCCGTGCGTAGGTAATGAGGCCCTGGTTGGTCATGCGCCGCAACATGCCGACCACGGACGGCGGCGAGACATCCAGCTCGCGCGCCAGTTCGGTAGGTGTGGCCAGCCCGCCGCGCTCGGTGATGCGGCAGACGGCTTCCAGGTATTCTTCAGCCGGGGCGGTAACCGCCGGCGTACGGTGTTCGACCATCAGGGCACTTCGCGATTAGGAAAAGATAACCGGCATATTAGCCTGAGCTAATATTAGACACTTTCCACGGGGACGTCAAGGGTGGGCACATAGCGGTGCGATTCAGGGCGTCACTTGACAGCGAAACAGGGCAATGGTACGCTTCCTGCGATCATGGATATACTCTCGCAACTCGATCAGATTGAGACCGCCGCGCTGGCGGATCTGCAGTCCGCACACACCGGCGAGGCGCTGGAAACCGTGCGTGTGGAGTTCCTGGGGCGTAAAGGCCAACTGACCCAGGTGCTGCGCGGCATGGGAGGGCTTACGCCCGAAGAACGACCGGCGGTGGGCAAGCGCGCTAACGAGGTGCGCGAACGGCTGGAGGCGGCCTTCGCCGAGCACAGCGCCGTCATTGCCGCGGAGGAAGAGGCCGCGCGCCTGGAGGCCGAACGCCTGGATGTCACGCTGCCCGGCCGCGCCCCGTTCATCGGGCGCATCCACCCGCTCACCCGCGTGCTGAACGACGTGAAGTCCATCTTCACCGGCATGGGCTTCGAGGTGCTGGACGGCCCGGAAGTCGAAACCTTCTATTATAATTTCGGCTCGCTGAACTATCCTGACGATCACCCGGCGATGGATGACCAGGATTCGTTCTATCTCAGCGACGACGTGCTGCTGCGCACGCACACCACCGCCGCACAGGTGCGCATCCTGCAGCAGCGCACCCCGCCGGTGCGCTGCATCTACCCCGGCCGCGTGCACCGGCGCGAACAGATGACGCTGCGCCACTCGCACACCTTCCACCAGGTGGACGGCCTGCTGGTTGACGAGGGGATCACCTTTGCCGATCTGAAAGGCACGCTGGACGCCTTCTTCAAGGCGATGTTCGGCGAGCAGACGCAGATGCGCTTTCGTGCCGACTTCTTCCCCTTCACCGAGCCCAGCGCGGAGTTCGCCATGTCCTGCTTCGTCTGTTATGGCGATGGCTGTCGCCTCTGCTCGCACACCGGCTGGCTCGAATTGGGCGGTTCCGGCATGGTGCACCCGAACATCCTGCGCCATGTCGGGCTCGATCCCGAGCGCTACACGGGGTGGGCCTTCGGCTGCGGGTTGGACCGCCTGGCCATGCTGCGCTACGGCATCGGCAATATTCGCCAGTTGTTGGAAACCGACATGCGCTTCCTCACCGCCGTCTGACGGGGGGACGCCAGAGCATACGACGGTGTTACGGCGTGGGCGGGGCCTCGAGCAATCGCACGCTGCCGTCGCTGTAGAGCACGTGAACGCCGTTCACGAAATGGTGCGGGGCCGGGTCCCACAGGTAGGGTTGCGGTTCGCCGCGTCGCCAGCGCAACGGCGTGTCGGCCATCACATAGGGCTCGCCCAGTGTAGAGGTGGGCAGATCGCCCAGCGCCTCAGCCAGTTCGGCGGTGGTGACAGGCAGCTGTCCCTTGTGCGAAAGCGCGTAGGCCTCCAATCGGGGGCCCATCTCCACCAGGCGTACCTCACACGCATCGCGCATCTCGCGGAAATGCGAACGGGTCACCAGCACCCCGGCGGCCAGAATCAGCAGCAATATCGCTCCCCAGACCGTGGTTTTTGTTCCATCCATCTCCAGCAGCCTCTACTCTGCAGCCCTGCGGGCCGTCGCGTAATGCCCTGCACTGTGACCGGGCGATCCCGGTCACCCTATCCCACATCCAATAGCGAATACAGACTACCGCAGCCATGCCATCCGCGCAAGGGCGGTAGGGCCACGATCAGAATAATTCCAACTGATCCGGCTTGTCCAGCGCATTAGCCTGGTATCCCAGCCGGCGCAACTCCGCGGCGAATTCGCTGGCGTAGCCATGCACGGTGAGCACCCGCGACGGCTGCACGCGCTCCACATAGGCGAGCAAGTCAGGATAATCGGCATGGTCACTCAGGCAAAACGCCGCATCCGCGCCGTACCGATACCGTGCAGATGGGTCCACCGCCCACCCGGATACGATGGCCGTACGACAGGCGGGCACGCGGGGGAGCAGCCACTTGCGCAGATGCGGCGGGCACACTACCACGCACCCCTCACCCCAGCCGGGCGACCAGCGTTCGTGGGCGGGAAACGATACGCCCAACTCCTCGGCGAGTTGCGTCATCTGATACGCGGCATCGTGTAGTAGAAAGTGAAATCCCCGCCCCGCCAACTCGGTGAGCACTTCCTGTGTTTTACCCAGAGAATAGGCGAGCAATACCGGGGTCAGCCCCTCCTCCAGCGTCTTGCGGCACCAATCGGCCATCTGCGCGACCACCTCCGCGCGGGGCGGAAAGGTGTAGCGGCGATGCCCGAAGGTGGTCTCCATCACCAGCACATCGGCGTGCGGGATCTCGATGGTCTCCGCCGCACTGTTCGGCTGCAGTTTGAAATCCCCGCTGTAGAGCAAACGCTGGTCATTCACCTCAACCAGTAATTGCGCACTGCCCAGAATATGCCCGGCGGGGTAAAGGGTGACGTTCACGCCGCGCACCGCGCGCGTTTTACCGAAGGGGAGGATAGTTGCTTCATCCGGCAGGGTGCGGCGCGCGCGCATGAAGCGGTGGGTCCCTTCCGAGAGAATCACTGCCCGATGGGCGGCGATGTGATCGCTGTGCGCATGTGACACAAAGGCCCACTCGCGCGAGGCGCGGGGGTCCAACCACAGATCGATCGTATGCAGGTGGATCGCACCATGGTAGCGGATCTGCGTCCAGAACATCATCCTTCATCGTACCAAAAACGCCTGTTTTCTACCAGCATCACGCCCGATGCGTCTGATGTCGCGCGCGGGGCGTGTGTGGCGCGATGGGGTCGGGTATCCCCGTACATGGCGGTGATGAGATGCGGCGGAAACACGTGACAAAGTGCGTGATGGCGGGCAGATATCACAGAAATGGTGCTCGACGCGCGCCGGGAGCGTGTATACTCGAAATACCCAGCGGAGGAGCACGATGAAGATCGAGCGGGCAATGATAGCCGAGTCGGTGCCGGTATTGCGCTTGTCGGGCGAATTGGACTTAAGCACGGTGCCGGATGTGCGGCGAGCCATTCGCGAGTTGATCGATGAGGGACAGGTTAGCTTCGTCATCAACCTGACGAACCTTGACTTCGTTGACAGCTCCGGCCTCGGCGTTCTGGTCGGGGGGCTGGCGCGCGTGCGCGAAAAAGAGGGAGATATCAAGATCGCCTGCGCGAATCGCCGTATTCTGCGCGTGTTTGAAATGACACGGCTGACCCAGCTCTTTGATATCTATGAGCAGGAAGAGCAGGCGGCGCAGGCGTTGATTGCCGCCGGCAAATTCCCCGGGCAACAGGCAGCCTGATCGTATCGCCGATTGCGCTAGCTGCGGGAGCCGGCGCAGGATTCTTCGGCATCGCACGCGAATATGTCATATCATGGATGATTCCAGACATCAACACTACTATTCGTCACAACCGGTCTCGGTCAGCCAGCCGGCGATCTACGAAGCGACGCTGCGTGGCATTGTGTTGCGCTTCTGGACCGACTACGGCGTCTTTTCCCGCGGGCACATCGATCTCGGCTCCCGCGAGATGATCCTCGCCATGGACCTCTCCGATGCACACCGCATTCTCGACCTCGGCTGTGGCTACGGTGTCATCGGCCTCTTCGCCGCCAGGATGGCACCGCAGGCGCACGTGATCCTCACCGATATCAATGAGCGCGCCGTGCAATTGGCGCAGAAGAATGTGGAGGCCAATGGCATCCGCAATGCCGAAGTACGGCTGGGCGAAGGGTTGGCGCCAGTGGCGGACGAGACGTTCGATGTCATCCTCACCAATCCGCCCATTCGCGCCGGCAACGCCGTGGTCTTCGGCCTCATCGCCGGTGCAGCCCGCCATCTCACGCCGGAAGGGCGTTTCTATCTGGTGGCGCGCACCAAGCAAGGCGCGCGCACCTTTGCCACCGAGATGAGGCGTCATTTCGCACGGGTCGAGCAGGTGGGACAGGGCAGCGGATATCGGGTGTATCGTGGCACCTTCGCCTGAACGCGATAGTGGCTTACCAGGTCAGACCGATGCCGGCGGCAGCGCCGGTCTGCGTCTGGGTGGCACCCGCCTCGGGCGTGCGCTGGATGTGGGTCTCGAACAACGCCGACACCCCGAAATCATTGAGGTGACCAATGTCGATCTGCACGCCGACTTTCGCCCGGCCGAGGGCCAGCGGCTTCTGGAAGAGGTCGAAGTCGGCGCTCGGTACGGCGGTGTACATCCCGTACAGGCGGAAACGCTTGAAGGTGACCGCCACCGCTGCCTCCAGCGTGTTCACCGGGAACGACGCCATGATGGCGTCATCAGGATCAGCTTTTCCGGTGAGGAAGAATAGCGTCGAGGGGGGGGGGGCTTTGGTCGTGCTGGGCAGGAATGACGGCAACGGCATGCCCACCGAATCTAATTCCGGATTCGTGGTGAGGGACACCGTTACACGTTGGTCGGCAGCGGGCGCGGCCGTCGGCTTGATCCACGGCGTATAGGCCGGCAGTGACAACTTGCGCAGCGCGCTCTCAGCGCGGAAGCACAAGCCCGGCGCCAGTTGTTCGAGTTCATCATTAAACAGGGAGAGTAACTGCTCGCTCGCTCGCAACACCCCGTGCAACTCCTCGCGGGTGAGGGGCGATACCGACTGGTAGGCGAATTCGTAGCGGCGGCGCTGCTCCGGCGGCAGCACCTGCCCGCCCTGGCCTTCGACGAGGGCGATCATGCGCTCCAGCGGCTCAACAAGCAGCACGGCGAAGTCGTAATGCGTCAGGCGCTGTGCCGCCATGGCCCCGGCGCGATCCGGCGCCAGCAACCCGCGCGCGTTCAACAAGTGCAGGTGGACATACGCCGGCGACCCTGCCGGAACCAGCAGGGTGTATTCGGCGGCGCGACCCATCTGCAATGTCATCAGCGCCAGTATGCAAGCCAACCAAATGATCGTGAGACGC
Organism: Armatimonadota bacterium; assembly: GCA_020060775.1. Classification (GTDB taxonomy): domain Bacteria; phylum Armatimonadota; class Hebobacteria; order CAIYQO01; family CAIYQO01; genus JAGUZN01. Next base: position 5,467 of record JAGUZN010000412.1, read on the forward strand.
ATCATCCCCCAGCTTCCAGAGCAGGCGAATCTTCATTTACTTATACCATACTTGAGCACTGAACAGCAAGCGTCCTGCCCGGAAAGCACACGGGCCGGACGTGCCGGCAATGCACATGACGTTGTGATGGTCATCCTATTCTATACCCAAAACGACGGCTCCCATGTCGAAGCGAGCAACACTTGGCAATATTGCATGCTCATGGCGTGGCCGGGAAGGGCGATGACCTGACAGCCCAGGCCAGTTATGCTATCATGAACTACCCCGGATGATCCGGGACATCTCTTGCGCGATGGGATTGCACAGCGCCATGCCTGATCTCCATACCTTAACCGCCCATGCGGCCCACGAGTTACTGGTGACCAAAGCGATCTCCGCTCGCGAATTGCTCGATGCCGTCTATGCGCGCATCGATGCGGTCGACGAGCGGGTGCACAGCTACGTGCTGTTAATGCGCGAGCAGGCGGACGCCGTGTCCGCGCGCGTCGATGCCAAAATTGCCGCCGGCGAGTCCATCGGCCCGCTGGAGGGCATCCCGCTCGCCCTGAAAGATATCCTGTGCACGCAAGGCATCCCTACTACCTGCTGTTCGCGCGTGCTGGAAGGATTCGTGCCGCCCTACGACGCCACGGTCGTGCGCCGGTTGGACGATGCCGGCGTGGTCACCGTGGGCAAAACGAATATGGACGAGTTTGCCATGGGCAGCTCGACGGAGAACTCCGCCTTCGGGCCCAGTCGCAATCCCTGGGATCTCGCGCGCGTGCCCGGCGGCTCCAGCGGCGGTTCCGCTTCCGCTATTGGCGCTGATGAGGCGCTTATCGCGCTCGGCACCGACACCGGTGGCTCCATTCGCCAGCCCGCCGCCTACTGCGGCGTGGTGGGCATGAAACCCACCTATGGCCGCGTCTCGCGCTACGGGCTCATCGCCTTTGCCTCCTCGCTGGATCAGATCGGCCCGATCACCAAAGACGTGCGCGACGCCGCGCTGCTGATGAATGCCATCGGCGGGCCTGACCCCTGCGATTCGACCTGCTATCCCGAGCCGGCGCCGGACTTCACCGAGAAACTCGGGCGCGACATCACCGGCATGAAGATCGGCGTGCCGCGCGAATTCTTCTCCCAGGAAGGCGTACAGGTCGATCCCGGCGTGGCCGAGGCAGTGCACGCCGCGCTGCGCGTGCTGGAAGCGCAGGGCGCGATCGTGGAAGAGTGCTCGCTGCCCAATGTGCGCTTCAGCCTGCCCATCTACTACATCATCGCCCCGGCCGAGGCGAGCTCCAACCTCGCGCGCTACGACGGCGTGGAGTTTGGCTACCGCGCGCCAGGCACGCGTGATATCGTCAGCATGATGACCGATACGCGCGATGCCGGCTTCGGCATGGAGGTGAAGCGCCGCATCATGCTCGGCACCTACGCGCTCTCCTCCGGGTATTACGATGCGTACTATCTCAAGGCGAGCCAGGTGCGCACGCTCATCCGGCAGGATTTCGAGCGCGCCTTCGCGCAATACGATGTCCTCGTCACCCCCACCGCGCCGACCGTCGCCTTCCCGCTGGGCGCTAAAGTGGATGATCCGATGCAGATGTACCTGAACGATATCTGCACCATCCCGATCAACATGGCTGGCGTCCCGTCCATTTCCGTGCCCTGCGGCTACGACCAGGGCCTGCCCGTCGGGCTGCAGTTTATCACCGCCCACTGGGATGAAACCACGCTGTTGCAGGCGGCGTATGCCTACGAACAGGCTACCGGCTGGAGCCGACGCGCCATCGATGAGATCGAGCGCGTGACCATGGCCGGGTAATGCCATCGCGTGATGCCGTGACTCATACCTATACACAACTCCCGAAGAATGGCGACATCCCCGTGCAGGGCTCCTGGCTGCTGGTGCACGGCGGTGAAGAACACCTGAAGCGCCTGCTCGTCGAGCGCCTGCGCAAGCAGTTGCTCGCCGACGATGACGCCTTCAACCTCGACCAATTGGATGTGACGGAACGCTGGGACGGCGTGGCGGACACCACTGAGCAATCCCAGCAGCACCGCCAGCCCTCGCGCGCCCAGCACATCCTCGCCCTCGCGCAGGCCCTGCCCTTCCTGGGCAGCGGACGTCTGGTGATTGTGCGCAACGTCGATGCCCTGACCAATGACCAGCAAAAAATGCTGGCCGATGCGCTCGCCACCATCCCGTCCGCCAACCACCTGCTGCTGGTCACCGGCGATGCCGGCGCGGGGAAAAAGGCCGCCAAAGTCGCGGCAGCGTTGCACAAGGGCATCGACGCGCATGGTACCGTATACGAGTGTACGGTAATGACCGAGGAAACGGCGTCGCAATGGGTGCGCGATGTGCTGCAGGGCTACGGCCAGATGATCGAGCCCGCCGCGCTGCACCTGCTCATCGCCCGCGCCGGCACCGAACTGCGCCGCCTGCAGATAGAGGTCGAGAAACTCTCGCTGCTCGTCGGCGATCGCGGGCGCATTCACTCGGACGATGTCGAACTGCTCACACCGAAACTCGCGGAAGAATCGGTGTTCCGCCTGACGGACGCGGTAGCGATGCGCGACGCCTCACAGGCCATCGCCATGCTGCGCGACCTGCTGGAAGTGCAAATGGAATCACCTTATCAGATCTTCGCGCTGCTCATCCGCCAGTTCCGCCTCATCTGGCAGGCGAAAGTACTGCTGGATGCCGGGTGGCGGCCGCGGCAGGACCCGGGGAATTTCCCGCAGGCGGTGGCAATGTTGCCGGAGCAAAACGCGCTGAGCCAGATCGCCGGCTGGATGGGCGGCAAGCTGGCCGGGCAGGCGCGCCAGTTCTCCTGGGAGCAACTGCACGCCGCCTTCACCGCGCTGGTGGAGTGTGATATGGCCGCGAAAGCCATCGAAGGCGTTCCGCGCCAGGAACTGGATGTCGCGCTGGAACTGCTGTGCGCCAAACTGTGCTCCGGTGGGCGGGTGAACGCATGAGACGCCTGTATGCCAGGGTTGAGGGGCGCGTCCAGGGCGTCAGCTTCCGCGACTATGTGCGGCAGCATGCCAAACGCCTGGGCCTGCATGGCTGGGTGCGCAATCTCGCCGACGGTAGCGTGGAAGTGGTGGCCGAGGGCGAAGATCAGACACTGGCGCAATTGGTATTAGTGCTGGAGAAAGGTCCGTCCCTCTCCCGCGTCGACAGCGTCGAGACGAAAGAAAGCGCGCCCACCGGCGAGTTTTCCGATTTCCGCATTCGTTGGTGATGTTGCCTCACGGCAAGACGTAAGAAGCTGTACGGAACGTGGCTGTTCGCGGATCGTGCCGGAGATTGTTGCGCCAGGGCGTGCCGGGACGACGAGGCACTATCCAGGATCGATAGGGTGAGGAGACCTGGTACGCCCTGGCGCAAAAAGATCAAGCGAGACCGGACAGAGACGTTTCGGACAGCTTATAAAAACTCCTGCCCGCGGGGTATACTGACGTCACACATTGCGCACAACAGGAAGAATGCCATGCCGACACTCCGTGCCCTGCTTGAAGACCGCACTGCCACGCTCCTCGGTAACCTGGATACCGCCATCACCGGCATCCAGTACGACTCGCGCGCCGTGCGTCCCGGCGACCTCTTCGCCTGCCTGCGCGGCGAACATGTCGATGGCCACCGCTACGTATCCCAGGCCGTGGAGGCCGGCGCGGCCGCGCTGC
>JAGUZN010000101.1 GCA_020060775.1 Armatimonadota bacterium
GCCACCCAAGGCATGCGATCTCTGGTATAGTAATAGGGAACAGTGTAAAGGATCATCCCGGTCTAAATGTAAAGGATCAGGGAATCATACAGGGTGAGGGACCCCTTATCCCACTAACCCCTTGCGCTCCGACCTTATGCCATGCCGTGTTCGGCCATCTCCAGCGCTTTGAGCAGGGCGCGGGCTTTGTTCAGAGTCTCCTGGTATTCGCTTTCGGGCACGGAGTCGGCGACAATGCCGGCGCCGGCCTGCACGTAGGCCGTGCCGTCGTGCACCACGATGGTGCGGATGGTGATGGCGGTGTCCATGTTGCCGTCGAAGCTGAAATACCCGATGGCCCCGGCATAGGGTCCGCGCCGGGTGGGTTCCAACTCGTCGATGATCTGCATGGCGCGGATTTTCGGCGCGCCGCTGACGGTGCCCGCCGGGAAGGCGGCGCGTAACAGGTCGAAGTGATCATACTCCTCGCGCAGGCGGCCGCGCACATTGCTGACCAGGTGCATGACGTGCGAGTAGTATTCCACCGCCATCAACTGGTCGACCTCCACCGTGTTGTACTCGCAGACGCGCCCGAGGTCATTACGTCCCAGATCGACGAGCATGATATGTTCTGCCCGCTCCTTGATGTCGGCCAGCAGTTCCTCGGCGAGGGCGGCATCCTCCGCCGCGGTGGCGCCGCGCCGCCGGGTGCCGGCGATGGGGCGGGTAATGACCACGCGATCCTCTTCACTCACCAACCGCTCGGGCGACGAGCCGATGATTTTCACGTCGCCATAGGAAAGGTAGTACATGTAGGGCGAGGGATTGAGATAGCGCAGGGCGCGGTAAAGGTTGAAGGGTTGTTCGCGCAACGCGGGGGAGAGCGTCTGCTGCAGCCGCTGGGAGAGCACCACCTGGATGATGTCGCCGGCAGCGATGTATTCTTTGGCCTGTTCCACCGCCGCGATGAATTCGTCGTGGGTGACGTTGGATTCCACGGTACTGACCGCCGTCTCCTGCGCGGGCATCAGGCCCAGCGGGCGCGTTTCCGGCGCCTGCAATTGCCGGATGAGGTCATCGATTTTGTGCAGGGCGCGATCGTACGCCTCATCGGGATCGCCGTGCACCAGCGTGTTGTTGACGATGATGATGCGATGGCGCACGTGATCGAAGATGAGGCACGGCTCGGTGAAGACGAAGCAGCAGTCGGGCAGATTCAGGTCGTCGGGCGGGGCATCGGGCAGGCGTTCGAAGTAGCGCATCATATCGTAACTGAGGTAGCCGACGGCGCCGCCGAAAAACTTCGGCAGGCCATCTACCGGCGCGAGCCGGTATGCGCGCATCAGCGACTGCAGCACGTGCAGTGGGTCCTCGCCGGGCGCGAGGGTGCGCTGGTCAACCGACCCCTGCCGTTCGACGGTCACCGTATCGCCTTTGGCGCGGAAGACCACCGAGGGCGCGCCGCCGAGGAAGCTGTAGCGGCCGACTTGTTCGCCGCCCTCCACGCTTTCCAGCAAATAGCAAAAGCACCCATCATCCAGCTTATGGAAGGCGGAAACGGGCGTGTGTAGATCGCCGAGGATTTCTCGGAAGACGGGAATCAGGTTGTATTCGCGCGCCAGTTGGCGGAATTGCTCTCGTCCGACCGAGACGCCGTGTTCCCGGACGGTGGTGATCGTGTCGTTCATCGGTATGCTCCCAGGTGAACTGTTCGTCGCGTATCGATGCCGTGATTCGACGCGTGGGGTGATACGCTACTGTACCCGCCGCATCGCCTGCCGCACACAAAAAAAACCCACCACCTGCAGGCAGGTGGTGGGTTCATCGGTATTCCCGTGTGAACGGGAAAGCCTCACACATCGAGCCGTACAGGTGGAGAAGTCGTGTACCATCGCCAGCACCAGAGGGTGCTGCTCGATATCGCCTTCCCACACTGTACACGTAATGAATGCATAATGATGTGTGAATCAGTGCAAAGGTAGCTTCATTTTCTCACAGGCCGCTTCCCCTGTCAACCCCTGTCAGAGCCTATCCGGTAACCCCCTGCTGGGCGCTGACGTGCTCGGTGCAGCATCGCCAAGGGCGAGAGTTTTCATCGACGCGCCCAGCGGGCGGCAGGGATTTATCGGCGCGGCAGCGAAAAACCAAAGACACAGCTTGTTTCGGCATGACGGGAACACGGCACTCTTTGTGGTCCAACATTGGGGTGCTTTGCATCCCGCACGATCTGCCGCGGATTGGTAGACTGGTATCGTGTATGCGATGCCCGCGCGCATATTCGGCGGCCGTATTGCGGTCCGTTCTATTTTGTGTACAGGAGGCACGACATTGGCAAACGTATTAGAGGTGACCACGGCGAACTTCGACGCGGAAGTGTTGAAGGCTGAACAGCCGGTGCTAGTTGACTTTTGGGCTCCGTGGTGCGGCCCGTGCCGGGCGGTGGCGCCTGTGCTGGAGGCCATCAGCCAGGAGCATGCGGATAAGCTCAAGGTCGTCAAGGTGAACGTGGATGATAACCAGCAACTGGCCGTGCAGTACGGCGTGCAGGCCATTCCGACGCTCATCTTTTTCAAAGGTGGACAGCCGGTGGACCGCGTTGTCGGCGTGGCGCCGCGCGATGAACTCAATCGGCGGATTGATAATCTGGCGTAATGCCGTGAGGCACGAAACGCAGCGGAGTGAGTGATCATGGCAACGGATACCGTATATGATTTGGCCGTCATTGGGGGTGGCCCGACAGGACTGACGGCAGCGATTTATGCTGCGCGGGCAGAAATCTCCACCGTGGTGCTGGAGAAGGCCATTGCCGGCGGGCAGATTCAAAACACGATGGCGGTGGAAAACTACCCCGGCTTCCCGGAGATCTCGGGCGCGGAACTGGCCGAGCGGTTTCACGAGCACGCGAAGAAATTCGGCGCGCAGGTCCGCACGGCGACGGTGCAGGGGATTACGCATGATGGGTATCTCACGCTGAATACCGACACCGGAGCTATTCACGCCCGCGCCGTGTTGATTGCCACCGGCGCGCACTGGAAGCGCATGGGCGTGCCCGGCGAAGAAGAGTATATCGGACGTGGAGTGTCCTCCTGTGCGGTCTGCGACGGCTTTTTCTACCGCGACAAAGAGGTCGTGGTGGTGGGTGGCGGCGATTCCGCGGTGGAAGAAGGGATGTACCTGACGCGTTTTGCGCGCAAAGTCACCATCATTCACCGGCGTGCCGCCCTGCGCGCGCAGAAAATTTTGCAGGAACGAGCGAAGGCGAATCCCAAAATCACCTTCCAGTGGAACAGCGTGGTCAAGGAAGTGCTGGGCAACGGCACGAGCGTCACCGGCGTGCGCATCGCCAATGTCCTTGACGGCAGCGAGACTGACCTGCCGGCGGACGGCGTGTTCGTCTACATCGGCATGCGCCCGAACACCAGCTTTGTGCAGAACACCGTTGAGCTCGACCCCGAAGGATTCGTCAAGGCGGACTGCTGTTTCCGCACCAATGTGCCGGGGGTGTTTGCCGCCGGTGATGTGCGCAGCGGGGCCTGGCGGCAGATCATCACGGTAGCCGCCGAGGGCGCGCTTGCGGTGCGCGAGATCGAGTATTTCCTGGCGGAAGAGCAATTGACTGAGGCCGAGGAGCTCTGGCGGTCGCGCCGCGGAGAAGCGACGCGCATGTGAGTATCCTCGAACGTTCACACGGGATAACGCCGCCGGATTGCTGTCCGGCGGCGTTACGGTTTGCGGGTGTTACAGTGGTAAGTGTCGTGGGTCGTCACGTTGTGCCTTGTGCTCACACCTCTTCTTTACCAAGTCCGCGTTTGGCGGTTGGCGTTTCGCGCTTCGCGAGGCGCTTTCCCCTCCCCTGTCGCAACGGGGGAGGGTAGGGTGGGGGTCTTCCGTTTCTAAAGCGGAAGCCCCTCCTCCTGACCCCCCCCCCCCCCCGCTGCACAGTCGCTTCCAGGGAGAGGGAACGGGAAGGCGCCGGATCGATCACAAATGTAGAGATCGCCTGCTCAGGCGAGGACTTCGCGGCGGTTGAGCAGTTCCTCTTTGTGCGCGGCACGCAGTTCGTCCAGCCCCTCGTACAGCCCGGTTTCAATGATATGCGCCATTTCCCGGGCGGAATGCAGGCGCGGAAGGAAGACGAAATCGGCCCCTTCCTGATAGAGGGTCAGCGCTTTGGCGATCTGGTCGGCGGTGACGATGACGCGGGCTTGCGGGCACAGCCGGCGTATCTGTTGCAGGATACGCAGGTTGTCGGTGCCTTTCAGGATGGCGTCGGTGATGGTGGAGACCACCAGGTCAGCCTGGTGGATATGGGCGTGGTGCAGCGTTTCCATGTGGGCGATGTCGCCGTAGATGCAGGCGATGTCGCGGCGCTGCAGTTCGGCATACACCTCGGGGTTGAAGTCGATGATCAGCAGGTCGTCGAGCACGGGATGACGCCCATCCTCGGAATCGCGCATTTCGAACTCATGCAGCAGCGAACTGGCCTCGCGGAAGAAGCCGAGGAGGATGATGCGCTTATGTTGCGCGGGCACATTTTCACATATCTGTGAAATCTCCTGCCCCAGGTCGCGGAGGCGAATGCGCTGCATGACCGCCTGCAACCGCTCATAGATCTCATGGCTGTAGCGGATGAGGTAGGTGGAGGCGGTCGAGGTGATGGCGAAAACGAGGATGAGGATGCTCACTAGGTCCTGGCTAATGTGACCTTTCGCCAGTCCGATAGAGGCGATGACCATGGAGAACTCGCTCATCTGCGCCAGGTTGATGGCCGGGATGAGGCTGACGCGGTTGCCCATGCGCAGGCTGTGGAGGATGGGGAAGATCACCACGAAGCGGCTGACGACGAGGAAGAGAGAGGCGGCTAACGCGATCGTCAGCGTCTGCACGGTGGGCATGGGAATCTGCATCCCTAGCGCCACAAAGAAGAGGGTGACGAAGAAGTCGCGGATGCTGACGATTTTGGCCACCACATCGAGATTGTAGGGAAAGGAGGAGATGCTGATGCCGGCGATGAGGGCGCCCATCTCGCGGGAAAGCCCGGCATAGTCGGCGCCGGCGCAGAGGGCAAAACACCAGGCCAGCGACATGACCAGCACCAGTTCCGGCATTTTCGCCACCGAACGGAAGATGGGCGGCAGCACGTAACGGCTGAACAGCAGGCTGGCCGCGAGCAACAGCACCCCTTTGGCGACCGAGCCGACCAGCGGCATCACCTCGGGCGACAGCAGATTGGGCTGGATGGCGAGGACCACGATGGCCCAGATATCCTGGAAGACGAGCACGCCGAGGGTGATGCGACCCGGCAGGGTGTCGAGTTCGAATTTATCGTAGAGCAGTTTCACCACGATCATGGTGCTGCTCAACCCCACGCAAATAGCCAGGTAGAGGAGCGAAAAGTCGCCGCCGCCGTTGCGGAACCCAAGGAGGGCGAAGAATCCCAGCGCGAGTACCACAGTGAGGATGAACTGGAAGGCGCCGGTGAGGATGACGGGTTTGCCGGCGGCCACGAGCTTTTTGAGATCGATCTCCAGGCCGATGATGAAGAGCAGCAGGATCAAGCCGATTTCCGCGACGGTTTCGATGCTGTGCTTATCGGTGACCCAGTGCAACCCGACTTGCGGGCCAATGATGAGGCCGGCCAGCAGGTAGGCAAGAATGAGCGGTTGCTTGAGGCGGTGGGCCAGGTAGGCCAGCACGGCTGCGGCGATGACGCAGATGCCGATATCCGCCAGCAAATGAATTTCATGCGACATGGTCTTCCAGAGCTCCCGTTCGCTATGGCGAGGGCCGGACGGCCACCATGGTATTGTTCTCCTGTTCGACCCGGGTGGTGTTTCTCCCTCCCGGTGTTGGAAGAAGCTGTTTGAACTGCATCGGTCCGGTCGGCAGTTGTCACATTCCCGCACCGTTCTGACGTAGCGGCCATGTTAGAGTATAGCTGGCGTGGGCGGTCGCGTGGCAGGTGTCATAGGAAATGGTTCCACCGGTAGACCGTTTGCGTCTCGGAGAGGCCGTATGTTCAATGACGCGGTAATCGCCAACAGGGTGCGCGAGGCCATTCTGCTCAACTCGCAAGTGAGCGCGCAGGATATCATCGTCACGTCCCATGAGGGGGTGGTGGTGTTGGCGGGCGACGTGGATACGCCGCAACAGCGCCACCTTGCCGAAGACACCGCCTTGACGGTGCCGGGGGTGCGGCGTGTCGAGAACAATCTCTTCGTGCGCCCGGGGCGTTGGCCTCCCGTAGAGCCGGAGATATTCCCCTGGGTCGGGAGGCGTTGACGCATGACACGAAATCCGGTGCGATTGGCGGCGGTAGGCGACGTGCACTGGCACGTGGAGCGCCGCCGCACCTTTCACCATCACTTTGAGACGATTCACGAAGTGGCTGATGTACTGATTCTGCCGGGGGATCTTACCGGTTCCGGGCTGCCCGAGGAAGCGCGACTCTTTGCCGAGGTGCTCTCGGAGGTGCGCGTGCCCATTGTTGCCGTACTCGGCAATCATGACATGCACACCGAAAACACCGATGAGGTGGTGCGGATCTTGCGGGGTGCGGGCGTGCATGTGCTGCTGGGGGGCGGTGACGGCGTGACGCTGCGGATCGGCGACGTGTCTGTCGGCTTGTGCGGCACCAAAGGCTTTTGCGGCGGGTTTGGCGCGCGCTGTCTCACCCCCTTCGGGGAACACGCGATTAAAACGTTCATCGACGAAACGAAAACGGAAGCGGAACGCATCGAATACGACCTGAGCCGATTACAGGCGGACTTGCGCGTGGTGGTGCTACACTACTCGCCAGTCGAAGATACGGTGATCGGCGAACCGCGCGAATTGTACCCGTTCCTCGGCAGTTCACTGCTCTGTGGACCGATTGACCAGTTGGGCGCCGATCTGGTGCTGCACGGGCATGCACATTACGGATCGGAGAACGGCATGTCCGATTCCGGCATCCCGGTGCGCAATGTCGCCCTGCCGGTGTTGAAGCGGTCGTATGCGATCTTTGAGTTTTCGCCCGAGGCACTGATGAACAATCGGATCGAACGGCGTTCCGCCTAGGTTGGCATACTGGAGGCTCCTATGCGCTACTGCGTGCTGGTACTTCTATTCCTCGCTCTGGCGTTGCCGGGCGCGACGGTAGAGTTCCGCTCGGGTGATACCACCACGATTGCGGCCGATCAGACGATCGACGATGACCTCATCGTATCGGGCGGCACGGTGCAGGTGCGCGGCCGCGTGACGGGCGACGTGGTGGCGGCGGGCGGCACGATCGATATCGGAGGGCCGGTCGGCGGCAATCTTATCGTGGCCGGCGGCACGGTGAATGTGGATGCGCCTATTGCCGGTACCGTGTACGCGGCGTCCGGGACCTTGAATCTGGACAGCACTGTCGGGCGCAATGCGGTGGTGGCGGGCGGCACGGTGAACGTCGGTGATGGCGCCACCGTAGGGCGCGATCTGGCGGTCAGCGGCGGCACGGTCAATCTGTCCGGTTCGGTGATGCGTGATGTGCTGGTCTCCTCCGGCACGCTCAATTTGACGAATGATGCGCGCGTGGGAGGCGACCTGCGCGGGCAGGTGGGCGATGCCGATATTGCGCCGGGCGCGGTGATTGTGGGGGCTCGAGCATTGGATCGCCCGCGCGATGACCGGCCCGGCGTGGCCGGGGGCCTGCTGGCCTGGCTGCTCTGGCGCTTGCTGATGGGTCTCGGCCTGCTGGTCGTCGCACTGGTGTTGGCCGCCGCCATGCCGCGCCTAGTGATGCAGACCACCGGTATGCTCATCACGCATCCCTGGGCCAGCCTGCTGACTGGATTCCTGACACTGGTGCTGACGCCCATTGCCATCGTGATCCTCATGTTGCTCCTCATCGGCATCCCGCTGGCGTTAATTCTGCTGGCACTGTATCTGATCGCGCTGTACATCGCCCCCATTTTCGTGGCGGTCTTGCTGGGGCAGTGGCTCCTGCGTCGCGGCAGTTCGCTGGTGCTGGCTGCGCTGGCCGGCGTGGCGATTTATGTGCTGGTGACGCTCATCCCGGTATTGGGCGGAATTGTCGGGTTCCTGGCGATGCTCTTCGGACTGGGCGCGCTGGTGTTGACGCTGTTCGGGCGGACCACGCATCCGATCTATCCGCTGACCACGTACGAGGGCCGGCGGGGACGCGAGGCGGGCGCGGAACCGGCGGTGCGCGAGGAGCGTATGGAAGCGCACGAAGTGAAGCCGGAACGGCGCGAGGAGCCGCCGCCCGATGCGGCATGAGCTAAGAAATTGTTTTAAAAGGATCTGTTCGAGGATCGCGCCGTAGATGTTCGCGGCGGTCCCTGCCGGGACGACGAGGTACTATCCAGGGCCGATAGGGCGAGGAGACCCGGCAGGGACCGCCGCGAAAAGATCAAGCGAGACTGGACAGAGACTTTTAAAACAGTTTCTAAGGCTGGTCGGGCGGCGCAACAATGCGTGAATGTTACGCCGCACGGGTATGGGATGGGTATGTCGTCGCCGAAGTCAGCACCCGAGATGCGTGATCGCATCCCCTGTTTTCGCTGTGGGACATGCTGCATTGCGCCGGATATCAGCACGCTGCGCAAGCCGGTGGGCGTGCCATGTGCGCATCTGCGCGATGATCGTCTCTGCGGCATCTATCCCGATCGTCCCCCGGTGTGCCGCGACTACCGGCCGGATGACCTCTGCCTTGCCCTGCAAGCGCTGCCGCCGGACGAACGCGTGCCGTATTACCTGGCCTACTATGGGATGACGGACGAAGCGCCGGCGTCCTAAGAAGCTGCTTTCACAGGATCTGTTCGCGGATCGCACCGTAGATTTTCGCGGCGGTCCGTGCCGGGACGACGAGGTACTATCCAGGACCGATAGGGCGAGGAGGCCCGACACGGACCGCCGCGAAAAGATCAAGCGAGACCGGACAGAGAATGTGAAAACAGCTTCTACGTCGTCCAGTCCAACGAGGAAACCCCCCGCGAACGAATCACGGGGGGTTTTCCGGAAATACTGAGGGAGGTTGTATTTCCGGAGCGCTCCCTGCTGGTCAGGCAGGGAAGCTGTGTGAACGGTTTCCTCAAAGCATGGTGTTCCAATGGCTCGGACGCGTTCAGTTCTACGCGCCGTCACCTGCACGCGGCGGATATTGAATGCCGCCGCCATTAACACCGTACCGGGGATTTGTAACCGCTAGATAACACAATGTTTCCGTCATGTTACACGAAGGCGACAGCGCATTTTCTAAGCCGCAAAACCCTCATCCCCTGCCCCCCCTCCTCGCTGGGCGAGAAAAAGGAGGTCAGGAGGATGAGGGCACACCTGCACACACCACCCCCTTGGAACCAGGAACATGCAACGTGGAACTCGCCTATGCGGCAAGGCGGCCGTAGCCGGCTTCGGGGTGATACCAGTGTTTCTCGATCAGCGCCTTGATGTCCAGCACGCCCTGGTAACCGTCGCCCAGGCCGTCGTACTCGATGGCGAGGATGCCGTCGTAGCCGTATTCCTTCAGCGTGGCGATGGCCTGCTTGTAGTCGATGCGCGTCTCCTCGCCGAACTCATTGAAATTGTAACCGCGGGCGTGGGCGTAAATGGCGAGCGCGGCCAGTTCATTGATCGCCAGGTAGCGCAGGTCGGGGGGCTCGGCGGCGAAGTCGATGCACGCCCCGAAGAGCGGACTGTCCACCCCGGCGATGATGGCCGCCAGTTCATCCGCCTCGTAATGGATGCGTCCGTGGTTCTCCAGCGCCATCATAATGCCCGTGGCGTCCAGGTCGGGGCGTAGGCCGCGGTAGGCTTCGAGCGCGCGCTGGTCGCCCGCACTGCTGCGATCCGCCTTGCCGAGGTTCACGCGCATGATTGGGATGTTCATCGGCGCGGCCACGTTGTAGAGTAAATGGCGCACGCGATCGACTTCCTGAAATAGGCGATCGCCGTCAGGCAGGGTGAAATCGTTGTGTACCGACAGGCACACCAGTTCCACCCCGGCATCGTCGCAGGCGCGCACGTAGTCCTGCAGGTATTCATCCTTCATGGTGGGCAGTTGGCTCTCGCATAGCTCGACGGCGTCGATGCCGCGTGCGCCGCACCAGGCGGGGAAATGGATGAGTTCGAGTGTTCCCGGGATCTCCCGGCGCAAGCTCCAGGAACTGCAGGCGATGCGCATGCTCATGCCCTCCTTGGTGATTTATTGTAGTGGGCTGTCACGTTGCGCCGTGTTCTCCCACCTCTTCTTTACCGAGTCCACGTTTCGCGAAGCGCTTTCCCCTCCCCTGTCGCAACGGGGGAGGGTAGGGTGGGGGTCCTCCGCTTTCCCCTCCCCTGTCGCAACGGGGGAGGGTAGGGTGGGGGTCCTCCTTATCTCGCACATCCCGCAGAGATGATCACACTGTCGCAGCACAAGGCACGACGTAGCGCCCCCGACAAGTTCAGTGTAGCACGGAGGTGCGGCATGAACGTCCATATCTGATGACGTTTCCGCGCACGCGCAAGGATAACGGCCATGCCCCGCCGAATTGACAGGGGCAGGAGCGATGGATGCGACTGAGTGGCGTGACGATTTTCTGGCTGGCGGTGGGCGGGCTGTTGCTGATGGCCTCGCCGCTGCTGCCCGTCCTCTTCTGGGCGGCGCTGGCGATTGATCTCGCGCTGGCCATCCTGCTGGTCGCCGACGCCATGCTGTTGCGCCGGGCGGGCGCACTCACCGCTGAGCGCGTCCATGACGAGATCCTCTCGCTGGGCGCGGAGAACCTGGTGACGGTGACCATCGCCAACCCCACGGCCCAGCCCTTCCGGCTGGCGCTGCGCGAC
>JAGUZN010000092.1 GCA_020060775.1 Armatimonadota bacterium
CCTGGCCTGTGCCTGGATCACCAGCCAAGTGGCCATGATGTTTGAATGAAAAGGGAACGAGAATCATATCAGATATTCACTTTTCGGATAGGCTCTTAATTACTTTACTAGCATCTCTGCTGTCCTTGATAATATATGGAGATGTTCTTGGACTATTCTGAGTTTTAACGACCGATACAACACGGACTGAAAATATTATAACAATAATAAATACCATCAAAGAAAGTGTAGTAATAGTGATTGGCAGAAGAACTAACCTGTTCAAGGAAGGTACTCCGTTTCTAACTCTCTGCATTCAGTTGTCCCCGATTATATGTAATCGGTAGGTTTATCCTCGCTTGGATTCCATGCCTTTTACTTTACTCTGTTAGGAGCATCATACGCTAGCGTCGCATTATGTGTGAAGGGCTTCCTCGACCCAGAATGTTATCATACCGCCGCCGGATCGGCCTCGCCCACCTGCTGCTGGTAGACGCGCTGGAAGAGCCCGTCCTCGTTCAGCAGATCAGCGGGGGCGCCGAATTGCGTTAACCGCCCATCTTCGAGCACCATCACCAGATCGCTGGCCAGCGCGGTGGAGATGCGATGGGTGACGACAAAGCAGGTGCGCCCTCGCATGATGCGGTTCAATGTGCGGCGCACGCGCGCTTCCGTCGCGGCATCCAGCGCGCTGGTGGTATCGTCCAGTAGCAGCACCGATGGGCGGCTTAGCAGGCTCGCCGCCAGCGCTAGCCGCTGTCGCTGCCCGCCGGACAGGCTCATCCCGCGTTCCCCGACCACCGTCTCGTAGCCGTCGGGCAGCGAGAGGATGAATTCGTGCAAGTCCGCATCGGCGGCTGCGCGCCGCACCTCCTCGTCGGCGGCCTGCAGGCGGCCATAGCGGATATTTTCCGCCACAGTACCGCTGAAGATGATCGGTTCTTGCATCACCAGGGTGATGCGGTCGCGCAAACTGCGCAGTGTGATCTCGCGCAATGGTTTCCCATCCAGCGTGATCTCGCCGTTATCGATATCCCAGAAGCGCATCAGCAGGTAGAGCAGCGTGCTTTTGCCCGCGCCGCTCGGTCCCATCACCGCCACCTGCTTGCCCGCCGGGATTTGAACACTCACCTCGCACAGGGTGGGATGCTCATCGCCCGGATAGGTAAAGGTCACCTGATTGAAGATGATGTCGCCCTGCGCATCCGCCAGTGCCACGGCATCATCGCGATCGTCCGGCTCAGGATCGGCCTCCAGCAGATCAAAGACGCGGCGCATCACCACGCTGATGCGCTGCACCTCCATTGCCAGATCGCTGAGGATCACCGCGGGGGCGAAGAGATAGCCGGCACTGGCGTATAGTTGCAGCACCGCGCCCACGCTCATACTCCCCGTTTGCAGTTCACGCACGCCCAGGTAGAGCACCGTGCCGATCGCCCCGGTGCTGACGAAGGTCGCCAGAAAGTTTTGCCAGTTGCCCAGCCGCACAATATGCATGGTCAGGCGGGCGAGATTGTTGGAGGCCTCCAGGAAGTGTCGCACTTCCGCGCGCTCACGGCCGAAGACCTTCACCGTGCGGATGGCGGTCACCCGCTCCTCCACCTGGTTGTATAGCGTGGTGGTCGCTCGGCGCGCGGCGATGTTCGCCTCGCGGATGCGTGGGCGGAAAAAGCGGAAGTTGGCCACGTAAAACGGCAGCGAGATCAGGATGATCAGCCCGAGTTTCCAGTTGAGCGAGCAAATGATCACCGCGCCGACCAGCACCATGACGACCTGCGTCACGAAATTCACCGCTGTGCCGGTGATGCTCGCCTGTACGGTGGCCACATCATCGAGCACCACTGTCAGCAGGCGCCCGGTCTGCGTGCGATCGTAGAAGGACAGCGGCAGCGAAGTGAGCTTCTCGTGCAGCGTGCGACGCAGCGCGAAGACGATGCGTTGCGCCGTATAGGTGATCTGATAGTTGTACTGCCAGGCGCAGATGATGCCGCCGAGCTGGATGCCGCAGCCCAGCAGGAAGATGCCGATCAGCCAGTAGTACCGCGTGGCCAGCTCGACGGTAGCGACAGGCTGGCCGACTTGCAGGATGTAGTCGGCAACCAGACGCGTGAGGAAAATCCAGGTGTAGGGTTGCAGCGAAAGGGCCAGCATGAGCAGGATGGCCAGCAGCAGGCGTCCCTTCAGCGGGGAGACGTACTCGTGCCACAACCGCAGGAGGTCACGCTTCTCCGCCCCGCGGCGCGGCGCGGTGTCGCGATAGCGCGCGAGAATGGCCTCCAGGCGTTGCTGATGCAGGCTGTTACGCTCAGGCTTCAATAGCCACCTCCTGCTCGATGGCGCCGCGCATCTCCTCGTACAGTCCGCGGTAGTATCCGCCTTCGATTCGCATCAGCGTCTCGTGGGTGCCGATTTCAACCACTCGGCCTTTGTCCATGGCGATGATCTGATCGGCCTCCACAATGGTGCTCAGGCGGTGCGCCACCACCACGCTGGTGCGCCCGCGCAAGATCGTGCGCATTGCTTCCTGCAGCGCGGCTTCCGATTCGCTATCCAGCGCACTGGTTGCCTCATCGAGAATCAACACCGCCGGCTTGCGCAGGATGGCGCGCGCAATGGCGATGCGCTGCTTCTGCCCGGAGGAGAGTTTCGCCCCCTCCTTGCCCAGCAGCGTCTGGTAGCCCTCGGGCAAGGTGGTGACGTATTCATGGATCTGCGCCGCGCGCGCCGCTTCCTCCACCTCCTCCTGGGTCGCCTCCGGCTGCGCATAGGCGATGTTCGCAAACACCGTCCCCTCAAACACCACCGGCTCCTGCGGCACCACGCCCACGTGGCGGCGCAGGCTGCGCAGGGTGATCTCCCGCACATCGTGACCATCGATAGTCACGCGACCATCTTGCACATCCCACAGGCGCATCAGCAGGCTGGTGACCGTGGTTTTGCCACAGCCCGTGCGCCCGACGAAGGCCGTCATGCGGCCGGCGGGCATGTGCAGCGACAACCCCTGGAAGAGCGGCTCATCAGGTTGATAGGCGAAATGGACATCTTCCAGCCGCAGGTCGCCGGCGGTATCATCCGGGAGATCGTGGGCATCCGGGCTGTCGGCGATATCCGACGAGTGCGAGAGTAGATCGAGGATGCGATCCAGGCTGGCCACCGCCTGGGTAATGACGCCGGCCACCATCGTCAAGCTCACTGCCGGCATGATCGCCTGGTTCAGGTACCCTTCGAGCGCAAGGAGATCGCCGAAAGTCATCGGTCGCCCAAAGAACGGATACTGCGCGAGAATGAACCACACCGCGGTGCAGTAAATGACCGTGAGGCCGATGCCGCTGATGAGACGCGCCGACGCGGAGAGCGATACATTGAGCATGGCGCCGCGCATGCCGTGCCGCAGAGCGCGATCCGTGGAGGCGAGGAACGCGCCGGTTTCATCGCGTTCGCGATTGTAGATCTTCACCAGCCGCACGCCGGCAATACGCTCTTGCAGGTGGCCGGTCACCTCATCCATCACCTCGCGCAACTCCAGGTTGGCCTGGCGAATGCGCATGGCGAACTTGTAGTAGTTCAATGTGTACAGCACGACCATGACGAGCAGCACGAGGCCGAGAATCCAGTTAAGGTAGATCGCCATGGCAACGCTGAAAATCAGTGCGACAATGTTGCCGATCATGCCCAACGTTTCACCGGTGATCAGGCTCTGCACCATGCCGACGTCAGTCATCATGCGGCTCATGACCGTGCCCGCACCCACTTCGCCGTGAAACTTCATGTTGAGTTGCAGGATGTGGCGGTACAGCGAGGAGCGCAAATCGACGATGAGGCGTTGGCCGATGACGGCGATGAGGAAGCGGTTGAGCAGTGCGAGGGTGCTGCCGCATAACGGCAACAGCACCACGGCCCCGACGGCGAAGCCGAGCAATTGCCAGCGCTGCGCCGTCACCACATGGTCGATCAAATAGCGCAGGGCGAGGGGCGGGGTGAGGACAACCGCTGTATAGCACATGGTGAGAAACATGGCTACCAGCAAGCGCCCACGATAGGGGCGCGCAAGGTGTATCAATAATTGAAGTCGTGACATGTCGGCTACCCGACACCTATGCGATACTAGCGGAAGCAGCATAGCACAGCCGATTGGCTTCGACAACCCGTTTTGCGCGCTATTTCATCGGAGGGGGCAATATCATTGTGCAACAGCGCGCCACCCGCCCCCAGTGGGAACGGGTGGCGCCGACGGCAGGCTTCTGATGGACGCGCGTTCTCGTTGATCCTTTACGCGTTGGCCTCGCCCGGAGCGTACGTCTCCCGCTCACGCAACCAGTAGGCTGGGGCCAATGCCACGGCCAGGCCTAACGCCCCGAGGGCCACAATCACCATACCGAGAAGGTTGCGCAGGCCAAATATCCCGGTAGATGGAAACGTAAACACGGCGATGACCCCCCACAGGAAGTACAGTGCGCCGATAATGCCGGCCGTCCAGCGCATTGCTGTGACGCTACGCAGCACGAACCCCAGCGCCAGGGCGATAATCCCCGTGAGCAACCAGATCGTCGGCGTGGCAATATCCAGGTCTACCGCGCCCAGAAATTCCGGGGCCAGGTATCCGGCAATGGACATGACGATCAACAACAGACCGATGAAAATCGTATACTCGCGTGATAGCATAGTTACCTCCGTTTCGCCTACTGCGGAGTGTACACTCCGCCGGCTATAGTCTCGACAATTCCAGCGATGTCGCGAGATGTGCAGCTCCCTCACTGGTGTTCCGGCGACAGTAGACGACTAGTCTTCACCCGGACCACTGTCGCCCAGGTCCCCTCGCTCGCCGCCGCCGGGGTGATCGAAGGACTTTTCCGCCGCCTCGCGCACTTCCGCGCGTGTGGCCTCGCGTTCGCCCTCCGGCACATCCGACTCCTCGCCGGCGTTCGGAGCGCCGGGCCGATTGCGCGCGCCAGCCCATACTGGCGCATCCCGTTCAGCGCCAGGGTCCTGCGGCCGGGTGCGCCCCTCGTCTTCATCGCGTGGCATGGCCATCGACTCTCCTCCTCGTACCTCCCGTCGTCTCCGCGCGTTCTGTAGCGGGGGTACTGTGTTGTACCCGTCCACCATGCCGGGTGTGCAGCACTTCTGCACAGACCACCGACGCCCATGAAATATCCGGCGCGCAAGATTGATCCCTGCAGATACTTGTCGCCGGCGAGACACATCGTCGCGAAATACTCACGCGCGACGCTCCCACGCTGTTCAACCACCCGGTACACTCAACACAAAGTTTGTATAAGGAGTGTTTCGATGGATTTCACCAATCCGTATACCGGAACAGACCGCCACGCGTTGAAGGGCACATCGCTGGCGCAGGCCATTCGCATCGACATGGCCGCCGAGTTGGATGCCATTAATCTCTACACAGCACACATGGAAACTGCGGAAGACCCCGTGGTGAAAGCCATGTTGCATCACATTATCGAAGAGGAGAAGGAGCACCTCGCGGAGTTCGAACAACTACTGTACCGACTCGACTCCATCCAGCGCGAGAAGATTGCCGACGCCCAGCGGGAACTGGAAGAGCACGGCAAAGCGGCATAGCATTTCACAACGTCCCGCGCATGCCGAACCAGTCCGGCAAGCCTGTGGTGCTGCCGGCGGTTCACCTAAAACCAGTGCACATTCCCTCCCTCGCTGCGGTCTTGTCCTCGGTCGCCTTGGCAAAGAGGGAAGGGGAGGTATTGCGCTGTATTGTGGAAAAAGGCATGCCCCCACTGTTCGACTCGCTACGCTCGCTCACACTTTAGGACCCTACCCTCCCCTGTGGCGGGTGACAAGGAGGCCGGGGGATGAGGGCCACTCTGCCCCCTCCGCGTCTCCGCGGTACAAGGTAACTCGCACATCAAACAACCAACAACAAGCAGCAAATATTCTCAAAAAATATTTGGCAAACACAAACCCAATTAGACGCTCACGACTTAACATAATATGAAAACAAACTCCTATCATATCGCAATACTAAACGGTAGTACAGCAAGACGAAGGACTACATACTTGCTACCAGTGTAATAAGGAACAGGCAGGCTATGAATACAAGTACTGATCTCTTCGTTCACACGGTCAGTACATGGTTCGCCAACTCACTGATCGTCACCGATCCCCCCTGGCAGGGCGCGACCACTTCTGCTACAATACGCACTGTTCTCCAGACATGCGCATGGAACGGCATAGACCGTTTCTACCGATGTCCGCCTGAACAGAACAACACAGAGACTATCAGGTGAAACCGATGATCAGTGCTCAATCCGATGCCTCGATGTGTGGTGCGTTTCACGCATTGCTGAAGGGTGGCTTGCCCTCGCGCGTCGTGTGGACCGCCGACCTGACCTACTGGATGGCAGGGCGGCAACACGCGGGCAAGGATGATCCATCCTGGGCCACCGAAGAAGGATACCTGGAAGCCCATCGCGCGCTCGGAGTGATGCCCTACTACTACTATCCCACCTTCTTCACGCTCAAGCACCACTACGATGACACCGTGGAATGGACTTCGAATACGAATGGGCCGACGACCACCGTGACGGCGCGCACACCGCTGGGCGAAATCTCTCAGGATTACACCTTTCTGCCCGAAAGCGTCAGCACCGGCATCGCTAGGCATTTCGTCTCATCGGTGAAAGACCTGGACGTGTTGCGCTACCTCGTCGAACACCGGCATGCAGAACCGATCGGGTTGGAGGGATACGACGAGCGCATGGCGCGCTGGGCACAGTACGACGGCTTTCCCAGCCTGGGACTGCCCCGCTCCCCCCTCGCCGCACTGCTGGTCGAGTGGGCGGGCATCGAAAATGGCATCATTCTGCTCATGGATGCCGAAGACGCCGTGCGTGACCTGTTCGCAATGCTCGAGCAGGAGGATGAAATCGCGCTGGATGCGCTGTGTGCCTATCGCCCGCCCCTCGTGCACTTCCCGGATAACCTGTCCAGCGAAAATGTAACCAGCATATACGACGAGTGGATGCTTCCCACCCATCGTCATCGGCTCGACCGCCTGCACGCAGCGGGCATCGCCGCCGCGGTGCACCTGGATGGCACCTTGCGGGGGTTGCTGCCTAAACTGGCCGCGGCAGGCTTCGATGCCATCGAAGCGTTGACGCCGGCCCCGGTGGGCGATGTCGATGTCACCGAGATGCGGGCGGTGGCCGCCAATGACCGTGTGATCCTCTGGGGTGGCGTACCGGGCGCCATGTTCGCCCCACCCTACACCTGGGATGATATGGAGCAACACGTGCGCGCCCTGCTGGACAGATGGCGGGGCACCCCATTCGTCCTGGGGGTGGCCGACCAGGTGCCCCCCGATGGCGATATCCAGTTCTGCACGCGCATTGCCGAACTGTTACAATCCGAGGGCGCCTGATCCCGCCGCATGTGCCCGTTACCCGACAACGTACCGCACTGGTAACCGCGTCTGGACGCGCTGGCTGTGCGATCGTCGATACGATAATCAGAGAAGGAGTATCGTATCCGATGATCTCTGCCCGATTTCCCTCGCCAATGGCGGCCGCGCAATTCCGTGAAGAAGCGCAGGCATCGGGATGGCGAGCCACGACGCCGGGGGCGGTGGATCTTGCGCCGCCGCGTACGCGTCGGGGCCTGCTGCTTGGCTTGCTCATCGGCCTGCTCCTGTTCGGTCTCATTGGCATCCTGGCGGAAGCCGGACTGATCGGCTTGCCGCGGCTCGAGCCGCTCTTCGCCGCCCCGCTCGGCGCAGTCACACTGCTGCTGGCCGTCATCGGCGGCATGCTCGGCGCGCTCATCGGCAGCCTCCTCACGCTGCCCCATGCTGCAGCGCCTCGTGACGCATCCGGTGCCACGGTGGAGGTCCATGGCGTTGATGACCGGCATACTGTCGAGCAACTCGCCAGACAGTACGGGGGCAGCGTGGGTACTGACACGGCATCTTCGCCGGGTGAACCTGCCGAAGGCCCCAGGCTTGCCATGAACCCGTTGCGCTGGCTGGCCTGGGGTATTGCGCTGCTATCCGCCGCGGTGATTCTCACCGCCACGGCCTATATCTGGTGGTTGTCCATCGCCTATGGACATGGATCGGATCAGGGTACGCGTATCGGCTACACCTTGAAAAACGTGCAGCGCATCCCTGCCGATACCCCGGAAGAAGCCGGACAGGAACTGCTGGATATTCTCGGCGGACCTGCCTTCCCGGCCCCTGCCGATCCGATCGCCGCTGCCATGCTCGCGCCGCAGGCGGCAGCACGTGGGGCAACACTCGTTTATGGCGCAGCAGAGGACGCGACAGTCGATCTGGCCTCGCTGGCAGTCGATGGGCTGCGCCAACTCGCCGACAGCCCGGTCGTCGTGGTCATTACGAACGAGGACCCGGCGTATGCCCTGCCGGCAGCCTATGCGGCGGCGCAATTCCAGGCCCCGGTGGTGCCGCTGGTGAACGGGGAACTGCCGGGCACGGTTGCAGACGCCATGCAGGGAATAAGCGAAAGGCTGCTGCTGCTCGCGGCACCCGCGCACCTGTTGCTTCCCGAAACTATCGAAGAGCTCGAGCAATACGGCGTCGTCGAGGTAGTCGCCGCCCCGAACATCTTTCGCCATGCCCTCCTCTGGGCGCGCGGGCGCTGGGGAAGGTTTGGCTGGGGGATGGATGAGCGCTGGGAGAGCGACGGATACTACTACTTTGCGCTGGCGAATCCGGCCGACCCGGGCTTTGCCGCCGCCGGTCTGCCCATGGCGTACCGGGGCAACTATGGCCCGCTGCTCTACACGCAACGCGATGATCTGGCTACACTCACCGGGCAGTATCTCTGGCGGCTGTCGCCGAACTACTTCGTCGTACCCACCGAAGGCCCGTTCATCAACCTGCGGGTACTCGGTGGGCCGGAGAGTGTGACCTACAGCGCCCAGGCGCGCGCCGACCTGGCCGTCGAGATCCACGCCTATCGCGCGCAGGCCGTTGGCTTGAGCGGCCTGTCGGCACTGGGATGGGTATGGTTCTTCATCGGCCTCTTCGGGGCTATCTGGACGCTGTTCGCCCTGCCGCGCCGCGTGCCGAACGCCATGTTTTACCCGCGCCTCTTCTGGCCGCTCGCCGTGCTGGTGCTGGGACCGGCTGGGTTACTGGCGTTATTTCTCGCCTACCAGGGCCGCCCGTTCGCACAGCAAGGCCCGATGTGGATCAGCGTGCGTCCGTCATGGGCCAGGGCATTAGGCGCAACCATCATGGGCCTGGGTATCGGCATGTCTCTGATGATCGCTTCCATGTACCTTACACAACTGAATGGCATGCCGCTGACCATGGCCTTCGCCTTCACCCCGTTTTTCTGGCTGGGGGCCCCCATGTTTGCAGTGATGTGGCTCATCATGGTAGTCCCCGCCATCTTGCTCTCATCGTTCCTCTTCATGGGGCCGATGATGGCGGAAATGCACCGGCGACGGTACTGGCAAGGGGTACGGATGGCATTGCCGGTGGTCGCCATTTCTATGATCAGCGCCTCCATCGGCATGTTCACCCTCATCTGGTACTGGGGGAACTTCCATCCCCTGATGGCCGAGGAAGACCTGTGGCTGTGGGTGGCGCCGATCTGGTGGGGAGCGTTTCTCGGCTTCCTCACCGCGCTGATCCCGAATTACCTGCTGGTGAAATACGGCTGGAAGCCGGGAGGGATGTGAACCATGCCGTGGGTGATGCGTCCTGTTATGGTACTGGTGCTGGTTGCGGTCCTCACCTTGCTCGGGGTACTCTGGTTCACGTTGACGTGGGGGCCGGCTGCAGAGCCGGTGACGATGAGCGCGAACCAGGGCGAGAACCTGCTGCCCATGACGGGGACCACCGCCCGGCTGCGCGGGGAAAATTACCTGCGCACGGTGGTATCCTACGCACAAACGATCTATGCCGTCGATCAGGATCAAGACCGGCCCGGCGCCGTCATCCTTATACGGGATGATGACCTGGCGACCGCGCTCACCACCACGCGCCTGCAGCATTTCCCGGTGAATGCTCCCCTCCTCTATGTCACGGATAACGGTAGCACGCTGCCGGAGGCGACGAGGGACGAACTGCGCCGCCTTGATCCGGAAGGCGTGATGATGGACAACAACGTGCAGGTGTACCTGGTCGGAGACATTTCGCCGGCAATAGCCCGGGAAGTGCAGGCTATGCGCTTCAGAACGCGCCAGATCTTCGCACAAAACGCCATCCAGCTTTCGCGACAGCTTGATGAATATCTCGCGGTGCTGGAAGCCAATCACTCCGAGGTGGTGCTGATTGCCGCGACCGATGCCCCGGAGTACGCTCTGTCCGGGGCCAACTGGAATGCCCATATGGGGCAGGCCTTCGCCTTTGTGGCCCCCGAGGGCGTGCCGCGTGAAACGCGGCAAATGCTGGAGCGGCGCTGGCCGAACTACCCATATATTTACGTCTTTGCGCCGCAGACCATCGTCAATGATGAGGTCATGGCCGAACTCGCACAGTACGGCCACGTCCAACGCATCCCCGGCGACTCTCCCCAGGAAATGGCGGTGCGCTGGGCGGGCTACAAAGATTTCGGACGGGGAACTGCCTGGTGGTTTGGCGAAAGTGACCGGCAGGCTGGCTGGGGCCTTGCCGAACCGGGCCATAACATCATCCTGGCCAATCCAGTCGATTGGCGCACGGTGGTGACGACCGGGGTGCTCTCGCACATGGGCAAACACGCCTTCCTGGTGCTCACCAATGAAGATGGCTCGCTGCCTGATCCCGTGGTGAGTTATCTGAATATCATCAAGCCCACCCGCACCCACCCAAGCCAGCAGGTATTCAACTTCGGCTGGATCGTGGGCGACGGCATCCCCGACGCCACCGTGCAGCAGGTGAGCGATCTGCTCAGCGTCGCACACCCCATCTCCCAGTAATCGCATGCCCGCCAAGGCGGCGCCACCTTGGCGGGCATGCAGTGATGCTACGCAGGGACGGCAGCCTGGGCGACCGCGAGTGCCTGGTCAATATCCGCGATGATATCCTCCACGGTTTCCAGGCCGACGGACAGGCGGATGAAGTCTGGCGTTACCCCGGTTGCCAGTTGCTCTTCCGGCGTCAACTGCTGATGCGTGGTACTCGCCGGATGGATAACCAGCGACTTGGCATCGCCAATATTTGCCAGGTGTGAGAGCAATTCGACAGCGTCAATGAAACGTTTGCCCGCTTCCAGGCCACCCTTGATGCCAAACCCGAGGATGGCGCCAAAACCGTGACGCAGATACTTCTCCGCCAGTGCGCGACTTGGGTTATCCGGCAAGCCGGGATAGTTCACCCACGACACGGCAGGATGCTGTTGGAGATACTGTGCGACGTGCAGGGCGTTATCGCTATGTCGCTGCATGCGCAACGGCAGCGTCTCTACCCCCTGTAAAATTTGGAAGGCATTGAACGGGCTCAACGCCGGACCCAGATCGCGCATACCCGTGACCCGAGCGCGCAGGACAAAGCAGATCTCCCGTAACGGCGAGGGCAATTCCGTCCACACCAGGCCGTGATAACTGGGGTCGGGTTGGGAGAAGCGCTGGAATTTGCCGTTGCCCCAGTCAAACTTACCGGAATCAACGATAATGCCGCCCAGCGACGTGCCATGGCCACCTAAAAACTTGGTCATCGAATGAATGACGATATCGGCTCCCCACTCCAACGGGCGAATAAGGTATGGGGTGGCGGCTGTATTATCGATCACCAGTGGGATGCCCGCGTCATGGGCAATGGCGGCTACCGGTTCGAAATCAAGCACGTCACACTTCGGGTTGCCCAATGTCTCGGCGAACACCAACTTGGTGTTCTGGCGCATCGCCTTACGGAAATTACTCGGATCAGTTGGATCGACAAAGGTCGTCTCAATGCCGAGATCAGCCAGCGTGTAATGCAACAAATTATAGGTGCCGCCATACAGGCTGGAAGAGGCGACAATGTGATCGCCGGCGCCGGCAATGGTGAGGATCGCCAGCGTCTCCGCCGCCTGGCCGGATGCCGTTGCCAGTGCCGCTGCGCCGCCCTCCAACGCCGCCACACGTTGCTCCAACACATCCCAGGTCGGATTCATCAGGCGCGTGTAAATGTTGCCGAGTTCTTTCAACCCGAACAGGTTGGCGGCGTGCTCGCTGCTGTTAAAGACATACGAGGTGGTCTGGTAGATCGGCACGGCGCGTGATCCGGTCGTCGGATCGGGCTGCTGCCCGGCATGCAGCGCGAGCGTTTCAAATCCCCATTGGCGTTTCATCAAAGGCCCCTTTCAGTCGGACAGGACTGCCTGGAAGGCGGCAGTAGAAAGATAGCGATCTCCGCTATCAGGAAAGATGACGACGATGAGCTGCCCCGCGTGTTCCGGCCGTTGTGCCAACTGTACGGCCGCCCACGCTGCGGCGCCGGACGAGAGGCCGACAAATAGCCCTTCCTCGCGTGCCAGCCGCAAGGTCATGGCCGTCACCTCCTCGGAAGGCACGGCGACGATCTCATCGAGCAACTCGCGCTGCAGGATTTCGGGCACAAACCCTGCGCCGATACCCTGAATCGGGTGCGGCCCGCGCATCCCTTGCGAGAGCATGGGCGAAGCGGCCGGCTCGACCGCCACCAGCTTCACCTCCGGCTTCAGTTCTTTGAGCACCTGCCCCACCCCGGTGATGGTGCCACCGGTGCCGACCCCTGCCACCACGACATCCACCTGACCATCGGTATCACGCCAGATCTCCGGTGCAGTGGTCAGCCGGTGGATCGCCGGATTGGCCGTATTGGCGAACTGTTGCAGCAACACGTAGCGCGCATCCTCTGCCGCCATCGCCTCCGCGCGCTGCACCGCGCCGGACATCCCTTCCGCCGCCGGGGTGAGCACCAATTCCGCGCCAAGCAATTTCAGTACCTGCCGGCGCTCCAGACTCATCGACTCCGGCATCACCAATACCAGCTTGTAGCCGCGTGCAGCCGCCACCCAGGCGAGCGCGATGCCGGTGTTGCCGCTGGTGGGCTCGAGCAAAATGGAGTCGGGAGTGAGCGTACCGGCGCGTTCCGCGGCTTCAATCATCGCCACCCCGATGCGGTCCTTCACGCTGCTCGCCGGGTTGTACATCTCCAGTTTCGCCAGCACGGTGGCCGTAGTCTCGCCAGTCACCCGATTCAGGCGCACCAGCGGCGTACGGCCGATTAATTTCGTGGCATCTAGCGCGTAGTTCATCGCCTCCCCCTTCGCTTAAATCACGTACATCAGCGCGGAACTCACCGCTTCTTTCTCACGCTGGCGCTCGACAATATCCGCCAATGTGACCTGCGCCAACACCTCCACCATCGCCCTGCTTGCCTCGCAGAGCAGGTCTTTCACAGCGCAGAGATCCGGTTGCATGCCGCAACAGGCCACCTCGTTGCACTCCACCAATTCCAGCGATCCCTCAAGGGTTTCCAGGATTTCACGCACGGTAATCTCCTGGGCCGCGCGTGCGAGCTTGTACCCGCCGTGTGCTCCTCGCGTCGCCGCCAGCAAACCGCCTTTACGCAAGGGCGTCATGATCTGCTCCAGGTAGTTGGCCGGGAGCTGATGACGCTCGGCAATCTCCTTCACCATGACCGGGCCGGACGAACCATCCATCGCCACCGCCATCATCGCACGCAATCCGTACGTGGAACGGGTAGACAGCTTCATGGTGTTATCCTCCAGCCTACCGGAGCAGCCGGCATACGACAATACAATAACATACTAAACTGATAGGAAAACATGATTGATGAGAGTGTACGGTAATACGTTGCCTTTGTCAATACTTGTTTGCGCGAAAGAATAATATCATATTGTTCACTCGGCAACGGATGTCTGGTGAACGGGGCGAAAGTGCGGGGACGCGTCCCATCTCTTCTTTCCTCCCTCCCATTGACTGATAACGCACTCGGAGCGATAATGACTATAGTTGAGCAATGCCATACATGATAGTATGACATCACTTGCTCGAGTTATCTGCCGGCGCCATCCTGACTGGCATTGCCCCACCATCGAATGCCGCCAACCGTCCAAGCACGGCATATGCCAATGCCCCGTTCGCACGCCACCACGTGCAATACTTAACAACGGAAGGAAAGCGATCATGGTGAAGTATCTTCTGACCATCACTTGGTGTATGGTGATGTGCGCATGTGCCGCCATCCCCCCCGCTCTCGCCCAGGCTGGCACTCCCTCCCCCACTCCCCCCAAGCCTGTTGGCCATGTGAATGTCAAGGACTTTGGCGCGAAAGGCGATGGCGTGACCGATGATACACAGGCCGTGCAAGCCGCGATCAATGCGGCATTCGCTGCCCGTGGAGGCGGACGTTGGGGCGAGCACGGCGCGTACTTCGGCAATGTGCCCGAAGTCCTGTTCCCGGCAGGACGCTACAAGTTGACCGACACGATCAATCTGGTCGTCCCGTTTCTGCGCGGCGAGGGCGATCCGAGCATCGAACTGGCGAATCCCGATAAAGACATCTTCTTTACAACCTACATGTGGCACGGCGTCATTGCCGGCATCACTTTTCTGGGTGGACGCACCGCCCTCAGTCTGGGTAATCCCAACCTCGATACCGGCCATGTGACGATTGAAAAGTGTAAGTTCTACCACACCTCGGGACCGGCGGTGCATTTCCGTAAAGGCAGCAACTCCACGTTCCTGATCATCAAGGACTGCGTCATTCGGGATTGCCGCCAGGCGCTGGTGACCTATACCGACTGGACAACCGTGCGCGACTGTTGGATTTCATCCGATGCCGAGATGGATCACATGGCGGTCATTGAAAATCGCGGCGCCTATATGACGCTCGACAATATGCTGGGGGTGCCGCGTTGCACTGGCGTCGATCAACGCTGGGTGGACAACTACAATAATCTCACTGCCGTGCAGTGCCGCTTTGGCGGGGAGGGCGGCGGCTTTACCCCGGTGGTGAACTTCGCGAAATTCAACCCGCAAGCCGGGGCGAATTGGATCGTCCTTGATGGATGCTGGATATCCTCCCAATCGAACTACAAGCGGAAATGTGCTGTGTACTGCGAGGAGATTCCAAACGGCATCGAATTGCGCAACTGCTCCATTGACGGTGTGCCGGTGGTAAAGGTCGACAAAAAGATCGACCTCAACACCTACTTCACAGCGGCGCGACCCGGCATGTTGAAGTATGCCGTGACGAACTGCTACGGCGAATATGGAGATATCCCCCAGCAAATGAAAAAACCGGCGATGCAAAAAGGCCTCGGTGTGCCGCAGCTTTCCGCGAAAGAGACGAAAAACGCACTCGCCAAAGCCGTGACCGCAGTGAAAGCCGCCCAATGGCCCGCTGCATCCCCGATGACCTTTGCCGGGCACACCGAGCAGACTGATCCGACAAAGTACCTGGATATCACGG
Source organism: Armatimonadota bacterium (assembly GCA_020060775.1). Classification (GTDB taxonomy): domain Bacteria; phylum Armatimonadota; class Hebobacteria; order CAIYQO01; family CAIYQO01; genus JAGUZN01. The sequence continues at coordinate 15,365 of JAGUZN010000092.1, forward strand.
CAGCCAAATATCCGTGGGATCTCACCGATTTCATGGATGCTACTCGCCAACCGAACGGTGAATACCTGTCCGTTGCCCAGGCTGGTGATGACATTGTCATTATGCGCCGCATTGAGGCGAACCATGGCTGGCCGCACATGCTGATCAAGAATATTTCTGTCGATCTCGACAAGTACCCTTACCTCACCTGGAAAATTCGGGATGCGGTCAACGGCACACCCAACTCCCATGCCATCCGTGTCATCGACAGCGACGCAGAGCGGATGGTCTCGATCTGCGAAGCCGGGCATGGAGCCGAGTATCAGGCGTATAATGTAAAAGAGAAACTGGGCCTCTCCGGCGTCCGCCAACTCCAAATACGCTTCTACTTCCTGGGTCACCGATATATTCCGCCTACCAAGACCGAGCCGTTCAGCTTCGTCCACGCAAAACCAGGCGAGTACATCGTGCTGGATTACCTGCGCTTTGAGGCGAAATAAGGGAGGACACACCATGATCCGCATACCTGGTGTATTGCTGTGTACCCTGTTGCTCTGCGCATTGGCGGCGATATGTACTGCCCCGGTCGTTGCCGAGGATGACAAGGCGACGACCCATATCCCTGTACGACCTGCCGATACCTATACGGGATTGTCGGTTGACGTGCGGAACTTCGGCGCCAAAGGCGACGGACGCACCGACGATACCAAAGCCATCCGCGCGGCGGTCAAGGCGGCATTCGAGCGACGGAGAGTCCCACAGCATCCGCAGTATGGCTACTTCGTCAGCTTTGCGGAAGTCTATTTCCCCTCCGGCCATTACCTGATCAACGACACGATCGATATCAGTTACCTCAAACTGCGAGGTGAAAACTATGCCGCTATTGAGCAAGTCGATCCCGAGAAAGATCTCTTTTACGCGCACGATGCCTGGCGGCAGCTCATCGAGGGCTTGACGTTCCTCGGTGGCAAAGTACAGCTCAATATGGGCAACCCCAATGTGGACTCCGGGCATGTCACGGTGCGCGACTGCCAATTTAAAAACGGTCGTGAAGCTGCTATCCAGATGCGCAAGGGCAGCAACTCCACCTTCTTCAAGGTGGAAAACTGCGTCATCATTAACTGCATGCAGGCGGTCATCAACCATTGCGACATGGCGGTGGTACGCGATTGCTGGATTTCCACTTCGGCAGAGATGAAGGATATGGCAGCCCTTGAGAACTATGGCGTGATGCATGTCGAGAATCTGCTGGGCGTGCCGCGTGTTCGCCGGGGCGAGGAGGGATTTGCAGACGAGTGGGTAGACCCCAATGGTCGAAAGCGCATGGCCTCCAACCAGCGCTGGATCGACAACTACGGGTGCGTGCATATCCGCAACAGCCGCTTCGGCGGCGAAGGGGGCGGATTTGCCGCTGTCTGGAATTTCGCAGCATTCGCGTACAAGTATCCGGTAACCCCCAACTCGGTGACTATCGAGAGCAGTTATCTATACAATGCGCAGAGTACGGCGATTGTGCTGAAGGAAATTCCCAACGTCCTCACCGTTGCCAACTGCCACGGGTTGAATGATTCCTGGATGGTGCGCGTCGACCCCAAGCTCGACCTCGACACCTATTTTGTCCGCGATGGGCATCCGCGCCAGGTCAGCATCAATATCACCAATAACTATGGCGGCGGCTATTTCGGCACCGGCCTTCCCGAGCAACTGCTGCCCTACCAGATTAACGAAATCACCGGGGAAGCCCCACCGAGCAAAGGCCGCTGGACGCGCGGACAGTTCGTCCGCAACCTGAATCTCGAAGCGCACTACGACGCAACTCGCGGTTGGGTACCCACGAAAACCCCCGCGCTCGAGCAGCCTTACGGCTGGTACTGCATTGAATCGGGCGTCCCGGGCAAATGGGCGCCCGTCGCCATCACGGTCGTGGAAGGTCAGTGAGACTCCTTCGCAATGCCACCCAGCACAGGTGGAGACAGGAGCATACCATGGTATTTCGACTCTTGGTATCGCTTGGCATATGTATGCTGGCGATCCTCGTAAACGCGCAGCAGGTCTCGGGTTATGTGAATGTCCGTGATTACATTGTCAAAGCGGGCAATCCCACCGATCACACCGAAGCGATACGCCAGGCTATTGCCGATTCCAGCCGCGCGCGCAACTTTGGCCTGCTCTTCCCCCCGGGGGATTACCGGATATCCGACACGATCGATATCAGTGCAGTGGTTGAAGTCGTCGGGCAGGCGTACCCGCGCATCACGCAAACCAATCCGGATAAAGACATCTTCTATACCTTCACCACCTGGCGCATGACCGTGCGCGGTCTTAGCTTCCACGGTGGTCGCGATCAGGTTGCACTGGGCAACCAGAATACCGATCAGGGATTCCTGGTTGTCTCAGATTGCCGGTTCTTCGAAGCGAATGGCGCTGCCGTGCGCTTCCTGCGTGAGGAAGGCAACGCGAAACAAACGGCTTCCAGCTTCTGCCTCGTTGAGAAATGCGCCTTCTCCAATTGCGCGCAAACCCTGATCAGCGTCAGCGATCAGGCGCATCTACGTGATTGCTGGATCAGCACCAAGCCGAAACGCGACAACAAAGCGGTGATCGAGAATTTCGGAGTGCTCACCTGCCAGAATATTCTCGGCGTGCCGCGACCCACGCACAATGACCAGCGTTGGATCGACAACTATGGCACGCTGTCCTGCAAAACGTTCCGCTTCGGCGGTGAGGGTGCCGGCTTCACCCCGGTGGTGAACTATGCGAAATACTATCCCCAGGAGTTCGGTCCAAGCATTCTGTTGGAGGATTGCTTTGTCTCAGCCCTGGGCAACAACAAGCGCGCATGCGCAATCTACCTGGAGGAAATCCCTAACCAGATTATAGTCCGGGATTGCATGCTTGGCGGCGTGCCGGCGGTGAAAGTGAATCCCAAGCTCGACCTGAAGACCTACTTCACCGGCGTGCGGCCCGGCATGCTGCGCTTCGACATTGGAGGCAGCTTCGGTGAATTCGCCGGGGAACTGCCCGAGGCGATGATCAAAGCGGCGGCCAATCGTAAAATTGGGTCCATCAATTACGGCGACAAGCAGCTCAACCCCGCGCAAACGAAAAAAGCGCTGGCATCAGCCGTGGCGGCGGCGAAGCGCTTCCCGTCCGTGAAGGAACCGGGGGTGATGACTTACGGCTTGCCGCAGGGACAACAGGGCCACCGGCAGATCACTGATCCGGACAAGTACCTCGAGATCACCCCTAAAACGCATCACTGGGATTTGAGCGAGATGCTGGACGGGCTGACAGAACTCTGCTCTGCCTATCTGGCCATTGCGCCTGCCGGTGACGAAGTGGTGGTAATGAGCCGTATGGATGGAGGCAGTTGGCCGCACATTCGCATCCGCAACATCACCGTTGACCTTGATAAAACTCCCTTCCTCACCTGGCGCCTGAAAGATAACGGAGTCAAGGGCGGACATTGGGCGGTGAAGGTCACCAACACCGACACCGAAGCGATGACGCTGCTGGTTGAGAATTACAATCCCGACCAGTACGGCTATTTCGCGTATGACCTGCGCAAAGCACTGGATATCCCACACGGCACGATCACCATCGATCTGAAGTGTTTTCTGTGCGGTTCGCGCGATGTCGATGCATTAACACACGCCACCATCAAGAAGGGCGAATACTTCCTCGTCGACTTCATCCGCCTGGAGGCGGACAACAACGACCAGTAGATATGGCGGGCGCGCGACTAAGCCACAGTGCTGGAGATCATCCACTGGCTGTAGCCGAAACCCTTGAGGCACCCCATGATGTTGAAGCACTATCGCCTGACGGCCTGTCGTTTTACGCCTGAACCGTTAGTAGAGCGACAGGGCTTGTGAGAGGCGCATGTGCTGGCAGCCTTGCTCTACTTCACACCGTGCGCTCTCTACGGCTGTATGCGATTGCACGGTGTTAAGCTCATTGTGCCTCATCATCCGTGCGATCGCACAGCAGCTTTATGGGAGTTCAGATCGGCGGGAAGTTGTCTGCGCTTGGGTGATCGAACATAAAAGACAACATGTCATTCTACACTGTGCGCTCACCCACTATCGTAGAGTGGTGGACCGGATGAAAGACAGCAGATAACGCGTAAGGAGCTCCCCTGCCCTGCTAGCACGTGGAAGCGTTGGCAGGATCAACGGACAGCGCAGCCGCTGCTTCCGCCGGGGTGAGGTCGCGGTGTTCCATCGGGATGCGCTCCGGGTTGGGCACATCTTCGGGACGGGTTTTCCAGCGCGCGACCTGCCAGAACCAATCCTGCGGACGGCGGCGGATTTCGCGCTCGATGACCCGCTGACAACGCATGGTCATGATGAGCAGATCGCGGTCGCGATCATCAGAGTGATGCGGTGGCACTTCCGCGCCAAGACGGCAGACATGCGACCCATCGGGCAGGCGCTCGTCAAAGATCGGCACAATGGCCGCACCGGTGGTGCGCGCGAGGTAGGCGGCGCCGGCATAGGTGGCGGCAGGATGGCCGAAAAACTGCACAAACACGCCGGGCACGCGCGCATTGAGATCGCCAAGCACGCCGAGGCACTCATTGCGCTTCAACACGCGGATGCAGTTGCGCACATCCGTCATGGGGACGACCTTCAACCCATGCGCTTCGCGAATACGCGTGAACAGATTGGTGATGGCCGTATCCCGCTGTTCACGAGCGATGGCGGTGGTGGGGTATGGGCTCAAGCCCATCACTGTGCCGCAGACCTCCCAATTGCCGATATGCGCGGTGAGCAGGATGACGCCGTTGCCGCGTGCCAGCGCAGCTTCCAGGTGCGCTGTCCCCTCCAAATGAGCCCAGTCGCGTATTTCATCAGCACTCATGAAGGGCAGGCGGAGAAACTCAATCAGGCTCATGCCTAACTGCACATACACCTGCCGTGCTAACTGAGCGCTGGCACTCGACGGCTTGGCATCGCCGAACGCCAGCGTGATATCGTTGACGATGCGGCGAAAGTGCCGTGGGGAGATGCGAGGCGCGAGACGGCCGAGCAACCGGCCCAGCGCATGCGCCTGCGCAAGCGGCAGGCAATGCACCACGCGGGAGAGCAACATTAATGCGCCCTTACCGATGCGCTGTTCACACTGCCGGCGATATCGCAGGGAGAGGATCGACATGGTTCGTCACATGGATATTTGCACGCGTGCTGGCTCGTCATCCAGCTCACACAGGAAATCATCCTGATCTTCGAATTCGACGCGCTGCTCGTCCCGATCGCCCGCCGCCAGCAACCGGCGGTGGTTTGCCGCAGAGATTTCCGCTCCGAGCAGCAAGATGACCGCACTGTAGTACAGCCAGAACATCAGGGTCACCACCGCCCAGAACGATCCGTAGAGAATCTGATAATTGGTGATATACGTGGCGTACCAGCTGAACAGGTGCAGCATCACGATCCACAATCCACCGGCCGTGAAAGCGCCGGGCAGCACGGAACGGATGGTGGTGCGCTTCGCCGGCAGCACGCGGTAGATCGCCGCGAAGATGGCGGAGACGAGCAACATGGGCACGACTACACTGATCATGCCCGTGATCAGCCAGGGCAGTTGGTCCTGCACCTCATGTCCCCAGAGCGGGACGTGCAGGTGCGCGGCGAAACGAATCATGTTCGAGAGCACCACAGCACAGAGCATCAGCGTGCTGACCAGCAGCACCATGAGCAATGCCAGGCCGCGCCGCGCCCAGTAGGGACGTTTCTTCTGCACGCGCCACGCCTGATTCATCGCCGCTTCGAGCACCATGAAAATCTGGCTGCCCGCCCACAGGCCGAGAAAGAGCGACAACCCGGTCAGCAGGCCTTTGTTCGTTTTGATCGCGAGGAATTGGTCGAATAGTGCCTGGGCAAAGGAGGTGCCCAACGTCACCGTCAGATTGCGAATCTCGTGTTCGGCAGTGGAAAGCGAAATGAAGAAGACGGCTATCGACACGGCCAGAAGGAGCAACGGGAACAACGAGAGCAAGGTAAAGAAGGCAATAGCGCCCGCCGCCAGCGGCACGCGGTCTTCCGAAAAACGTTCCCATACATCCTTCGAAAAATCGTAGTATTCCCTCCAGCGTGCGCGTATCGACGTCGTCTGCGGCATCACAATCTCCCAAACGGATCGGGCTCAATTATAACGGATATTGGAGGTCTTTGCATAACGTGAAGGCGCGTGAGCCTCATGCCGGCTCATAGAAGCTGTTTTCAGAGGATCGGTGCGAGGCCCGCGCCGCGAATAGATCAAGCGAGACCGGACAGCGACGGTGAATACCGCTGCTCAGGAGGCGGGGCACTCATCATCGCTGAACACTGCAAAGGCGGTGATCACGGCATTGGCCACCTCGATCATGGGGCGGTTCTCGCGCTGGCTGATTGTCTGCAACCGGCGGAACGCTTCCCGCTCACTAAGCTTGAATTGTTCCATGAGGATGCCTTTTGCGCGTTCGACTTTTTTGCGATGCTCCAGCGCCTGCTTCAGGGTGCCCACTTCCTGACGCAGTGCCTGCAACTCGGTATATCGCGCCATGGTCAGATCGATCACGGCGCGTAAATCACCGAGCGAAACCGGCTTGATGAGGTACATCATAACCCCGGCTTCAGCGGCGCCTTCGATGTAGCCGCGATCGCTGAAAGCGGAGATGACGACAACGGGAATGCCGCGTTGCGCGATAATTTTCGCGGCGGAAATGCCATCAAGTTCGGGCAATTGCACATCCATGAGGACGAGGTCGAGCGGGATGCGTTCGACCATGGCGATGGCCTCAATCCCGGTTTCGGCGATACCGACAACCTGGTGTTGCAGGGCTTCGACCTGTGTCTTTAGATTACTGGCGAGGAGAAACTCATCCTCCACAATCAGGACGCGGAAGTGCTGCCCGCATGCCGCACCTTCTGCCGGCGAGCCCTGTTCAACGGTGTTGTACACCGGCCGGGATGGTGATTCACTGGCGTGTTGTTCACACGATGTCGGTGGCGTGCGTTCCATAATTGCAGTGACCGCTCTTCCTCGAACGTTATCCGCGTGCGCCTGCGAGAAAGCGCAGGCGCACGCGAAAGAGATCGCCATCACAGCCTTCCTGATTCTGGGCCTGCAACGCATCGATCAGATATTGCATTATAGCACGATTCACGACCGGTTGCTCCGAGGTGGGCCAGGGTGAGGCTTCGATCTGCACGATCACCTCACGTCCAACCTGCTGGAACGCGATGACAACCACGCCATCCGCTTGCCCGGCAAGTACCGCTTCCAGGGCAACCAGCCACTCGTTCAGGAAGAGCGCCAACAGGGTGGCCAAACGCGATGACAGTGGCAACTGGGCTCCGGTGACGCGGACATCTGTGCCCGCCATCATCCCGCGGCGCAGGCGGTCGTGCAGTACAGAGGTGAATGCTTCTTTCAAGTATATCTCGGTGGGGGTATCGTCGACAATGCCGTGCAGCACTCCGGCAAGACTTTCAAAGCGCAGGACCAGGCGGTCGAGGGCCTCATCCGCCATTTCGGTGTCACGTGACACCGTGATGACATCACTTGCAACGCCCAGGGTGTCCGAGACGCGTCGCGTCACTTCGCCGATCAGTACTGACAGCTGCCGAACACGTTCCCGCTCGCTCTCGAATTGGCGGGCATTATGTACGGCCACCGCAGCTTCCGTCACCATCGCCTCCAGCAGTTGGATATCGGCGGGTGAGAAATCCCGCGGTGTGCGTGAAATGACCGTCAAGGTGCCCAGCGTCGACCCCTGAACTTGCAACGGTACGGTGACGGCAGATGCCAATCCCTCGCGCTGGGCCAGTTCACGCAGTACAATCGCCCGGCCGTCGCGGGCGAGATTCATACTGACCAGCGGCGTGCCACGTTCACCCACGCTGCCAATAAGGCCTTCACCGGGCAGGAAGACCGCTTCGGCAAGCAAGGCGTCGTCGACTCCTGTCACGGCAGCAAGACGTTGCTCCCGGCCGGCGCCATCCATGAGACAGATTAGCGCCACCGGTACCTGCATCGCTTCTGTCGACGCTCGTAGCAACTGGGCTAGGATTTCTTGCAGATCGAGACTGCTGCTCACCGAGCGTGTCACCTGGTACAGCCACTCCATTTGCTGCAACTGACGATCGATCTGCTCGTACAGTAGCGAATTTTCCATGGCCAGTGCGGCTTGATTGGCGTAAGTAGATAACAGCGCGGTCTCACGCCGAGAGAACTGGTGGGGGCGCGCATCAGCCACCAGCATGATGCCGCGCGCGCGTGACTTGACCACCATGGGCACGCACACCCAGTCCGCCATCTGCAGCTTCGAGAGTACAGAGAAGGCGGTGCGGGCACGATGCACATCTAGATCGGTGCTGGTGATGGGAAGGCGTGTGTCGAGTACTTTCCGCACCACCGTATTGTTATACGTGAGATGTAACGCGGCAAGGTGTTCATCCGTTACACCATGCGCCGTGCTCGGTAAGACGCGTAGCGTTCCATCTTCTTCCAGCCATCCGCACAACACCAGGGGGACATTGAGCGCCTGGCCTGCCGCCTGGCTGATGAGCGACATAATGCGTTGCGGATCAAACGTGCCGGTGATCGCCTCGCTGACGTAGTTGACATTGGACAGTTCAAAGAGCAGGCGCTGAATGTTTGCCGACTGCAGCATGTTGCCGGTTCCCACGCCAATTTGTTCAGCAATGGTGCGCAAAAACGCCTGCTGCCCCTCACCCAATGGATTGCTGTGCAAGGCATATATGAGCCCGGACACCTCACTGTCCAGACGGATCTCAGTCAACACGTAGTGCTTTTGTTCCGCGAGTGCCAACACGGATGTCGGGAGCCCTGGCTGCTCGGCCAGGACTCCGCACGAGGCAATCCCGGCAGCGCGCTGCTCCCAGAACCAACTCGCGAGCGCATGTAATGCGTCAGCACCGGCATGCGCCAGGGTGCCGGTCGCCGTCACAACGGGCCCGGTGCGCTCATCACTCGCGACCCAGGCGCCGACGGCTTCGGCATGCGTGAGACCTTCCGCCACATGCAGGAGCGATTGGACAAATTCCTGGTGCTGGCGCAACTGGCCGGATGAGGCCTGTACGACTTGCCGTATGGAAGTTTGTAATAAATTCGATAGGTGGCGTTCTGTCGCATACAGCTTCGTATTCTGCAGGGCGATGGCCACGAAGTTACCGAGTGAGGAGAGTAACAACAAATCGTCATGCGAAAATGCACTCTGCCGCCCTTTATGCGCCGTAAGCAGCCCGATACAGCCATCGGGTCCCTGAAGCGGGGCAAAGGCGACAGCGTGGTGGCGGAGTTCTGCCGGCCAGGAGGCTTCCGTTTCGCCAGCATCCACGCTAAAGGCACAACCACAGGAACAAGCTTGGCGCAAAAGGCTTAAAAAAGAATTCGGTAGCGGGAACGTTGCCGAGACCCCCGCCTCCGTAACCATCATCACCGGCATACTCTGGTCGCTGTCCCACATCCAAATAGCGCTGGACTCCGCTTCGACCAATTCGGGAACGCCACGTAAAGCACTGTCCATGATGGCATCTTCGTCCAGAAGGTTATTCAGTTGCCAGGACAACTGATTCAACTGTGCGAGACGCGCGGTGCTGGGGAGTTGGGGCTGAATCGCCGCCGGCATGACGGCAAAGATGGAGTGCAACGCACGGTGGAAAGGGGCAAGCAACAGATTCGGCTCACCCCGGGCATGCAGTTGATCAATGATGACCTCCTCCAGCGCGAACAACGCCGGCAGGTGGTAGATCAGGGGATACTCACGCATGAGCGCGGCATCGGTATGTCGGGTGAAAGTGATACACGCCGATGGATCTTGTGCTGAGGCAATCGCCAGTTGTTTAAGGAACCGGCGTGCCTGATTATCGACAGACTCTTTCGCCTGAGAGGGAAGCATGGAAACATCGAAGACATCGCTGGCCATCCAGGCTTGCAGCAGAGTCTCATTCTCGCGCACCAGCAGATCACAAAGGAGCGCACGATATGCAGCAGTGAGATCGGTCGTACAATCCATGGGTTGATTATTCCTGGAACACACGATGCCCGGCGCGTACGAACCCCCGCAGCATGCCCGAAAAGACGGCCACCGGATCGAACAGCACATGCATCACAGTCAATTATTGGCTACTTTTTCAAATCTTCATGTTTGTTAAAAACGACATTCACGATTTAATGGGGTGAATATAACATCCTCACTCCCGAGGTTCCTTAACCTAGCTCATCGATAAATACGTTGGGAGGCATTGAATGGTTGTCGTGTAAAACGAACAATAACCAGCATAGTAAAGGCTCATGCCGAAGACCAAAAGAGAGGATGGCGCCCCGGGGCGCCATCCTCATCGCGCTGGGCATGACGTAATCTTATGCGCCCTCTGCGGCATTCTCGGCAGCCTTGCGCAACTGGCTCACGGACTCTTTGCCACGCTGCACCGCTTCCGAAAGCTGTTGCTTGCTCTGCTCTAACAAATCACGACCGCTCTCCATGACCTGGCGGCTATTCTCCTTCACCTTTTCACCCATATCACCGGCATAGTCGCGAATCGTGTCGCGCGTATCCTCGCCAGACTGCGGCGCAAAGAGCAACCCAATGGCTGCTCCAACAATTACCCCGACCAATACCCCGCCAAGAAAATCACTTCCGCGCATTGTCAGCCTCCTTTCCCGAGGTCATCAGGAGTCGAAAATGGATTTCTCGCACTGTACCACGGTCCTTCTGCTAACGTCAAGGAGCAGAGCGTGATGCAGATGCCTTTTCTCTCGCATTCCCGAGCGCCTCAGCGTATGGAGAATACAAGACACCCAGCTCGGTAATGAACGCGGTCACCATCCCGTGTGGTGTGACATCGAATGCGGGATTCCAGGTGACGGAGCCTGCAGGAGCCAGGCGCTTCTCGCCGACTGCACAAATCTCATCGTCCTGCCGCACCTCCACCGGGATCCCCCCACCATCGTCGATCGTATCATCGATCGTTGAAGTAGGCGCCGCCACATAGAAGGGGATGCCATGCAGATGCGCCAGGGCCGCAAGGCTGTACGTGCCGATTTTGTTGGCAAAGTCTCCATTGCGGGCAATGCGATCAGCGCCGATAATGATCGCATCCACCTGGCCCCCTGCCATGAGGGCCCCTGCCATGTTGTCGCAGATGAGGCGATACGGAATGCCATCACACTGCAGTTCCCAGGCGGTCAGGCGTGCGCCTTGCAGGAGAGGTCGTGTTTCATCGACCCACACCACCGCCGTTCGTCCAGCCTGCGCCATCGCACGAATCACCCCCAACGCAGTGCCAATTCCTCCGGTGGCCAGGGCTCCGGTATTGCAATGGGTGAGCAGGCGCACTGGCGACGGGAAAAGGCTGCTCCCATGTTGTGCAATCGCCTGACAGGCGCGCGCATCATCGGCATGAATCGCGCGGGCTTCCGCCAGTAGTGCAACAGCCAGTCCTGACATCGATGTATCGGATGCTGCCCCGTGAACGATTGCGCGACAACGATCTAATGCCCAAAACAGGTTGACCGCCGTCGGCCGCGTGGCGGCCAGCAGTTCGATATGCCGGATGATCGTAGCGCGATCGTGTGCCGACCGCGCCCCCAGC
>JAGUZN010000246.1 GCA_020060775.1 Armatimonadota bacterium
ACGCGGCCGTCAGGCAAGGCGGCACGCAACGGCGCCCCCACCCCGACGCGGCGCACGCGTGCCAGGTGGTGGTACTGCGCTCCGCTGATCTGTAGCTCGTCGCCGTGCACGCTGTCGGCCGGCACCAGGATATGGAGGGGAGGCATGTCATCCTCGCATGACCGGCCGTTAACGCTCGGTGCACCCGCACGAGCTATTGTCGAAATGGCGGGGATTGCGTACACTGATAGGAAGACCGCTTGCCCTGGCCTCGAGCCTTCGATTCCGTCATCCGCCGGTGCAGGCCGGTTGAAACTTTTCTCTCATTGTAATCGTCTGATAGAATAGCTGTCTATCATCGCCAGTGCGTGTTGTGCGTTTTATGTGCACCCGATACGGGTGCGGCCTGATCCGGGAGTCATTTCATGGATATCGAGGAAGTCATTGCCCGTCGTCGTTCTATCCGTCGCTTTGCCGCTGATCCGGTGTCTGCCGTGGATCTACGGCAAATGCTGGCACTCGCATCTCAGGCCCCGAATATTGGCAACCGCCAGCTCTGGCGGTTCATCGTTATTACCGATGACTCGCTCTTGAAGATGCTGGCCACCCTGGTTGAGCGCCGCATCAACGATGTGGCCACGCACCCGGACTTCGCCAATCATCCGGAGAAGGTGCGGGTGTGGAAAGAGGCCGCCCTGCTGTTCGCCGACGCCCCGGCTGTCATCGTGGTGGTGAAACAGGAGTACCGCACACGGTTGGAAGCCGTGCTCGTGGAGCGCAACATGCGCCCCGTGGAGATCGAGCACCTCTTCAGCCACCCGGATATGCAATCCGTAAGCGCAGTCATCGCCTACTTCACTTTGCTGGCTGAGTCGCGGGGATACGGCGCCTGCTGGATGACCGAACCCCTCATCGCGAAAAAGGACTTCCACGCCTCGCTGCAACTCGCACCCGGGGAGGAAGTATTTGCCCTCGTCGCCGTGGGCAAACCCACGGAGACGCCGCCACCCAAGGCGCGCAAGCCGATCGATGACCTGATCGAATGGCGTTGATCGTTGTACCGGTCCGCGAATATCGGACCGTTGAGCGCATCTTTTGCGCTGTAGACTATTGCATATCATCAGTGTAATGGGATTAGAACAGGAGGTTCAATATGGTAGCCGATGATCCGTATGCAACAGCATCATCCCCCGCGTTGATGGATGACTTCGCCCACACGGACGAGCCCGATGACGCGTTTCTCGACCGGCAGTTCCGCCAGAGCATCGACGCGTTGGAGCGCGTGCATGCGCTGTCGCCCGGCGAGTTCGAGTATCTCGCCAACACCTCGCTGCGGTCTGACGAGGAACGGACGCAACGTTCGCTGCATCACGTGGATATTGCCCGACGCGCGTTAATCGCCTGCCAGCAGGGGATCCTTTCCGAGGAGGACTTCAACATCTGGTCCGGCCGGCGCAAAGAGAACGGCCAACCGGTGAAGTTCCGTTTTGAGCGCGCGTACGCCAATGTCGTGACGCCGCCCGTGTCCCGCTTGCGCGGTACGCTCACCGGCATTGTCCGCGCGTTCCAGCGGCTGCTTGATCAGGCCATCGACGAACTGGCGGACGATATCATCGCCGCGGAATCGGCGGAAGAGTTAATCGAGGTCCAGTTCCGCGCCGTGGAACAGGGGTTTCTGGAGTTCCAGGCGTATCGCGGGGAATATGTCAACGGCTGGCCGTCGTTTCTGCGTTCCACCGGACGCTTCCGCGGCGCGGTGCGCCTGCGCGAGCTGATCGAAGAAGCGCAGCGCCGCATTCCGATTCCGGCCCACCTGGCTCACCGTCTGGTGGCAGAACTGCGCGCACGCTCCTGGTACGAAGACCCCGCAAAGTCCCCGAACATGTCGACGGCGGAGAACCCCTTCGCGCGCTTCATCGCCGGGGTGCATAACCTGTTCCGGCGCAAAGGTGCGCCGGAGGAGCCGCCGGCCTCGGGCGACTAAGAAGCTGTGCGGACAGTCGCTGTTCGGTCTCGCTAGATCTTTCCGCGCCTGTTGGTCTCGGGTCTCCTCTCCCTACCGCTCCTGGCGCCTCGGAGCCCCAATTCCAGCAGTCACGCACATCTGCGGCGCGATCCACGAACAGCCCCTTTCCGTACAACTTCTCACGGGTCGGTGCCGGGTCACCGCTCGGGGAGGTGCGCACGGCCCCGACCCTACATCGCCGTGCGGCCTTCCAGTGCGCGCAGGATGGTGAGTTGGTCGGCGTAGTCGAGGTCGCCGCCCACCGGCAGGCCCAGCGCAATGCGCGTCACGCGCACGCCCAGCGGTTTGATGAGACGGGCGAGGTAGAGCGCCGTCGCATCGCCTTCCACCGTGGGGTTGGTGGCGAGGATCACTTCGCGCACCATCCCGTCTTCCAGGCGCCGCAGCAGTTCGCGCACGCGCAGTTGTTCGGGACCGATGCCGTCCATGGGCGACAACAATCCTCCCAACACATGGTACAGGCCGCGGTAGTCGCCGGCATTCTCCAGCGCCATCAGATCGCGCACATCGGAGATCAGCGTGATGAGGGTGCGGTCGCGGGTGGGGTCGTCGCAGACCGGGCAGTGATCGCTCTCCGCGTAGTTGTAGCAGATGGCGCACTGGCGCACGCGCGTGCGCACGTCCTGCATGGCGCTCACCAGATTGTCCACCTGTTCCGGCGGCAGGCGCAGCAAGTGCAACGCCAGGCGTTGCGCCGACTTCGGGCCGATGCCCGGCAGGCATTCCAGTAAATCAATCAAACGTTGCAGTGGCTTAGCGTACAGTTGCATACCCAATCATCCCTTCGCATCATCCCAATCACATCAACAACACGGATGCCGCGTATCCGACGGGGTGGAGACGCGGCATAGCCTGCATATTCCCGGCGCGGCGGCACGGTAATCCTACCAGCGCAGCGCGGCGGCGCCCCAGGTGAGGCCGCCGCCGAAACCGACCATCACCACCAGGTCGCCCTCGTGCACCCGGCCTTTTTCGTATGCCTCGTTCAACGCCAGTGGAATGGAGGCGGCGCTGGTATTGCCGTAGTCTTCGATATTATTCGCCCAGCGGTCATACGGGATGCCCAGACGCTTGGCCGCACCATCGATGATGCGAATATTCGCCTGGTGCGGCACCACGAGGGCCACGTCATCGGTGGTGAGTCCGGCGCGGCGCAACGCCGTGCGGACGGCGTCTTCCATCACGCGCACGGCGAATTTGAACACCTCGTTTCCATTCATGCGAATGTAGTGCTCACGCGCATCGACCGTCTCATGCGAGGCCGGCTTGCGGGTGCCGCCGGCGGGCACGCACAGCAGATCAGCCCCACTGCCGTCGGCGCCCAGGTACGTGGAGAGGAATCCGCGGCCTTCCGGCACTTCGCGCAGCACCACCGCCCCGGCGCCATCGCCCAGCAGTACACAAGTGGAGCGATCGGTGTAGTCGGTCACTTTGGATAAGCCGTCAGCGCCCACCACCAGGGCATTGCGAAATTGCCCGGTGGCGATTTGCGCCTGTACGGCGGACAGGGCGTAGATGAAACCGGAACACGCGGCGTTCACATCATACGCGGCGGCGTTGGTCGCGCCCAGTCGGTCCTGCACGATGCAGGAGGTAGCGGGCAACGGGAAGTCCGGCGTCACCGTGGCCACCACGATAAGGTCCAACTCCTGCGGCGACAGTTCGGCCCGCTCCAGGGCGAGGCGTGCGGCGGGCAGAATCATATCGGAGGTCGCTTCATGCTCCTCCAGTACATGCCGGGTGGCGATGCCGCTGCGCGTGCGGATCCATTCATCCGAGGTATCGACAATGCGCTCCAGATCAAAGTTGGTCAATACTTTTTGAGGAGCATATGCGCCGACGGAGACCAGGCCGACGGACGGAAATGCACTGCGTGAGGCCATAGACGTTCGACATCCTTTATGGTGTAACGAGATAGACCCGGACATCGCCACGCCGGGTGAAGGCGGTGCGCCACCGCATGGCAGGCGCCGGCATTACGGTTGCGTCGCCGGCTGCAACGCTTCGCCGTGCTCGCGCTGCAGTGAGGGCGCCAGATGTTGCTGCTTGACGACGCGGGCGGCCAGGCACACGGCGTTTTCGATGGCGCGCAGCGTCGAGCGGCCATGCCCGATGATCACCACGCCGTTCACGCCGAGCAACAGCGCGCCGCCGTACTCGGCATAATCGAAATGCTTCTTCACGCCGCGAAAGACCGGCCGCAGCAGCAACGCCGCCAATTTATTGGTCCAGGAACGGCTGATCTCCTCTTTCAACATGCCGAGGATTAATTCGCCCATGGCCTCGCCGGCCTTCAGCATCAGGTTGCCGACAAACCCATCGCAGACCACGACATCCACTTCGCCGCGCACAAACTCTTTGGGCTCCACGTTGCCCACGAAGTTCAGCTCGGTCTGCTGCTGCAGCAACTGATGTGCTTCCTTGGTCAGCTCATCGCCTTTGGTGGGTTCTTCGCCGATGCTCAACAGCCCGATGCGCGGATGCTCGAGTTCGAGCATGGCGCGGGCGTAATCGTGGCCCAGCCGGGCGAACTGCAGCAGGTTGGCCGGTTTGCAGTCCGTGTTGGCGCCGGCATCGAGCATGATGGCCACCCCAGTGCGCGTCGGCATGTAAAAGGCAATGGCCGGGCGGTCGATGCCCGGCTGCGGTTTGAGGATGAGCACGGCCGCCGCCATCGCCGCACCGGAGTTGCCGGCGGAGACGAAAGCGTGCGCTTTGCCGTCCCGCACCAGTTTCATGCCCACGGCGATGGAGGACTTGGGCTTCTGGCGAATCGCCTGGCCGGGCGCCTCGCACATGTCGACGGCCTGGCTGGCGTGGTGCACCAGCAGGTTGGCGGGCGTCACACCATGCGAGGCCAGTTCGGCTCGCAGGACGGTCTCATCGCCGACCAGCAGCACGTCGACATCCGGCAGCGCCCTGGCAGCGGACATGGCGCCCGCCACAGTGGCCTGCGGGGCGAAATCGCCCCCCATGGCATCAAGGACGACGGCAGTACGTTGAGCTTGCACGGTGGTGTGGTGTTGCACGTCGATTTACGCTTCGGCAACCTGCCCCCGGCGCTGGGTGAGCACCTGGCGGCCATCGTAGGTGCCGCATTTGGGGCAGACGTGGTGGGACAGGTGCATGGCTTCACATCCGGGGAAGTTGCACTTCACCAGCGTCGGCACGGACAATTTCCAGTTGGCGCGGCGCTTGTCGCGGCGCGTTGACGAGTGTCGTCGTTTTGGGTTAGGCACGGTAGGTTCTCTCCATTCGGGATACGATGTAATATGTTTCGCGTGTTACGGCTGCCGCTTCCGTTCCTCCAGCAGGCGCTGCAATACCGCCAGCCGCGGGTCGCCTCCCTCGGGCGGACATGGGCACGGCCCTTCGGATAACCGGTGCCCGCAGCGTGGGCAGAGGCCCTGGCAATCGTCCGCGCAGAGCGGCTTGAACGGCAACGCAACCAGAATGCTCTGGCGCAATAATTCGTCCAGGTTCAGATCCAACGTCCCTTCGTAGAACAGACGGCTCTCCGGGGCTTCCTCATCTTCCTCGATGCGCGGCCCCTTCCCGGGGACCATCGTCGGATTAATGACGAAGTCTTCCTGGAACTCGGCATGCACGGGCTGGCGGTATATGCCGCCGCAGCGCGAGCACACCTGCTCGACTTCCGTGTCCACCGCCCCCTCCAGCAGGAGCACCCGTCCGGTACTGCTGGCATACAGTTTGCCGCGCACCGGCTGGGTGAGGGTCATTCCCTCGACCTCCTTGAAGGTCATATCGATGTCATGTTCGGTATAGGCACCCGGTGTCCGGGCGATTTCCGACAGATCGAGTTTCACCGCCCACTCCTTTCTGGCTGTGCGCCGTCATGGCACATGTACGCGGTCTGTCTCTATTGTACCGCGTTCGACGCCGGTGGAGTCACCCCGTTGATCTCACCAGCGTACAGCACCCGGAAGTGCAGCAATCCAGTGAGTACGCGCGACCATCCCTTAAGGTCGCGCACGCGAGAGGGCGGACTACCTTCAGTCAAAAAATGTGGGCCTGCCGACAGCCCTGCTGCCTTCAGCCCGCAGCCTATGGTATACGGTGTGGAAAGTTTTTGTCAAGGAAGGTTGACGGCCAATGCCACGCCGTCGCCCGGCACAAAACGGGCGACGGCGTCCGTCACGGCGGCAACAACGATGTGGGGCGTCAGGCCGCTTCACCCTCAATGCGGTCTTCTGCCGATTCGGCGGATTCGTGCGCGTGGAGATCCTGAAACAGCCCCTGCCGTTCGGCCTCCTCGAACACCTGGTAGAGCAGCTCGCGCAGATGGTCCTGCCATGCTGGCGGTTCACTCGCGATGACCTCTTCGATGAGCAGCGCTTTCGGCACCTCGCGCTCCACATACATATCGAAGATGTTGGCGCTATAGTAGATGTAATGGTCGATGAGAGAAAAGACGGCGTAGGCCGGCGGCACACAGCGTCCGAACTGCTGGCGGTGGGTGGCATTGGCCTCCACCAGCAGCTTCACGATGTCGCGAAACTCGTCGGATTGCAGATTCGGCTCTCCGCACTCCGGACACAGCGTGACCGGCAACAGGAAGGGCAAGAAGAAATTCTCGCACTTCACACACTGATAATCCTGATGGTAATGCAATGTCATGCCACCGCCTCCTGCTTCCACGGCGCTTCCGTACTACCCTACCACACTTTCGCCCCGGCAACGTGCCCCCTCGCACGCAATTACACCATCAGCCCGCTACTGTTGCGAGATGCACACAGCAAGAGGGGAACGAATGATGGCTTGGCTCAGTGCCGCACCTGGAGATCGCACACCACCATGCGGTGGTCTGAGGCGGCGACGCTCCGAGTAATGACCCGGAGCACCCGAAAGTGCCGGCTCACCCATACCTGATCAATGCGCAGCACCGGCGTATCGTTCCAGATGGTGTTGCCCCAACCCATGCCGGCCTCGTGAAACGTATCGCGCAGCCGCGGCCGGAACGGTCGATACACGGCATCACCCGCCGGTGCATTGAAGTCACCCCCGACGATGAGCGGCATGGTGTCAGGGATGGTGGCCAGTCGGCGGCACAGACGCCGGACTTCACTATGCCGCGCCCGACGGTTAAACGTCTGGGCATCCCAGCATTCCGGCGACCAGAGGTCGAGACGCAGAAAGGGGGGCAGTAAGTGTGCGCTGACGACTTCTAAGCGCTGGCCGCTGGTGAGGCGGACGCGGGCATGGGTGAAAAACAGTTCCTCCTGTGACGGTCGTGCGTTCACCGGCGTCACCGCACCACGCGCCAGAATCGCCGTGTCACAAAAGGTATACCATCCGGCCTGCGCACCGTATAGCTCACGAGCCAATCGCTCCACCACCGGCGGCATGGGCGTCTCCTGCAGCAGGACGATATCCGGGTCGAAGGCCAACACTGCGCGGGCGGCCTGCTCTGAGCAGAGGCAGCAGTTGAGCGTGACGACGCGAAGCACATCGTCGTCCTGCGCCACCGCCGGCAATGGGGCTGACCACTGACGCGCTCGCAACAGGCTGCGGGGCTCTTCCGCGAAGACGAGGAGGTACGTAAGCCAGCACAGGACTATGACGGCGGTGATGCGCCGCCAGGATCGTCCCCAACCGAGAATGGTGAGCGCGAAGCCGGGCAGCAGCCAGACCCACACCGGGAAGACCGTTACCGCCGCACACGCATCAGGACGCACCGCATAGCAGAACGCCACACCCAGACACAGGGCGAACGACATGCCCAGCATCACGCGGATCAGCCATGTGCCGGTATGGCGTCGGGCGGGTGCAGAGTGTGTGCTCATGCCAGCCTCCTGCACCTGTTATAACAACTATTTCCTGCGGGCGCAATGCGCAGACACCAGGTGGATGGAGGATACCCTTGAAATCCCCGCGGGCGGCTGGTATGCTGCAGGCAGGAGATCGCCGGACAAGGGGCCGGTGGATCGTGTGACCCTGTCGGGAGGTGCGAGTATGGACGCCATTGCTGCGCTGTGCACGCGACGGAGTGTTCGTCGCTTTGAATCGCGCCCGGTGCCACGCGAGGCGCTGGAAACGCTCATCG
>JAGUZN010000366.1 GCA_020060775.1 Armatimonadota bacterium
CGAGGGCCGCGTTGCATATTGCTACCTTGCAGCTATGCTCACACTTCCTGCGCTTCGGTATCGCCGGACAGCTCGAGGATCTTAAAGCGGCGGGTGCCGGCCGGGGCTTCAAATGTGACAACTTCGCCGACCTTGCCCCCGAGCAGGGCCGCGCCCAATGGGGACTCGACCGAGAGGTAATCTTCTTCCAGATGCGCCTCGGGCTCGCTCACGAGTTTGTACGCGCGCGTCTGACCGAAGTCCAGATTCTCCACAGTCAATCGTGCGCCCAGCACCACCTCGTCCAGTTCCGGCGGCACCTCGAGGATCTGCACGGACGCCAGCAGTGCTTCCAATTCGTGAATGCGCCCCTCGGTCAATCCTTGATCTCGTTTGGCGGTCTCGTACTCCGCGTTCTCCCGGATGTCGCCATACTCGCGCGCCTGCGTGAGATCGGACATCACCTGGGGACGACGGACTTCCAACAACTCGCGAAGTTCAGCGTCAAGGCGTTCGTAACCACTGCGCGTCAGATATACGGTTGCCACAGGTAATCCCCCTATGCGTGTGGTTCGAGCGCGCACAGTTTCATCTTCTCGTGTGCGCACCCTTCTCAACAGGTAATAGAATATCCCCGCCAGGAGAGTGGCGGGGAATAGGTCGTTCCGTATGGATACTCAGCAGCGGGCGTTATCAGCCCGCATTTTCTGTACAATACCAGCTTCCAGCCAATCTGTCCAGCGGTGAATGTCACGGTCATTCACGTTCGTGCTTCAGCAGATGTATCGGTGATGATTTGCACATTCACCGGTCTCACACAGCCGCTTGCTCCGGCACGGGCGAGCAACGCATCGGGTACTATTACCGGGGTGACGCAATAATCATCGGGTCCAGGGTGAATATATCGATAAATATCATTATGCCGAAAGGACATTTAATTTCCGGTGTGGTAAGATTAGTCGCTACCTGACCCAGGATATATAAAGTTGTTCACTGCAGCCCACATGTCGTCGACCCGGTGAAGCCGACGCATGGTTGCGCAAAATCGCTGTCACGAGAGACTTCGGGGGAACGCCTATGTGCGGAATTGTCGGATATATCGGCCCGGCGGATGCCAAGCACATCCTGCTTGATGGGCTGCGGAAGCTCGAATACCGCGGATACGATTCGGCCGGGCTGGCCATCCAGCAGGCCGGGGAGCTGGCCATTCGCAAGCGACAGGGGAAGATCGACCGGCTGGCCGGCGAATTGGACCTCGCGCCGGTGGAAGGCATGGTGGGTATCGGCCACACCCGCTGGGCGACGCATGGTGCGCCTTCTGATGACAATGCCCATCCGCATGTCGATTGCGCCGGCCGCATGGCGGTGGTGCATAACGGCATCATTGAAAATTACCTGGCGCTGCGCGAATCGCTGGAGGGGCGCGGGCACCAGTTCCGCTCGGAAACGGATACGGAGGTCTTCGCCCATCTCATCGAAAGCCATTACGCCGGCGACCTGTATGCGGCGGTGGTGGCCGCCCTGCGCGAGGTCGTGGGCTCGTACGCGCTGGTGGTGATGAGTCTCGACGCGCCCGACACGCTGATTGCCGCCCGGCAGCACAGCCCGCTCATCCTGGGCCACGGCGAGCAGGAGCAGTTCATCGCCTCCGACGTGCCCGCGGTGCTCGCCTACACGCGCAAGGTGACCTATTTGCAGAACGGCGAGGTGGCGGTGCTCAATCGCGACGGCGTGCGCATCACCCGGCTTGACGGCACGGAGGTATCGCGCGACATTTCGATTGTTGCCTGGGATGCGGCGGCGGCAGAAAAGGGCGGCTACAAGCACTTCATGTTGAAGGAGATCAACGAGCAGCCGACGGCGCTGGAGGAAACGCTGCGCGGGCGCATTAGCGAAGACGGCGCGCAAATCACTCTGCCCGGGCTGAAGCTGTCGCCCGCGCAGCTCAGTGCCATCTCGCGCGTGCTCATCATCGCCTGCGGCACGGCATACCATGCCGGATTGGTGGGCAAGTACGCCATTGAGCAACTCGCTCGCCTGCCCGTCGAGATCGATGTCGCGTCGGAGTTGCGGTATCGCGATCCGATCATCGACGAGGGCACGCTGGCCATCGTGATCAGCCAATCCGGCGAAACGGCGGATACGCAGGCCGGGTTGCATGAAGCCCGGGACAAGGGGGCGCACGTGCTGGCGGTGACCAATGTGGTGGGCAGCTCGGTGGATCGCGATGCGGACAGCGTGCTGTACACCTATGCCGGGCCGGAGATCGCCGTGGCATCCACCAAGGCGTATACCACGCAGTTGATGGTGATGTACCTGACGGCGCTCTACCTGGCGCAGGAGCGGGGGACGATGCCGGATGAGGCACGCATCCAGTTGATCGATGCTGTGCGGCGCATCCCCAGCCAGACGCAGACGATTCTGGAAGGGCAAGAGGCGATCCACTCGCTTGCGGATCGCTTCGACGAGATTCATTCCTCCCTCTTCCTGGGGCGCGGGGTGAACTTCCCCACCGCGCTGGAAGGGGCGTTGAAGTTGAAGGAGATCAGCTACATCCATGCCGAGGGGTATGCGGCGGGCGAAATGAAGCACGGCCCGATCGCGCTCATCACGCCGCAGTGCCCCACGGTGGCGGTGGCGGTGCCGGGCGGCGTCTATGACAAGATGTTGTCCAACATCAAAGAGGTGAAGGCGCGCGCCGGGCATGTGATCGCCGTAGGCGCGGAGGGCGATGGGGAATTGCATAAATACGCGGACGACGTGATCCGCATCCCGCGCACGGTCGAGTTGTTCACGCCGGTGCTGGCGGCGGTTCCGCTGCAGTTGCTGGCCTACTATTGCGCCGACAACCTGGGGATGGATATCGATCAGCCGCGCAATCTGGCGAAAAGCGTCACGGTGGAGTAACCCATCGGCTTGCCGCAGGGCAGGGGCTTGGCGTATCATGACGACACATGACGCCCGTCCCTGTCCTGTCGCCGTTTCATATATGGCTTTGCGCCGGCTATGTGCTTGTGGCGTTGTTGGTGATCGTCCGGTATCACCTGTCATTGGGCGAGGTGGGGTGGCGTTGGGGCGATTGGCGCACCTACGCCCAGGGATTGGGGTGGGGGATCGTGCTCGGCCTGGCGGGTGTTGCCTGGCTGCGGGTGTTGATGAACACCGGCAACTATATGCCGGTGGCGGTCCCCTCCAGTCTGCGTGATGTACTCCTGCTCGTCGCGGTGATGCCTGTTGCACACGAACTCCTCTTTCGCGGCGCCATCCTCGGCAGTCTGCTGCGCGGGTGGCGTCCGTACTGGGCGGTCGTGCTGTCGGCAGTCATCTACATGATCGCCCACCCGCACGAACCCTGGCTCGCCTTCCTTTTCATCACCGGCGTGGGGTATGCGCTGGCGTTCAGGCTTGGTCGTTCGATTGTATCGTCGATACTCGCTCACTCGCTGGTGGCCGCACTGCTGTTGGCGGCGCGCATGATGCCGCAACACGTACTGGCGCTGCCGGAGAGCTGGCTGCTCGCGGGCGTCCTCGCGGCCGCGGGTATGCTCCTGTGCTCCGCGTTCCGCCGCACGCAGGCGTAGCGGACGCACCCGCGGTATTCTTTTGCGCCCAGCCGCATTTCGTGTTACACTGAGCGCACATCATTTCTGTACAATCCTGATTCCGAATTGGTCGTCTCACCGTGTTGCATACCTTGCCACTTCCACTGATTATTGCCGCTTGTTGCGTCAGCAGTTATCTGATCGGCGCGCTGCCCTTCGGCCTGTGGGTCGGTCTCCTCTGGAAAGGGGTGGACATCCGCACGCTGGGCAGTAAGAATATCGGCGCCACCAATGTGCTGCGCGTACTGGGCCCCGGTCCCGGGCTGATGGTATTCGGCCTGGATACGTTGAAAGGGGCGGTCGGCATCACGCTGGCCGGTTATCTCAGTGCACAGCAGGTGATCCCGACGCTGTCGTTCTCCGCGTTAATGCTCGTCGGATTTTGCGCCATTCTCGGCCACACCTTTTCCCCGCTGCTGCGCTTCAAGGGGGGGAAGGGCGTGGCGACGTCGCTGGGCGTGCTCATCGCACTCAGTCCCGTCGTGGCCGGCATTGGCCTGGGGTGCTGGATTCTCGTGGTCGCGACTTCGCGCTATGTGAGTCTCGGCTCACTGGCCGCCGCATTCGTCTTGCCGTTCGCTGCGTACTTCACCATGCCGGATGCCCAGCGCTGGTGGATGGTGGGGCTGACCGCGGTGATGGGTGTGTTGGTGATTGTGCTGCATCGCGGCAACATCCGGCGCTTGCTGGCGGGCGCCGAGGCGAAGATCGGCCAGCGCGTGACCGTGGAGCAACCGGCGGAGACGGTGGAGGCGCAATAACGATGGCAGAGACATTTGCGGTCATCGGTGCGGGGCAGTGGGGCACCACGCTGGCCAATGTGCTGGCGGGGAACGACGTGCGCACGCAGTTGTGGGCGCGTGAGCCGGAGGTGGCCGACGTCATTGTCCGGCAGCATGAAAACACCGTATTTCTGCCCGGTATTGCTCTCGACCCGCGCCTGCGCGCCACCGCGCGCCTGGCGGAA
>JAGUZN010000015.1 GCA_020060775.1 Armatimonadota bacterium
AATCACCGTGGGAGTCGTCACCCCCGGCGCGCCCACCAGATTCACGGTGTCCACGCGATCGAACGCATACAGTCCGAGGTGCGCGCTCGCATCGCCGGTGTAGTCGGCGTCGGCCATGGCGGTCAGGCCATTGTCGCCATCCGCCAGTGCCCACGTGCCGGTCGCCGGACGATTGCCCGGTGCGACCGTGTCGCTGAACAGGTCAGTCACCACGATGACATCCGAGCGGCCGTTGACGACCTTCTCCACGTAGTTGGCGCTCGCTTCGTCCAGCGAGAGATCGGGGAAGACTTCGACTAACGTGTCGCCATCGTACACCAGCAGCGTGAATGCCGTGTCGGGATTCCGCTGGCTGTCCTGGATGGTCACCGACAGACGGTCACCCCACGCGCCCGGCGACGAGGCATCGATCTGCAACGTCTCCGCCGGCGTCGGCGCGCGGTCCACCAAGGTGAGGGTGGAGGCAACAGCCGTCAGCGTCGTCGGATCGGTGATGTCGGTATAGTGCGCGATGCGCACGACCCACAGGATGCTGCCGCCATTGTCGAAGAAGGCGCGCGCCGCGTAGGCGAGATAGCCGTCAGCGCTATACCCCCCGAACGTGCGTAAGAATTGGTCCCAACTCGTGACCAGCGTGGGGACGTTGAGGGGCCCGCGCTCGGCGATGCCCACCATGCCGCAGGCGCTGGTGGAGAGCTGCTTGACGTAGAAGCTGAAGTCGATTTCGCGGGGGTAAATCCCCGGCGACAGGTAATTCGGCATGGGTTAGCCCTCCTTCGTCTCGGTCGGTGGTGTGGACGCCGGCCTCTTGTTCGCGGTCGGGACCGGGCGCAACGTGATCAGCCCGCGTTGGGCCGCCTGACGCATTGCCGCAGACACCGCGTCTTCCGCGATGCGCATGCTCGCCCGCGGTCCCAGATGCAGCCCCGCGCCACCGGACGTGGTGACGGTCAGCGGCTGAAACAGCTTGTTGCACACCTCAATCATGGGTGATCTCCTCCACGGTTTCGATCTCGAGATGCGGCGTCGCGATCAACTGCCCGCTCTCGGTTTGCAGCGTCGCCTCATCGCCGACCGGACAATCCTCCAGGCGCAAGCGTCCCGACGCCTGGCGGAGATTCGACAGGTTCACCCGCCGGAGTCCCCCGAGGGACGTCAGTTCCGTCACCGGCAGGCGGCAGAGATTCGGCACGTCCAGCACCGGGTGCTGCTGGTAGAACAACGCCATCTTGCCGATGAGCGCCAGCAGCGCACACGCTTTGCCGGTCGACACCACTACGTCAAAGTCGAGATGGTAGAGCCGGGCGTACGATCCGCCGACAAAGGTCATCTGTTCCTGATCGCGCACCGTCCAGTGCGCCAGCGTGCGCCGCCGGGCATCCTCGATAAGCGTTGGCCCCTGCACCAGCAACGCCGGCACCTGCACGGCTTCGAACACATCATCGGAAGCCACCAGCACGGCATCCGGGTCGATCTCCGTCTTCAGCAGGCGGATGAGGGCTTCCGTCGCCTGGCGAATGGTGTCCATGCTCACTCCCCGCAGACCCGCGCGAGACGGCGACCGAGCCATTCCATGACGTTGACGCACACGGCATTGCCCAACTGGTGATAACGTTTGGCGTCACGCTGTCCATCGGTCCAACCATCCGGAAATCCCTGCAGCCGTTCACACTCCAGCGGGGTGAGGCGGCGCACGATAAATCCGCTCGCATCCGCTTCAGCGATAGCGACCTGTCCACCACCATTCGCGTGACCATCGGCATGATTCATCGCCCGCAGCGTTGGCGCCAGTACATCGACATCCCGCCCGTCATCTTTGCCGCTGAAGGCCAGCAACACCGGCGCGGCATCGCCTTTGCCCGTCTCCCCGGCCTGCGCTGTCAAACAGGGGACAATGCTGTCCGGTTCACCCCGCCCATTGCGGACGAAACGTGGCTGAAAGACCAGCGGCAATCCGCGACCCGAGCCGTCTTCGCTGGAATCGTGCCGGGCGGTCAGCGCATGCGTGACGACGATGTTCTGGCACTCATCCCCGCTGGGACCACCGGTGCCTTTCGCCCATTTGGCGCACACCGTGCCCGCCACTATCTCCGGTTCGCAGATGACCGGCTGGTAGTTCAGCGACCAGCCCCCGGAGGGTTTGGCCTGCAGGGGGTGGGTGATCGCCCCGGTCTCATGGAGATTCCTGGCATCAAACGCCACCAGATGCCCGGCCTGCGCTTTGTTGTCGTCGGGCCGGGCTACGCCGGTTGTGAGCGCGCCACAGACGTCAACGCCAGCATCAGCGGCGCCGGCAGTGTCCGTCCCCGCTTCTCGGCACGCCGCAGGATGCCAGCGCACGCCTTCGGGGTCAAAGAGTATTTCGCCGGCGCGTTCGGCTCTAAAATCCGCGACAGTGAACACTCGGCGCCGCCGCTGCGCCACTCCACAGTACTGCGCGTTAAGTATCGCCCAGGCGAGATCCTGCGCCCCGCATTCTTCCAGCGCCAACAGGGCTGTGGCAAAGTCACGTCCACCGTTGCTACTGAGGGCGCCGGGCACGTTTTCCCACACCGCGAGAGCAGGCTGAAGTTCGCCAATAACTCGGACCGCTTCGAAGAAGAGACCGCTGCGCGCATCCGCAAATCCTTTCTGTTTGCCGGCGAGGCTCAACCCCTGACAGGGGGACCCGAAAAAGATCACATCGACCGGGGGAAGATTATGCGCCCCCACGTCGCGCACATCCGCCTGTAGCGGGAGGTCGGGGAAGTGCCGCACCAGCACCTGCCGGCAGGCCGGATCGATCTCCACCGCCCACCGGCACGTCAGGCCGGCCCGCTGCAGACCGAGCACGCCGCCGCCAATCCCGCTGAACAAATCACCGAACGTCACCATGATTACTCCGTCAGCGCCGTGCGCAGCGCCTCGCGATACAGGTCCAGAATCTCGTCCCGATACTGCACCATCACCGGGTGCAGGAAGGGGCGCGGCGGAATGATCACCGTCGTCCCGTTCGGCATCGGAATGGTCGCCCCATACTCCATGACCGCGGCGATATTCGCCAGGGACTCCCCATCGCGGGAGACCGTCGTGCGGAGCAGTCCGACAAACGCCCGATCCCGCAGGATGCGGTGCGTGATGCTGTGGATCAGAAACCCGGTGTCGATCAGCGCCTTGC
This sequence comes from Armatimonadota bacterium, assembly GCA_020060775.1. Taxonomy (GTDB): domain Bacteria; phylum Armatimonadota; class Hebobacteria; order CAIYQO01; family CAIYQO01; genus JAGUZN01. The sequence continues at coordinate 3,158 of JAGUZN010000015.1, forward strand.
TGGACCCTTTCCGTGCGATGGTCGCATCCGTCAGCTTCGCGAATGGCTGCCCACCCGGCGCCTGGCTGCGAATGCCGCGCTGGATTTCCCGCACCAGCAGGATGGCCGCCTTCACCGTGGCCTGGCGGATGGCCAGCGCCAGACGTGCACCCGGCTGCTGCGCTAACAGCCGTTTCGCCCGTTCCCAATCACCGAACCGCTCAACACCCATGAAGCCGCACCAATGACACCACCTGGTGGGTGACCACCCCGAACCACCGCTCCGGGCGGATGGCCTGCACGCGATACGTCACCCCTGCCATGATCAATCGATCCTGCGGCTGGACATCGGCGTCCGGCAGGAGGTGCGCCGTGCCGTCGATCTTCTGCGACAGCTCTTCCGGCGGCGTCGGCACACACTCCAACGGGATGATGCCGACCGGCGCATACTCGGCCGCGTCCGTCCCGTAGAGCCGTTCCCCGGCCACCGGACGGGAGATCTGTGCCTCCTGCCCAGCCGCCAGGATGATCGCCCGCACATCGGCGACGGCCTGCGCGCGCTCACTGTCCGTCACCAGCGTCATACGTCGCTCCCCTGTTCATAGATCACCGGGCAGACGCGCGGTGGGGTAATAAACAAGTCACCGCCGTGCAGGTCCGTGACCCGTTGGCGGTACCGGGCCAGCAGATCCGCTTCCAACTCGGCCCAGTATTTCGCCTGGTTGGTTCGCTCGATGCGCTTGTCCCCGGAGGACACGTTGACCGCATTGGCGGTTTTGCCGCGCATGATGGCACACGCGTAGCTTTCCGCCAGCAACAGCAGCAGTTCCGCCACCAGCCCGTCCGGGGCCGGGACGATCTCCCCGTCCATCGGCAGCAGGGCCGCACCGGTATCCTGCCGCACGGGGTAGATCGCCCGAATGAGGCACCGCTCGAGCGCCGGATCGGCAAACAGGGTGCCGTCCGGATCGCCGAGATCGGTGCGCATCGCCGTGATCAGCTCACTGAGCGTCATCACGATCCTCCACAGTCACGGCCTGCGCGGGTGCTTTCCGCCCACCGCGCTTCTCTTCT
>JAGUZN010000429.1 GCA_020060775.1 Armatimonadota bacterium
ACGTGCGCGGGTGGGTCACCTCACGCCGCGGGCGGCGCATTCAGACCGAGGGCACGCTGGTTGATGACGACGGCGTGGAGTGCGTACACGCCTGGGCGGTGTTCTTGCTCGTGCAGGCAGCCGTGCCCCAAACGTGAGGTGCGCGTGAGGTACCGGTGAGAAAAAAGGGGTAGCATAACAGTATGATTGTTGAACAACAGGCCAAGCCGGCGCTCACCGCAGAACAGCGCCGCGTGCGCCGATGGCGCTTCACCGTATTGCTCATCATTCTGGCCCTTTCCACCACGCTGGGCATTCTGCACCAGCTCTTGCCCTTCGGCAAAGCGCCCGTCGGGGTGGATGCCCTGTGCCCCTTCGGGGGGATCGAGGCGGCGTTCACGCTCATCACCACCGGCAAGCTGCTGCAGCGCATTGCCCTCAGCAGCTTCATTCTGCTGGCGGCGGTGCTGGTCACGGCTGTGCTCTTCCGGCGTGCGTTCTGCGGGTACATCTGCCCGTTAGGTACGCTCCAGGAAATCATGGCCCGCCTGGGAGGGCGTCTGTTCAAGCGTCCATTACGCGTACCTGCCGCCATTGACCGGCCCGCCCGTGGGATCAAATACCTCGTGTTCTTCCTCATGGTGGTGGGGTCGGCGCGCACGGCGGAACTCGCCATCCGCCCCTATGATCCCTGGGTAGCCTACCATCACCTGACCTCGTCAGAAGTGTGGATCGAATTTCCGTGGGGGCTCACGGTGCTGGGCTTGACCCTGGTCGGCTCACTCCTCTATAACCGGGTCTTCTACAAATACGCTTGTCCTATGGGGGCGTTGCTGGCCATGATCAGTTGGGTCGGGCAGACGCGAGTGCAACGCCATGCCGAGACCTGCATCAACTGCCGCCGTTGCGACCGCACCTGCCCGGTGGGCATCGACGTCTCAAAGCAGGGAGTCATCACCTCGCCCGAGTGCCTTGATTGCCATGAATGCGTGAACGTCTGTCCGACGGCGGGTACGCTGGTAGTGGCGAAACGGCGCAACGGCATCATCGCCCCGCGTACCGCCCTCTTCGCTGTAGTCGCCATGTTCACCGTCACCGTCGGCGTGACGACGGCGCTGCGGCTCTTCCAGTGGACGACCATACCGCTCTCGGCGCAGACGACAGCGGCCGGCGACTTCGATCCAAATGCCATACGCGGCAAGATGGTCTTCGCCGATGTCATTGCCGTCTCCGGCGTGCCGGAAGCGACCGTTATGGAACACTTCGGCCTGACGCGCGAAGAACTGCAAATGCCCATCAAAGATGTCGGACCCCGTCATGGGTTTGAGGCCGATGACGTGCGCGATTTCTTCCTTGAGCAGCGTACACCTGCCGTAGCGCCGGATCAAGCACCGCCGTCCAGGGCGTCAGCACCGACCGAGCCCCCGTCAATTACCGGCAAAATGACGCTGGAGGAGGTGGCCGCGAAAACGGGCATACCGCTCGCGACACTGGCCGCGCATTTCAAGGTCGACGAGGCTGATTTTGCTCTGCCGCTCAAACAACTGGCGGAGCAGTATCCCTTCACCACTCAGGACGTGCGCGACTTCGTCACAGCGTATACGCCGTAGCTCGACCGGACTGCCGTAACAGGACCCGGTAATCCTTCATTATAGCGGGTCGTCACGTGGTATGTTGCCTGGCAAGGCTATCGCGCGTGCCCTATCCGCGGCGCATGAAGGTGGGCCATTCCCTCCCCCTGTGAGCGGCAGCGACACGGGGGGAGGTTAGTAGGGGGGTCTTCCTTATTCATGCATCCCCCAGTGATGCCACTCACCACCAACCTCTATCCACTCCAACGGGGAGAATCCGCTTCCCAAGACGCCAAACGCCATACGCCATACGCGCACTCAGCCAGCACACGGTCGGAGCGCAAGGCACAACGTGACGACCCGCTACCCCTAATGATCGCAGACGTTGTCGCCCGTCACCAGCGTCCCCTGCAGATACGCCGCCACCAGCGCCTCCGGCGTGCCGGCCGGCGCGCCGGTCACCACGGTGATGCCGTTTTGCGCGAATAAGCCCTGGGCGCGCGAACCCATGCCGCCGGCAATGATCGTCGTCGCCCCCTGCTCGTGCAGCCAGCGGGGGATCACGCCCGGCTCATGCGGCGGCGGCGTGAGATACTGCGTCTGCAGCACCTGCTGCGTTGCCGGATCAATATCCACCATCGCGAACTGTTCGCAATGGCCGAAGTGCAGGCAGAGCTGCCCCTCGGCAATAGGGATAGCAATGCGCTGAGCAGTGGCCATGGCCGGTTCCTCCGTCGTTTCACAGGTATCAAGCAGGCGCATCGCGATTTCCGTCAGCACGACGGCCGTGGGCGAGTGCGCATGGGCATGCACCAGCGGTTTGCCCTGGTCGCCGGTGGTCACCATCTGCGGGTCCAGCGGAATGCGCCCCAGGAACGGCACGCTCATCTCGGCGGCCATCGCCTCACCCCCGCCGGTGCTGAACAGGTCCACCACACCCTGGCAGTGCGGGCACACCAGTCCGCTCATGTTTTCCACCACGCCCAGCACGGGCACCTGCAGGCTCTGGCAGAAACGAATCGACTTGCGCACATCCGTCAGCGCCACTGCCTGCGGTGTCGTCACCACCACCGCGCCGTCCACCTGCTGCAGTGCCTGGATGATCGATAGCGGTTCATCTCCCGTACCTGGCGGACAATCGACAATCAGGTAATCCAGCTCACCCCAGGCGACATCCGTCACAAACTGACCGATCACCCCAGCCTTGGCCGGTCCACGCCAGATCACCGGCGTATCCGGCGTCTCCAGCAACAAGCCAACCGACATCACCTTCAACAGGTCATACCCCACTGGCTTCAGCTTTCCGTCCGGTGTATACGCAACATCGTGCTCCAGCCGCAGCATCGTCGGGATGCTCGGACCGTGCAGGTCCACATCCAGCAGCCCCACCTGGCGCCCGGCCATCGCCAGTGCCACCGCCAGGTTCACCGCGACGCTGCTTTTGCCGACCCCGCCTTTCCCCGAGAGCACGACGATTTTATGCCGGATGCGCTGCAACGCCTCCGCATTCGCAATACGCTCCAACGCCGCGTCAAGCGATTCGTCCTGCGTTCCGCACCCGCAGTTGTCGGATGACTGACAATGTGACATCATACCACTCCTTATTCCGGAAGCCGGTTGCCGGGCCAGATGCACCAACACCAGGATGATCGTGACTTAACGTTACCGGACACCGTTCTATTTAGGTGTATATTGCACCTATATTAAATCGTATGGACAAATTTTGTCAATCACCCTGCAGGAGAACAGGCTCTTTTCCCGTATTAGTGCAGGGTGATCGTCGGCAGCTATCCGGCGATCCGGAACCAATAACATCGCCGTGTGATGCGATGGATGAGGGGGCACCAATGCGTGTCGATTGGGCAACGTACTTACGCCAGTACGATGTAGTGTATGAGCAGCAGGCGCGGGTTTGGCAGGACGGGATGGCGCTCGGCAATGGGTCGCTGGGCGCGCTCGCCTACGAACCCTTCCACCCCGAGTGGATGATCAACAAGAATGATGTGTGGGATTACCGCCATCCCGCCTTCCAGCGCTACACCACGGAGGAAGTGCGCCGGTTTGCTGATGATGGAATGCACTACCAGACCGAGATGGCCAAAGAGAACATCGAGGGCCACGGCCGCTACCCCTGCCCGAAGACCTGCGGCCAGTTGCGCATCCGCTTCGGTCACGAGTCGGTCTACACCCCCGGCCACCGCATCAGCAAGCGGCTCGCCCTCT
>JAGUZN010000075.1 GCA_020060775.1 Armatimonadota bacterium
ACCGCAAAGCCCAGGCGGGCGAGGTCGTCCGGTGCAGCGCGGTATATCGCTTCCGCCAGTTCGTCGATGTCGGTCGGCAGCGGCGTCGCGATGAAGACGGGGCTTTTTTCCTCGCCGACCGCCCGGCGCAACGCGTAGTCATCATACGCCGGGATACCCAGGGACTCGGCTGTTTCGCGCGGCGCATGCCGTGCGGCCTGACGGAGGGCGAGGGCCATCATGGGCGCGACGTTGGTGAGATCTTCGCCGAGCACCAGGACAGCATCGGCCTGGGCAATTTCACGCAGCGAGGGGATGGCGGCGGGCCCTTCCCGCATGATCGCCAGCATCAGCCGCGCGAGCGCCAGGGCGTCCTCCGACAGGCCGTGGTAGCAATGGGCGTCGCCGACGAGCGCCTGCAGGGCATAATTCGCCTCGAGCGAAGCGCGCGGCGACCCGATGCCGATCGTCGAGCCGGTAGCCATCAGGCTGCGGATCTGTCCAAGCGCTCTCTCGTATTCTACCGGCACGAGTATATGGTGTTCGTCGCGCCTATGGGGCTGCCGGATGCGGGACTCGCTATTGACGAACTCGTAGCCGAAGCGGCCACGGTCGCAGAGGAAGTAGCCGTTCACCTCGTGGTGATAGCGCGTGCGCACGCGCCGCAGCACGCCGTACCGCTCACCGGGGAGCGTGTTGCAGCCAATGCCGCAGTGCACGCAGACAGAGGGCGCGGTTTGCAGGTCCCACTTGCGGGTGAAGTGCTGCCGCTGGGTGTTGTCGGTGAATACACCAGTCGGGCAGACTTCCACAAGGTTGCCACTGAAGGGGCTTTCGAGCTTGCCATCTTCCAGGCGGCCGAAGTAGACCTGATCATGCCACCCCTGCACGTGCAGGTCGCGACCACCGGCATAGTCGCGGTAGAAGCGGATGCAGCGGTAACACTGGATGCAGCGGTTCATCTCGTGATGGATAAACGGGCCGAGCTGCTGGTTGCGATATGTACGCTTGGTAAATCGGTATCGCCGCCGCACGTGTCCGGTCATCACCGTCATATCCTGCAGGTGGCACTCGCCCCCCTCATCGCAGACTGGGCAGTCGTGCGGGTGGTTGATCATCATCCACTCGATGACCGAGGCGCGAAAAGCGAGCACTTCCTGATCGTCGATGGAGATGCGCATGCCATCCTGCACCGGCGTCATACAGGACATGACAATGCGCCCGCGGGCATCATCCGCATCCTTGAACAGCTTCACCGCGCACTGCCGACAGGCCCCGACCGAGCGCATCGCCGGATGCCAGCAGAAGTAGGGCACGTCGAACCCCAGCGCGAGGCAGGCCTCGAGCAAGTTTTTTGGCGTTCCCGTCACTTCATATGGCTGGCTGTCGATATAGATCGTCGGCACGGTCATCTCCAGGGGCAACGTTGCTCGGCGATATGGCGTACGATATCATCGCGAAAGTAAGTCAGCGCTCCCTGCAGCGGCGCCATCGCACCGGGGGCGAGCGCGCAGAAGGTACGACCGGGCATGGCGAGGGCGGCGACATGGTGGTCGAGCACCTCGAGGTCATCCATTTCGCCGTGCCCCGCTTCAATCGCCTCCAGGGTGCGCGCCACCCAGGGCAATCCCTCGCGGCAGGGGGTGCACCACCCGCAGGATTCACGCGCGAAAAATCGCTGCAGCGACAGGAGCATGCGCACCGGGCAGGCGCGGTCATCGAGCACAATCATCGTACCGGTGCCCAGGCGGCTGCCCGCCCGTTCCACCGCGGAGTAGTCCATCGGCAGATCCAGATGCTCATCGAGCAGGAAGTTGGTGGAAGCGCCGCCGGGCAGCACGGCGCGGCAGCGGTGTCCGTCACGCATGCCACCCGCACAGGCATCGAGAATTTCCCGCGCGCTCACTCCCAACGGCAGTTCCCATACGCCCGGATTTCTCACCTGGCCGCTCACGCCATACAGCTTGGTCCCGCCGCCATCGGATGACCGGCTCAACCCCAGATACCACTCCCAGCCGTTAGCCAGGATATGCGGCAGATTGCAGAGCGTCTCGACATTGTTGACCACCGTGGGCTGCCCCCACAGGCCGCTCACCTGCGGGAAGGGCGGTTTGCTGCGCGGGTTGGCGCGTTTGCCCTCCAGGGCGTTGAGCAAGCCGGTCTCTTCCCCGCACATGTAGCGACCGGCGCTGGTGTGCAGGCGCACCGCCAGGCCGTATTCGCTTCCCAGGATTTTCTGACCCAGATAGCCAGCCGCTGTCGCCTCGGCAATGGCACGCCGCATGCATTCCGCCGCCAGGTGGTATTCGCCGCGCAGGAAGATAAAGGCCTCATCGGCCTGGATGGCATAGGCGCTGATGAGGATGCCCTCGAGGAGTTGATGCGGGTCACTCTCCAGCAGCAGGCGATCCTTCATGGTGCCGGGCTCCATCTCGTCGCCGTTCACCACCAGGTAGATAGGGTGGCGCGCCTGCGTTCCAGCAGGCACCACGCTCCACTTCACACCGGTGGGAAATCCCGCCCCACCCCGCCCGCGCAGTTTGGATTTTGTCACTTCTTCCTGCACAGCGGCGGGCGACAGGGCGAGCGCACGGCGCAGCCCTCGGTATCCCCCTGCGGCGAGGTAGGCCTCGAGGGATACCGGCGTTTCACCGGATCGTATGCGCGCTGTCAATGGTCGCTCATGCATAGTTATTCAATATCTCGTCGAGTTGCGCGGGCGTGAGATTCCCGTGCAGCGTGCGATCAATCATCATCGCCGGCGCGCGGTCGCACGCCCCGAGGCAGGCGATGGGCAGCAGTGTGAAACGGCCATCCGGCGTGGTGCCGCCGAAGGTTATGCCCAAGTGCATCTCCAGATGGGCGCGCAGGTCATCATGCCCGGTTACCGCACAGGAGACGCTGTCGCAGAGGAGAATGACATGCCGTCCCACCGGTTGGCGGAAGATCAGGTTGTAGAAGGTCGCCACGCTCTCCACTTCTCCCGCATCCACTCCCAGCGCATGGGCAATGGCGCGCACGGCCTCGGTCGATACCCAGCCGCGATGGCGCTGCACGACCTTCAGCGCCTCCGGGATGGCGGCGGACGCGTGCGTTTCTTGCCGCAACAGTTCGACTATTTCCTCTCGCTCTCGTTCGTTCAACATGATCACCGGTCCACGTCAGCCATCACGAAGTCGATGCTGCCGAGAATGGATACCAGATCGGGCACCACCAGCCCCCGGCTCAACAGCGGCAGCATCTGCAGATGCGGAAAGGATGGCGTGCGGATGCGCGTGCGATAGGCCATCGTGTTGCCATCGCTCACCAGGTAGTAGCCGTTCTGCCCCTTGGCCCCTTCCACCGTGACCGCGGCTTCGCCGGGCGGGATCACCGGTCCCCAGGATACCCCGAGAAAGTGATCGATGAGCGTTTCGATATGCCGCAATGTGCGCTCTTTCGGGGGGGGAATGGCCAGGGGATGATCCGCCTTGCAGGCGCCGGGCGGCATCTGCTCGACGCACTGATCGATGATGCGCAAGCTTTGCCGAATCTCCTCGAGGTGCACCATGGCGCGGTCGAAGCAATCACCGCAACGCCCCACCGGCACATCGAATTCGAACTGTTCGTAACCGCCGTACGGGCGATCTTTGCGCAAGTCCCAGGCCATTCCGCATGCGCGCAACAGCGGACCGGTGGCGCCCCACTGCAGCGCTTCGTCCACGGTCAGCGGGCTGATGCCGACCGTGCGAAGTTTGAAAATGGCGTTCTGCAGCATCACCTTTTCATACTGATCGGTTTGCCGGCGCAGATAGCGCACCACCTCGCGCACGAGTGGCGCCCAGCCGTCGGGGAGATCCTGCGCCACCCCGCCGATGCGGAACCAGCTCGGGTGCATGCGCCCCCCGGTGATGGCCTCAATGACGGAAAACGCACGCTCGCGATCGTTGAATAGATAGAAGACGGGCGACATCATGCCCAGGTCCTGCGCGAAAGTGCCGAAATAGACGAGGTGGCTGATCACGCGGAAGAGTTCGGCCAGCATGATGCGGATGACGCGCGCGCGGTCAGGCACGTCGATGCCGGCGAGTTGCTCCACCGCGAGGACATAGGGCAAGTTGTTCAACACGCCGGCGAGGTAATCGATGCGATCGGTGTAGGGGATGAAGGTATGCCAGGATTGCCGCTCGCCCATCTTTTCCGCGCCGCGGTGGTGGAAACCGATCTCGCAAGCGAGATCGATGATTTGCTGGCCATCCATCTGCAATACCACGCGCAGGACACCGTGCGTGCTGGGATGATGCGGGCCGAGGTTGAGGAACATGCAGTCGAAGTCTTCCAGCCGGCAGGCCATGCCCTGCGCTTCCGGCGAGAACTGCATCATCTCCTCGTACGTTATAGCCCCCTCGGGGGGAAAGGTGAAGGGCGGCATCTCCGTCGCGCGGGCAGGATGCTCTTTGCGCAACGGGTGTCCTTGCCACCAGGGAGGGAGGAGGATACGGTCAAGCCGGGGATGCCCATCCACGACGATGCCGAACATATCCCAGAGTTCGCGTTCGTACCAATTCGCCGACGGCCAGAGGTCAGTGACGGTGGCGAGTTGCGGGTGCTCGCCCAGCAGCGGCACTTTGATGCGCACATCCTGCCGGCGCTCGACGGAGGAGAGATGGTAGACGACGGTGAAGTCGCTGGGCGGCTGCCCCGGCCGGTGCTCGCGGTATCGTTCATCGATGGCGGTGATGTCGAACAGCACGCGATAGGGATGATCGATCTCCGCCTGCAGGAAGCGCAAGGCTTCACGCGCGAGGTCGGCGCTCACCCAGCAGGTGAGCACCCCATCGCGGGTCGGTTGCGTATCGAGCAGGCCATCGCCGCATCGCTCGATCAGCATGCGCAGAATGTCGGAGGAAGTCTCCACTATGGCGCAATGTCCTCACTCAGCATAGATTTCGGTCGTACATCCGGGCACTCATAGCGTATCCGGTGGGCGCAGCAGGGCTTGTTGCTGTCGTGCGGCACGATGCCGGTCGCGTTGGGCGGGCATCTCCGGGCGGTACACGCTCTGCGGACCGACCACCCAACTGAGTGGGCGCTGCTCCTGCCCGACCATCTCTTGCAGCAGCGTGAGCCCGTGCATGAAGGCTTCGGGATTGGGCGGGCACCCCTGTACATAGACATCGACGGGCAGGATGCGGTCGGCGCCCTGCACCACGCTGTAGATATCATACATGCCGCCCGAGTTGGCACACGACCCCATGGAGATCACCCAGCGCGGGGCCATCATCTGCTCGTAGAGGTGGCGCACGACGGGGGCCATCTTCACAAAGACGGTGCCGGCTACGATGATGAGGTCGGCTTCGCGTGGCGAAGCGCGCAGCACTTCGGAGCCGAAGCGCGCGATATCGTAGCGGCTAGTCAGGCTGGTGGCCATTTCGACAAAGCAGCAGGAGAGGCCGAAGGCGAAAGGCCACAGCGAGTTCTTCCGCCCCCAGGCGAGCAGGTCTTGCAGACGTGAGAGCACGACCCCCGGCACGCCCGTGGCCGGTGGCTGTTCGGAGGTCATCTCGGGCGTAGTACGCTCTTTACTGAAGAACGGCATTGTTCTCCTTTGTCTTCTCCTGCGGCAACGGACAGACACGGCGTCCGGCGAGCCCCCAGTCGAGTGCGCCGACGCGCCACAGATAGATCAGCATGGCAAAGACGAGGCCAATAAAGATGGCGATGGCGGCATATCCCGTCCATTTGAGTTGACGGATGGCAATGGACCAGGCGACGATATACACGCTCTCCAGATCGAAGATGACGAAGAGCATGGCGATGAGATAGAAATCGGCGGGGAAGCGCAGGCGCGCGGTGCCGGTGGGGAGCATGCCGGACTCGTAAGGGATATCGGTGGAGCGCTCGCGATGCCGTTCGCCCAGCACATAGGCGACCGTCAGCATGCCGATCACCAGGATGAGCACCAGGGCGAAGTAGAGCAGCAATGGCCAGAGCGGCGGATTCGCCGGTATGGAAACGGGCACAAGCACTCCTTTACGTCATTATTGCCAGCCTGGTGCTGGGTCACTCCTTACTGGAAGGCTAGCGGAGAGTATTCTGTGTCACAATTTGCACACTACCGGGGGAAAGTCCTTGTGCGAGATTCGTGCAATAGCGACCTTACGCGGCTTTGCACTCTTGCTCCGGCGCATAACGGCCGATGCGCGCAAGGCTATTCATGCACGCGGTGGAGGAAGATTTGGGCTCGGCGAGCAGCAACTGCCCGCACTCCTGGTCGAAGGTTGCGGGTGGATAATTCGATCCCTGGTGATGATGTCCGTGTTCCAGTGGTCTACGAATCGACACGTGTCTAGGGTTAGCGGCTCATTCAATCGTCCTGTGAAAGGACGGCGTTTCGAATGCCAAGGATGGCCTGGGCCATGTCGTGACGCGTCGCATCAAGGTCTTCTAGTTTCAGTGCGCAGAGGTAGTTCAGCCACCGGCCGTTAATCGAGTCAAATCGCGATTGGCGAACCGCTTTCGCGTTTGCCAGGGCTTGGATGAGTGTCGTTGGAGCCTCTCCTTTCGCAACACGACCCTCTGCAGTGGCGATGGCGCGGTCCAAGGCTTGCAGGTATCGGACGTCGGTGATGCCTTCGCGAAAAGCTTCCCATCGCAGGCTGGGGATAGGCTTCCCCTCGGCATCCGGATAACTGACCGCATGAATATGCCTGGAGGGGCTCCCATACAAGCGGTCATCAGTATAATCCGCATACGCCCACGGCATGGTGCCCTGATAGCCGCATGCCGTGTTGTATAGACCGGAGAAGGCGCGGTAGTAGAGGGGGAATGATACGGCCGTTGTCCAATACGAGATCGGAATGAAGCCTTTATCCCGTGCATATTGTACCGCGGGGTTATTTTTTCCGCTAAAGACGATTATGTTGTAGACCGGGCGATCGATGAAGTCTTTCGTCGCCTGCTGGGCAGCGACACTGTTAATTGCGGTGAGCATATGCAGGCCGGCCTTCATCCGTCGTTCCGCTTCTTTGCGACAGCGTTCGATCGCATCGTCGGTGCGCGGCTCGTCAACGCCGTAGTGATACAGGTCGGGAAACCCCAGCGCTTTTGCCTTCTCGAGATAGCTAGGCGCGCTGGAATCCGGCCAACCCATGATCACCGGTGGTTGGGTGACCCCCCCTTGTTTGGCATATTTCATCCCCGCATATCCACTATACAACGTCACGCCGTTGCATCCGTGACGCACCTGGTCCTGAACTTCGACAACAAACCGTTCTGGGGTGACCTGTTTTGTGTCGACGGTTGTTCCGATTTTCACCCGATAGTATATGGCATAATAGCCCTCGACGGGTTGGAGGTCGATCGGCAGCACGGTGATCACGACAGGGAGGGTCAGCGTGCGTGCAGGAGCACCTGCGATCGTGAACTGCATACTCCCCTGGTAATTCCCGGCGGGGGCATCAGGCGGGATGGACACGGTGAGCCACAGTTGGCGACTGGTATGTGCCGGTATCGATGTCATGCATTTGCCACCGCCAAATCCCCCTTGTTTCCCGACGGGCGGAAGGCTTGTGCGATCATCGCGCAGGAGCAGGTCGGGGCACAGGCCCGTGTGGACATACTTGCTATCTTCAAATAACTGCAGCCGTCGCACACGCAGATGCACTACGCGAAGGTCAATCTGCTGTGCGTCAATAGTTGTGCTATTGGGACCGGTGAGTGCCGTCAACGCCACTGAGAGGTCATTGGTCTCAGCTAGCGCACGCACAATCACGCTACTGCTAATGTATTGATCGGCAGCCCCCGAGAGCTTTAACGATTCCAGCGGTGCACCGGGCACGGCGTCGTTCAAGTATTCGACATACGGTTCTGCCGCACCGATGACGAAGC
>JAGUZN010000185.1 GCA_020060775.1 Armatimonadota bacterium
ACCCGGAGACGGGCAAGCCGTACACCGTGCCGCCGGGCATCGAGGGGATCGACCGCTTCCTCAACCGCCTGTGGCGCCATGTCTACGCTCACCGCGCGAGTTACCTGCCGGACTGGCCGGCGCACGTTGACACGGTGGCGGACCCCGCCGCCCGCGCGTTGCGCCGCAAGACGCACCAGACGGTGCAACGCGTGACCGGGGATATCGAGCGCTTCCAGTTCAATACCGCGATCTCGGCGATGATGGAACTGTTGAACGAGATGTACGGATATGCCGCCGCGCAGCTCTCGCCGGATCAGCAGCACGCTGCCTGGAGCGAGGCGCTGGGCCTGCTGCTGCGCCTGCTCTCGCCGTTTGCGCCGCATATCGCCTGCGAGCTGTGGGGTTACTTCCACGACACTTCGCTGCCGCTGGAGCCGTGGCCGTCCTTTGATGCCGCCGTCGCCGCGGAGGACAATCTGGAGATCCCCGTGCAGGTGAACGGCAAGCTGCGCGACCGCCTGACCGTGCCCGTCGACATCAGCAACGAGGAACTGGAGCGGCTGGCGCTGGCCTCGGAACCGGTGCGGCGACACATCGGCCAGGCCACCGTGCGCAAGGTGATTGTCGTGCCGAAGAAGATGGTCAACATTGTCATCGGTTGATCCGCATTGAGGAAAATCAAAGAATATTTTGATTTCGCCCTGTGATTCCTCACAACTGTGGATAATTATGGAATATAATACATCGACTGAGGTGCGCAAGCACACTTATTGAGAGCAACTCCATAAGTTTCGCCCCACGTGGCCGCGTGGGGCGAAATGCTTAGCGCATTTCTCCGACCGCCATGCTCTTCGTCCATCTGATACTGATTGCGGCCACCATTTACAATTTGATCCTGGTGGGGATCATCCTCTGGAAAGCTCCCCCTTATCGGGGGGGGCGGAGCTTCGCATGGTATATTCTGGGCATCGCCGCCTGGACGCTGTGCGGTTCGATCATCCTCAGTCCGAACGCCGATTACACTACCGCCCTGTGGGCCTCGCGGGCGACCTTTGTCTGCTCCACCTTTGCCGCCATGAGCTGGCTGCTCTTCTGCGCCGACTTCCCCCGGCGCTCCCCGCACTTTCGCCTGCTCGCCTGGCTACTCACCATCAGCGGCCTGCCCTGGTTCTGGCTGGCGTGGACAAATGTGCTGATCGCCGATATCCCCCGGCCTCCCTGGTGGGCGAATACGCAAGTGGGGGCACTCGCCGGCCTGTACCTGCTCTGGATCGGCGCCTGCTTTGTGATCAGTGTCATCCACCTGGTGCACAAAGGGCGCAGCACGCGCGGTCTGGAACGCCTGCAGGTGCGCTATGTGCTCCTCGGCATGCTGGGGGTGTCGGTGGTGGCCATCATGACCAACCTCATCATCCCCATGTTCACGCAGTCCTCGCGCTATGCCTTCCTCGGCATGCTCTCTTCGCTCTTCATCACCACCACCACCACCTACGCCATCGTGCGCTACCGCCTGATGGACATCGCCGTCGTGCTGCGCACGGGGTTAGTCTACTCGCTCACCGTGGGCGTGGTCGCCATCGTCTTCGCGTTGCTCGTGCCGTGGCTGGATAATATCCTGGCCGCCCACTGCTCGCTCCCCGCGCAGAGCGGGGCCATCATCATGGCCTTCATTATGGCGCTGGCCTTTCAGCCGATGCGCAATTATCTGCACGCGGCGGTGAATCATCGCTGGTTCTACCAGGGGGTCTACGATTACCGTTCCACCCTGCGCGATACCTGCGATGCGCTGGCGTCGGTGAGTGACCAGGAGATGCTGGTGAGCATGTTGCGCGATGCGCTGGAGCGCTCGTTGAAGCCGAATGTGAGCGCGGTCTACCTGCCCCGGCAGCAGCGGATGGTCAAAATCGCCGGCACCGCCAGTTGGCAGACGATTCCCGAGGCCATCAACCTCGATGACCCGCTGTTCAACTTCGCCCTGGAAACCGATGAGGTGATCGTCGCCGAAGAATGCCTGCGGCGGCGGAGCCCGCACCGGGAAATGGGCGTGCGACTGCAGGACCTCGGCGCGCAAATCGCCGTGCCGCTGATCGTCGGCGACTCCCTGTCCGGTATGCTGTTGCTGGGCGAGAAAATCTCCGGGGAAATCTATACGGGGGATGACATCAACCTGCTGCGCATCCTCGGCAAACAGGCGGCGCTGGCACTGGATAACGCGCGACACTTCGAGGCGATGGTCCAGCTCAACGCGTATCACGAGCGCTTGTTGCACATCATGCAGGACGGCGTGATCGCCCTCGACCCGCAACAACGGGTGATCACCTTCAACGCCGCGGCCGAGCGCATCACCGGCGTGCACAGCGCGCCGGCGCGCGGCCACACGCTCGTCGAACTCAGCCTGGAACAACTGGCGGTGGGAGAGCCGGGTGGTGAGGCCACCGAGACGGAGTTGGACACCGCCGACGGCCAGCATATTCCGCTGCTGATCACCGTCACCCCCTTCACCCGCCGTGGCGAGTTGCAGGAGAGCCGCTTGATCGTCTTCCGCGATCTGTCCTACCTGCGCCAACTGGAGGAGGAGCGCCTGCGCATCGAACGCAGCAGTTCGCTGGGAGCCCTGGCCGCGAGCATCGCGAACGAGATCAAAAACCCGCTGGTGCCCATCAAAACCTTCGCCTATCTGCTGCCGCAGAAGTACGACGATGACGAATTCCGCCAGCAGTTCACCGAGATGGTGGTGGTGGAAATCGCACGCATTCAACACCTGGTCGATCAGATGCTGGAGATGGTGCAGAAGCCGTCGATCACCCCGGAACCGGTTGTTCTGGAACAACTGGTGCGGCACGTGGTGGCCAACGTGCAGACGGAACTGGATCGTCACCAGGTGCGGGTCGTCATCCATGCCGCGCCGCTGCCGCCATTGACCTGCATGGCGGAGTACCTGCGGCAGGCCGTGCAGAATATCATCGTGAATGCCATGCAGGCCATGCCCGACGGCGGCGAGATCACCATCGACCTCGACGTGGATGAGGAGTATACGATCTGCCGCATCCGCGACACCGGGCCGGGGGTGCCCCGTGATCAACTGGCGCGCATCTTCGAACCGCTCTACTCCACCCGCCCCGGGGGGCATGGGCTGGGGCTCACCCTCGCTTATCAGTTTGTCCACTCACACAACGGCGACATCCGCGCCGAAAACGCCCCGGAGGGCGGCCTGTGCATCACCATCCGCCTGCCGGTAACGGGCAGGGAGACGGGGTAAAGTCGCCACACCTCAGGTCGGCATGCCGGGGAATCCACGTTTCGTGCTTGGCATTTCGAGCCATTGGCAACACAAACACCTCCTGTGCTTCTACCCTTCCCCGGGGGCAGGTTTGGCCGGGGGCAGTGCGATGCGGTGTTTGAGGTCCGGGTTCGGGCGGTAGAGAAGGAAGGTGTGGCCCACGGTGCCGGCCAGGTCGCTGTGCGTGGCCTCGGCCAGCGCCAGCGCCAGCGTCTTCGTGTCGGCGGGCGCGGTGTTCAACACGCGCACCTTGATCAGCTCGCGGCGATGAAAGACATCCTCGACGGCCGGTATCGCGCCCTCCAGCCCTTCTTTGCCGATATGCACCACCGGGTCCAGCAACTGGCCCAGGCTGCGCAACGTCCGTTTCTGTTTTCCCGTCAATGCCATGTGGTTCATTACCCTTTCGTCTAAGAAGCTATTTTCAAAGCATCTGTTCGCGGATCGCGCCGTCGATGTTCGTGACAGCTGGTCTTGGGGCTCCGCGGCGCTATCCAGGACCGATAGGGTGAGGAGACCCAAGACCAGCAGCCGCGAACAGATCAAGCGAGACCGGGCAGACACTTTGAAAATAGCTTCTCACAAGTGTACGTCTAATTCCGGCGTCAGGCGTCACGTCGTTGCGCCAAACGCGCCCGCGTGATCGCGTCATCGCCAAACCGTTCGCGGATGGCGTCCATCACCGTCGCCACCTTTCGCTGTTTCTCTCTCGCCTCATTGCCGAACAGCAGGAGTTGCCGGTCCGTCTCCGGCACCAGCCCGCCGGCGCCGATGCCGATCAAGCGCACCGGGCGCGCCAGCGAGGTCGCACGCAACAGGGTTGCCACCGTACTGTAGATCGGCTCCACCGTATCCGCCTGCGCGGCCAGCGCCTGCGAGCGCGTGTGCAAACGAAAATCATCGTAGCGCAACTTCAATATCACGCTGGAGGCCAGCAAGCCATGTCGGCGGAGGCTGGCCGCCACGTCATCACACAGCGCAAGCAGCGTCTCCTCCAGCACGCCGCGGTTGGAGAGGTCCGTTGCAAAGGTCGTTTCCCGCCCGATCGATTTCGCCTGCCGTTCCGGCACCACCGGGCTGTCATCGATCCCCTGCGCCAACTGGTGCAGGTCGTGCCCGTGCTTGCCGAAAACGCGGGTAAAAATTGCCGAGGGCAGCGAAGCCAGTTCGCCGATGGTGTTGATGCCCATCTCGCGCAGCTTGCGCTCGGTCACCGCCCCCACCCCGCGCAACCGCCCGATCGGCAACGAGGCGAGAAATGCCGCCTCCGTGCCCGGCGGCACCACCGTCACTCCGTTCGGCTTCTGCAAATCGGAGGCCATCTTGGCGATCGGCTTATTGGCGGCAACCCCCAGCGAACAGGTCAAGCCGGTAGCCGCGAAGATCTCCCGCTGCATCTCCCGCGCCACCATCTCCGCGGTGATGCCCGGGGTCAACCAGTGCGTGAAGTCGAGATACGCTTCATCGACCGATACCTGCTCCAGCAGTGGCGTGTAATGCTCCAGCAGCGCCATAATGCGCGCGGACATCTCCTGATACCGCTCCATGCGCACGGGCAGCACCACCGCCTGCGGGCACGCGCGCAACGCCTGCGCCATCG
>JAGUZN010000072.1 GCA_020060775.1 Armatimonadota bacterium
CATCGGTATTCCTTTCGGCGCAGATGCCAGTTCACGTTACCAGATTATATATTCCGTACCCAGGCGCCCGTTATGAGGATCAGGCCGGGCGCGCCGGCACCGTATCGGTGGCTTCCCCGCCGAAGGCCTGCACAGCCGCCAACCACTCGAGCAGCCTGGCGTGGCGTGCGGCGTCCTCTGCCGGCAGTTGGATGGGGCGGCCGCGACCATCGAGGATGAGGCCGACCACGCCGCCCTCCACCCGACGTTCGACCGGTTTCCCACGTCCTTCGCCAAGGTCCAGCATCTTCGCCGGCCGGGCGGTGATCGATGCCTGCTGTCCGGTGTGTAGCGGCACCAGGTGCAGTTGCCCACCGCGCACGGTGATTTCGACCGGCGCCTGTTCATCGATGTGTAAGGTGACCTGCATCACTTCCTCCCCCTCCTTCACCGCGCCCAATGGGGCGATGACGGGGCCGAGGGGGATAAGGCAGTCGCGACGGAATACCTGGGAGGCGATCCCCGCTTCCACCTGAGAGAGCACGCCCAGTTGCGGCATCATGAAGATGGAGTCGACGGCCAGCATGGTGATACCGAGCGGCTGAAAGGCATCAATCATCATGAGTGCGGCCTGCTGGCGGCGCGGGGCATGCGAGAGTACGCCGCCACTGCCGATGATGAGGCCCAGGTCGAAGAGGTCGACGAGGGAATCGCTGCCGCCCTGGGAGAACGCTTCTGAGATCTCACGCCGCCGCTGCACGCCTTTCAAGCCGGTGGCCAGTTGCTGGTGATGGGAGAAGGCCAGTCGCAGCGCCTCGCGCGCGACCGCCTGCTCCACCAGCAGGTCCTCGTGCGTCTGCGGAATGGTGGTCGGGCGAATCATCTTGTTGCGCAGGCGATTGCGCAGGGTGAAGTCATTCATGGCCACCGGCACCCACCGTTTAATGAGGTCGGTGCCGGCCTCGGAAAGGACATTGCACACGCTGTAGCTCATGCCGAGGTTGGCGCTCACCGTGCGGTTGAACGTCTCACCGAAGACGGAAAAGACATCGGTGGTCGCCCCGCCGATGTCGACGGCCAGCACGCTGATGCCCTGTTGCTCGGCGGTGGTTTGCACCATCATGCCCACCGCATGCGGCGTCGGCATCACCGGCGCGCTCACCCAACTGAGCAGCTTGTCGTAGCCGGGCGCTTGCGCCATCACATGCCGCAGGAAGAGTTCGTGAATGGCATCGCGGGCCGGCTGCAGGTTTTCCCGTTCAAGCACCGGCCGCAGGTTCTCGGTATACTCGAGATCAACCCGTTCCTTCAGAATCTCGGCCACGGCATCGCGCGCCTCACGATTCCCGGCATAGATGACCGGCAGGCGGTAGCTGTGTCCCAGGCGCGGGCGCGGGTCGGCTGCGCGCAGCGTCTCGGCGAGGTCGAGCAAATGCTGGGTCGTGCCGCCATCCGTGCCGCCGGACATGAGGATCATGTCGGGGCGGATGCCGCGGATGCGTTCGACGCGCTGATAATCTTTCCGGCCGTCATCCACTGCCAGCACATCGATCACAATAGCGCCCGCGCCCAGCGCGGCACGTTCGGCGCTCTCGGCCGTCATATTCTTCACCACCCCGGCGACGAGCATCTGCAGGCCGCCGCCCGCGCTGCTCGTGGAGAGGTACAGGTCCATGCCCACGGTGTCGCTCTCACGGGGCACCAGCAGGCGTCCATCGCGGATAAAGGAGCGGCCGGTGAGGTCTTCCAGTTCAGCGATCGCGTTCAACACGCCGATGGTCACATCATCAAACGGGGCTTCCACGGTGGTGGGCGCCTCGCCGCGCGCGACCAGGCGATACGCCTCGCCGTCTCCCTCCACCAGGATCGCCTTGGTGGTGGTGCTCCCACAGTCAGTGGCTATGATGGTCCGAATTGGGTGAGACATGGTGATCCTCTTCCATGCGATTCGGCGCAGGATGCGGCAGGATGGTCGGTGGCCGCACCCGCCCGGCGTGTTGTCCGTTTGTCATAACTCTACCATAAACCGGCGACCGGACAAACTCTTTCTGTGCATTTCGCCGGAATTGGCGTTGCATCGTCACGCGTTCCGGCGTTCGTACCAGGCGGAGAACAGGAATTTCCTTCAGCGATGTTGAACACAGCAGATCGTGGGGAACACTGACCGTACCGGCCGCACGGAGGCAGGGCGAGGCGTCGGTCTCGATGTGGGCAGCACGGCGAACCTCGCCGTTGGGGAGGGCAAACATGGGCATACTCACCGGTCTTGGCCGCATGGTCGGTCTTTCCGGCCTGCTCTTTTTCATTATTGGGTTCGTGCACTCCTCCCCGCTCATGTACATGATCTCCTTTTTCTGTCTGGCCGTGCTCATCGGGTCGTTTGTCTTTGTGCGCCTCTCCCTGAGCGGCATGGGCTGCACACGCGAAATGACCACGTCCACGGCGTTTGCCGGCGATCCGCTCACCGCGCAGATCGTTCTGCCGGAGTCGCGCAGCCGCTGGCGCTTACTGGAACTCTTCGATCAGCATGAGAACCTCGTGTCCGGACGCATGACCCACCGCCGCATGACATTGATGACTGAAGGTGGAGGGTCGCAGAACGTCATTGTGGCCGGCGTGCGCCACCAGTTCACCCACGAGGCCGGGAGCGGCAGCCGCGTGCTGAGGGTGCCGGATGTCATTCGTTTAGCCGCACGCGGGCACTACCGTCTGGGTCCGCTCGTCATGCGCGCGCACGATCCGCTGGGTCTATTGTATGTGAACCGCACCATTCCGGAGATGTCTGAGGTGATCGTCTACCCGCACCCCCTGCCTGTGCCGGAACTCATCTTTGCCGGGCAATCCGGACGCCAGACGACCGAGGTGCGCCCGGTGGGCCATGCCGGAGAGAGCGCCGACTTCCACGGGATTCGTCCCTATGTGCAGGGCGACGATCTGCGCAAGGTGCACTGGAAGGCGACCGCGCATACCGGGAAACTGGCGATCAAAGAGTATGAGTATCGTCATTCCGGATCGGTGCAGGTGATTCTCGATTTGCAGGGGGGCATCCACGCCGGCGAGGGTGAGTACGCGACGCTGGAAACAGGCATCACCCTGGCCGCTTCGGTGTTGCAGCACGTGATCAGC
>JAGUZN010000432.1 GCA_020060775.1 Armatimonadota bacterium
AGGCGGTGGCGGTGAGCGTCAAGGTGAGCGCACCGCAGTCGGCGATGACGCGCACGCGATCATTGCGCCGCACCAGCGGGGTACGGGCAGTGGCACCGGCAGTGAGTATGGCGCCGATGGCCAACGGCTGGGCCGCGCTCAGGCCGGCGAGTTGCTCGAGTTCGCGCAGCGGCGGCTGCGCCAGGGTGGTGATCTCACGCCGCTCGCGGGCGACATTTGCCGCGGTGAAGGCGGCACCCCGCGTAATCGGGGCGGTGGTGACCAGCACCTGGGCGAAACGCTGCAGGCGGAAGGTGACGATTTGCCGGTTAACCGGCTTGTCGTCAACGCGCACGGTGACGGCCACATATCGCAGCGTGCCCACAGCGCCCCCGGCTGATTCGCACTGCAGGTCGATCGCACCATCCGGCACGGTCAGGTCGCGGGGCATGCGCAATGGGATCCAGACGATTTCATCCTGTTGGACCTCGGGCTGGTGTTGTTGCAGCCAGGCGAGCGCGGTATCCGCCAGCGTCTCTCCGTGCAGTTGGGTGGCAAAGCGGGTGATGCGCACGGCATCGGCGCCGGTGATGGTCATGGCCGCCGGGTCGAACCCGGCTTGCCGCAGGCGCACGCGGATCATGCCCAGCGAGATGTCGCGGGTGGCGCCGAGTACCGGCGATGTCCCTACAACGAGCGTGCTCAAGGTCTCCGTTTCCGCCGGCTCGCCATGCACGACGGCAATCTCGCCCAGTGTGAAGCGCTCGCCGTACACGGTCGCCGTGGGCGACAGCGTGAGGTCGGCGGCAAGCGCGGCCAGGCCGAGCATCAATATGGCGGTTGTCATGAGCATGCGGAGCATCGTTATCCCCTTACGCGCAGACGCGGCCTATTACCGGCGCAACTGGTTGGCCATCTGCAGCATGTCATCAGCCGCCTGGATGGCTTTGGAATTCGTTTCATAGGCGCGTTGGGCGACGATCATGTTGACCATCTCTTCCACCACCGCGACGTTGGACATTTCCAGCGTGTTCTGGGCAATGGTGCCCAGCCCCTGGGTGCCGGGATCGCCAGTCATGGGCGTGCCGCTGGCGCCACTGGGAGCGTAGAGATTATGCCCGATGCTGCTCAAGCCGGCGGGGTTCGGGAAGCGGGTGACCTGAATGCGCGTCACCTGTACGGGGTCGGTCTGGCCGGGCATGGTCACGGTGACGGTGCCGTCCGGGCCGACGGTGATATTGGTGGCACCGGCAGGAATGGTTACCTCGGGTGACAGCACATAGCCGTCGGAGTTGACCAGTCGCCCGGTGTCATCCGGCTTAAAGGCGCCGTCGCGGGTGTAGGCGAGCGTGCCATCCGGGGTGGTGACGCTGAAGAAACCATCGCCCTCAATCGCTAGGTCGAAAGGATTGCCGGTGCGGCTGAAGGAGCCGGGGGTGAAGACTTTCTGCACCGCCGCCGGCCGCACACCGAGCCCGATTTGCAGGCCAGTGGGCACCTTGGCGCCGTCGCCGGTGGCACTACCGGCCGCCCACATCGTCTGATAGACGAGATCTTGGAAGTCGGCGCGGCTTTTCTTGAAGCCGGCGGTATTGACGTTCGCCAGGTTGTTGGCGATGATATCGAGGTTGGTTTGTTGGGCGGTCATGCCGCTGGCAGCCGTCCATAATCCGCGCATCATAGTCTTCGTGCCTCCTGTCGTGGCAGGGTGTGCGTCGCAACCGCCGTGAGGCGGATGATCAATGGGGTTGGTCCTTCGGCGTTACACGCGTCCAATATCGTTCACTGCGCGTTCCAGCGTGCTGTCCTGCGCCTGCAGGCTGCGCTGGTTGGCTTCATACAGTCGGGTGTTGGCGATGAGTTCCGCCATGGTGGAGAGGGCATTCACATTGGCGCCCTCCAGATGGCGTTGCGCGATCTCGGTCGATGCGGCGGGGCGGGTCTCGGGGGCAGCCCAGAGATTGCGCCCGACGCGCTGCGCCCCCTGCAGGTTGGGCAGATCAACGAGTTTGAATTTATCAGTGAGCGTGCCGTCGACCAGGATCTCGCCCTTCGGCGTGACTTCCCACTCGGCACCGTTCACGGTCACCGGCCCGCGCTCACCGAGCACGAGGTCGCCGTTCTCGGTGACCAGTTGGTGCTGGGCGTTGAGCGTGAAGCTGCCATCACGTGTATACACTTCCCCGTACGGGGTTTGTATGCAGAAGTAGCCAGGGCCGCGCAGGGCAAAGTCGGTGAGATTGCCGGTGGCGCGAATCGCGCCCGGCGCTTCATCAACCGTCGAGATGGCCTGCAGGAGTTTGGGTAGGAACCGGCCTTTCGACGCCAACAGGTTGTCGGGGGCATTGGCCATCTGCTGCTGCAGCACACGATCAACAGCTCGGGTCGCCGTGACCTGCCGACGGTAGCCATTGGTGCTGACATTGGCCAGATCGGTCGCCAGCGCATCGTAGCGCTGTTGCTGCGTCAACATGCCGGACGCTGAAGCATAAAGCCCACTCAGCATTCAATGTGCCCTCCAGTATACGTTTTCGGCGTGCTTGCCTGCCGACTTTAGCCGACACACGCCCTGGAGGGAGGGCAATCTGCTGATATTGGCGGGACTGGTCCGCGAGCTTATTCCATGACAAAATCGCTGAAGAGCACCTCTTTCACCGTCCAGCCATGTTTTTCGAGATCTTTGTTCAATGCTTCAACCATATCCTTTTTGAGCTTTTCTTTTCCTTCAGCGACCAGCAGCGTTTCATACCGGTAGGAGCTCACAACGCTGATCATGCGGTCCATCAACAGTGGCTTCTTCTCTTCGGCGAATTCTTCGATACTCCCCTTGCCCATCATTTCCAATGCCAGGGACAACTTGAGATAATGGGACTCGCCCTTATCCGCGAGGTTGATGGTGCGCTCTTCGAGTGAGAGCATGTGCGTCGGCGGCTCTTTCTCGGCAGCATGTCCCCCTTTCGGCAGCTTGAGGAACAGGGCGCCACCAGCGCCAAGGCCCACGCCTACTACTAACAGCACAATTATGACAATCTTATTCATAGCACTATTCTCCCGTCTTTTCCCAGACTTTCGGGATATGCGGTTGCACTTTCTGAAATTCGCGTTCCGGCTTGCTCACGGTCTTCGGCACAATCGCCTTATCGTTCACGTTCTGTTGTTCCCCAACGATAAGGATATCTACCCGACGGTTCATGGCGCGATGCGCCTCGGTATCATTGGGGACGCGCTTATGCGTTTCACCATAGCCGACGGCGCTCAAGCGCCTCATCGCCACGCCATGCTCGCCAAGGTAGCGCACCACACGACAGGCGCGCGCCGATGCAAGTTCCCAATTGGAGGGAAAGACCGCGGTGCGAATGGGCAGGTTGCAGGTATGTCCTTCCACCATAATCTCATTGGGGAGTTTCGCAAGGATGCCGGCGATGCTTGGCAGGATTTCATGCGCCAGCGGGGTGAGGTCGGCTGATCCACGATCGAACATCATGCCATCAGTGGCCACGCTGATCACCACACCGCGCGCTTCCTGATTCACCTGCACTTTGCCTTTGAGCTTGCTCTCGCCAATCTGCTTTTTTAATTCCTCTTCGATTTCCTGCGACATGCGCCGCATTTCAGATTGCCGGTTGGATTTGCCATCGGTTTTCGGCGGGTGCATCATGATATGCTTGCCTCCGCCTTTCAGCACGCCGCCGAACCCGCTGCGGATGGAAAAGGCCACAGCCTGAAATTTTTCCAGATTCATGACCGACATGGAGTACATCATAATAAAGAAGGCCATGAGCAGGGTGATCATGTCCGCATAGGTGAGCAGCCACCGTTCGGCGTTCTCATGTCCTCCCTCGTGATTCTGTTTCTTCCGTCGTGCCATCGGCGTTTAGTCCTCTTGATCCAGCTTCCGTTTCGCATCGGGCGGGAGGAACGACCGCATTTTCAGCGCCACGACACGGGGGTTATCGCCGGCTTGCAGGGCGAGGATGCCCTCAACAGCAAGTTCATACGCGGCGACCTCTTCATGGCTGCGCGCCTTCAACTTGCTGCCGATCGGCAGGAACAGCATGTTGGCGGACATCACGCCGTAGAGGGTGGCGCAGAATGCGGCGGCGATGGCCGGCCCCATGCCTCCGGGTTTGTCGAGGTTTTCCAGCATGTGCACCAGCCCCATGACCGTGCCGATAATGCCCAGCGTCGGCGCGAACCCGCCCAGGGTTGCAAAAATTTCTGCGCCCACCTTGTGGCGTGTCGACATGGAGGCGATTTCCGTCTCCATAATTTCGCGCACCATCTCCGGTTGCGTGCCGTCAATCACCAGTTGCACGGCATTGCGCAGGAACTCATTCTCGATCACCCGCGCTTCGGATTCCAGCGCCAGGATGCCGGATTGCCGGGCCTTCTTCGAGAGACCAACGATCAAGCGGATGACCTCAAGGCTATCCAACGATTTAGTAAAGAAGGCCTGTCTGACGACCTTGGGCAGATTCGTGAGATGTCTGAGCGAGAAACTGATGATGGTGGCGCCAAACGTTCCGCCGAAGACGATGATGGCGGCTGAGGGCTCAATCAGGGACTCCAGATGACCGCCCTCCATGATGAGCGCGACATAAAATGCCCCCCAGGCCAACGCGATGCCTATGACGGTTGCGAGGTCCATTGCTACTACTCCAATGCAATCGCTATGTTATTCCATATCGTCATCCGGACTTACCGGCACGACGGTTGAATGACCGATGCGCCGTTGATAGGCGAGCACACGGTCGATCACCTCATCGATGCTTTCACGCACCATAAGCTTGCGGCCTGTCGCCAGGCTGATGACGGTATCCGGTGTCTTCTCGATAAACTCGATCAGTCCGGCGTTGACGACGATCTCTTCGCCATTGATGCGGGTCACAGTAATCATCTGTCCCCCTTCTTTGCCCCCTGGATCCAATACACCGGGCGGGTGCATCATGCATGGTGCCTGCACCCGCCCGTATTACGGATTACCGCTTGAGCGAGAGCAGTTCTTGCATCATCTCGTCGGAAGTGGTAATGGAACGTGAATTGGCCTGGAATCCGCGCTGGATGATAATCAGGTTGGCAAACTCCGTCGCCAGATCGACGTTGCTCATCTCCAGATAGCCGCTGCGCACCTGGCTGGAGCCATCCGCGAGTGTGTTGACTACCGGCTCGCCCGAGCTGGCAGACACGGTCCACAGGTTATAACCATCTTTTCGCAAACCGGACGGATTGCTGAAGCGGGCGATGGCGATCTGACCAAGAACCCGGCTGGCGCCATTGCTGAAGGAGCCGATGATCTGCCCATCAGCTTCAATGGTGAAGTTGTCCAGTTTTCCCATGGGCAACCCGTTCTGGCTGTTGGCCATCACGCTATTGGAACCGTCCAACTCCTTCACCGCGGAAAAATCCATCGACATGCGCATCGGGCTGGTCACGCCGTTGGGCGTGGTGAGCGTGAAGTCGACATTCACGGCGGAGGAGGTCATATTGCCATGTTCATCAAAGGTTAACGTGTTGGTGCCCGGCGCTACGATGGCCAGCGCGCCATCTGGACTGGCGGCCGCCCACGCCCAGGTGGCGGCGGCAGTTTTCGTGAACGTCACGGTCACGGTGTGCTGTGTGCCATACGAATCATACACGTAGTACGCCGTATCGACGGTACCACCGATTGCCGTGGTGGCATCCAGGTTGCCGCCCAGGGTGACCTCCGTGGTGGGCACAGCGTAGTATGTGTTGACCGGGACGTAGATGTCGGCGCTTGGCGGCGCTTCCGTATCGATGGCGCCGGATACGACATCCGCCGTCCACCCCACCACGCGCATGCCATTACTGGCCATGATCAAGCGATTGTCGGAATCCAGTTGAAAGACGCCATCGCGCGTAAAGCGTTGCTCGGCTGCCTCTCCGATCACAAAAAACCCATCGCCGACAATGGCCAGGTCGAGGTTGCGCGAGGTCGGGCGCATGTTCCCCTGTCCCATCATATTGTCGATGGTGCCGATGCCAACGCCTTTGCCGATCTGCATGGGGTTGACGCCGGACGAATTGCCTGCGGACAATGTCTGATTCAACGTTTCCTCGAAAGTCACGCGTGCGGCTTTATAGGCGACGGTATTGACATTGGCAATGTTGTTGGCGATGACATCGACGGCCATCTGATGGGCCACCATGCCGGTGACGCCTGCGTAAATCGAATTCATGTGTGTCCCTCCTCATGTGCTCAGATCTGTACGATCAGGGATGAATGGTTGCCGCCCCATGGACGACAACACGTCATGGGTGAGCGCCATGCTGGGGACAACGCCCCGGCAGGCTCTCGGTCATTTTTCATCCTTGAGGCAGAGATCCGGCGCTGGGAGAGGTGCGTTGCGTGTCGCGCCCTGCTCCGGCGATGCCGGGATGGGGGCTCAGCCCCACCCTGTTCTGGCATCGGTCGCCTGCGAATCCCTTGCGTATCACTCGATACGCGTGATGTAGATCGGCGACACGGTTCGGTCGCCGATCACCAGTTGCGGCATACCATCGATGAAGGTAACGGCGTCGACGCGCCCGGTGAACGCCGCCGCGTCCTCAGGCGTTTGTGCCGTCACCGTATGCCCCACCAAGCCAGCCGCATTGGTGCCCAGCATGCTGGAGACCATTGCTTGCATATATTGATTTGTCTGCTGCATCTGTTCTAAGGAGCTAAACTGAGCCAATTGGGCGATGAACTCCCGATCCTCCATCGGCTTCAACGGGTCCTGGTATTGCAGTTGTGTGGTGAGCAATTTCATGAACGCATCGCGGTCCAGTTCTTTTTTCACTTCGCGCATCACCGGTGTGGCGGTGCTCGCCGCATAGGTGGCGTAGTCTGTTGCGATTGTCGACATCACTGTTCCTCCGCTGGCATTCCCGCTTACGCAAGGTAATCTACAAGTCCGAGATGTTGGCGCACGGTGGCCGGTGGCTCGGAGGCGAAAGCCTCCTCGCCTTGCTGCTGGGTCCTTCCAGCAGCTTGTCCTGTCCAGGCCGGTTGATTGAAGGATTCACCTTCGCGTTGTCCCGTGCTCGGATTCCCATGCGAGTTCAGGGAGACCGAGCAGCCTTCGATGGTGAGACCGGCCTGGTTGAGCGCCTGTTGCAGTTCGGCAAGACGCCCGTCCAGCATCTCACGCACGGCAGGCGAGGCCGTCTGAATCTGTGCGACCACTTGGCCATCCGCCTGTACCACCACCCTTACGTGCACCGTGCCCAGCTCGGGAGGGTCCAAACGTACGGAAAGTTCCCGACTGTGACCATGCACATGGAAGCGCGCAGCGGTTGCCAGTTGTTCGATCACCTTCCAGGCCTGGACATCACGGGTCTCGACGAGGCGCGCTTGGGTTTCGGTCGGACGTTGTGCAGCCTCGGTCGACAGGGTTGAAAAGGATGACAGGGCATCGCCGCGGTCGGTGGTACTCGTCATCTCAGCAGGCGCGTCAGGCATTGGCCTGCTCTGGGCAACGGCAGGCTGCGCCATCGGCGGTTCATGCCCCGCAGGCCGTGGGGCCGTCGCCATGGATGCCCCGGTCCGGGCGTCAACATCTGCTGTCTTCGCCTGTGGCATCACCAGGGCCGATTCCTCTGATGCCTTGCCGTTGTGCATCACGGTTACGAACGGCGTTGTTTGCGGAGTGACTGCCTCAGGGTCTGAAGACGCCACGGATGGCTGCGCCTCATCCCCGGCGAGCGCCGCGGCCCAAGCCTGTGTCACCTGCTGTGCTGCGAGCTGGGCATCATGCGCAGAGCGTGGTGCAGGTGTTGCTGTCTGCCGGACGGGATGCTCCGGTTGCGGTGTCTGCGCTACAGTCACCCGCACTTGCCCTTCGACATGCGTGGTGGGCATATGCTCTTCCATGGCTGGAGGCGCAGACGGCCGGTGTGCTGTCGGAGCCGGCTGCCGTTCTGCTGCAACTGACTCGACCGTCGGTGGCTTTACTGTCTGTGGCACCGGCGAAGATGTGACCTCTTCCGGCAGAGCAGAGCGTCCCGCCGGATCGCCAGTAACGGTCGCCGCCGGTGGAATACCCACCGGCGCGGACTCTTCGCGCGGGGGGGGCGTCTGCTGCACAGCGTCAGCTACGGGAGGCGGCGTCATCGCGGTTGCAGCGTTTGCGACCTGCATCTTATGCTGCGATGTCTGCGCGCCGGCCTCACGAACGTGGACTTCGGCAGGCGGGGTGAGCACCCGCTGCACCTGTGCCGGAATGATGGTTTCCTGTGCGGGCGTCCCCTGCTGCAGCGGGGCTAACACGGATGCTTCGCGAGCGGAGAGCGTCTCCTGCACAGCACTCGCCACCAGTCGGGGCGTCACAACGGTTGCAGTATCCACGTCCTGCGCCTTGTGCTGCGGGACAACAACCTCGTCACGCGGGACAGATACAGCACTCCCCGGTGTGGCTGCAACCCCCGCCACGGTGGGTTGTGACATGGCGTATTCCGCTGCTGCAGGCTCTGTTGATGGCGACGATGGGGCAGGTATAGACGCTGGGCGGGGTGAAGCTCCCTCGGCCTGCGCGACGTGGTGCGCCCTGTGTTCATTCGTTTGTGCCGGCAATGCCGATGCGGCAACAGTTGGCTCACCCGATGGCTTGGTCGTGATAGCCGTCCGCTGTTCTGCCGGCACACCGTGCGGTTGTGCCGTCGGCTCGCCTGAGGACGTTCCACTCGCGACGAGGCCCTGCGGTGTTGCGGATGCTGCCGCCAGATCAGGAGTTGTGGCGGGCTGCCGCAATGTCGTGGGAGCTGTTGCGGCCTGGTCCTGTTCTTTTGTCGGGAAAACTGAGGATGCTGGTTGTGGTTGCGACACGTCCGAAGCCGTTGCTCCGCCGGCATCTGTGGTCACTGATACGTGCTTGGCTATTGTGTGCGCCGCAGCATGGACGGCGGTGGGTGGTGCAACGTGTTCCGGCTCGGTCACTGCGGGCGCCGCTGACGGCTCCTGCCGATCGGCGTAAATCGGCATTGTTTGATGGTCAACCTGTGCGGTGACGCCGGCTGATGTTGCCGGTGCGCTGCTCGCAGTTGGAGCGGACACGGGGCTCGGCGTTTCAGGAGTGACCTCCACCGGCGCGTTCACCTGTGCATGAGAGAGCTGTGGCGACGAAAATTGTGCCGGCTGCGTGCTCGCCTGATTGATTGATTCACCGTTTGATGCCAAGGGTGCTTGGGGCTGTGCACCTACCGTTGTAGGTTTGCCGTGCGCCTCTGCCATC